>JBOGIR010000646.1:0-7892 GCA_050742335.1 Vicinamibacterales bacterium | reverse complement strand
CTCGTTGTTGTTCCTGTCCGGCAGGGGCTTCTCCGAGTTTTCTCGCGAACTCGCCTGGGGGACCGTCCGGCTCCCCGGCGCCAGCATGGCCAGACTGATCCAGTTCCGGCCGTTCGCCGGGAGCTCTCCCACCTGGCGGGGATCGACGTTGCCCCCCAGCGCCGAGGTGGTGGTTTCGATCAGCGGCGCCTCACCGGTCACGGTGATCGACTCCGTGACGCCTGTGGGCTTCATCTGCAGATTCACCACGGCGGTCTGTCCCACGAACAGCTCCACTTCGCGGGTCGGGGCAGTGAAGCCCTGCAGCTCCGCTGTGACTCGGAAGACGCCGACGCGAACAGGCATGCGATAGGTCCCGAGCTCGTCGGTCACCGCCTCAAAAGTGTTGCCAGTGGCCGCGTGGACCGCCCGTAATGTGACGCCGGGCAGCACGCCGCCCGTCGAGTCTGTTACTGTGCCACTGACCAGCGCGCTGACTGTGATGTCCTGCGCGTGCACCATGATTGGCAGGATCAGAAGTGTGGAAGCAACGATCAACCGGACCAGGCTCGATCTCATTACGACCTCCTCTTGAATACGAGTGCGGTCAACGATCGGCTTCGTCAGCCCCACGGGCTGGCGAGGTCGGTAGGAAACGGCCGGGAATTAAGTGGGGTGATTCTAGAGGCGACAGGAAAGGCTGTCAATTTCAAAAAAAGTCGCGTCAAACAGGCCACAGAGTCACAGAGGCACAGGGCCAGCAGTGCGATGAACGTCATCGCTCGTGCGGACGCGCCGAACAGCCTCATGGAGCAGCCTCCCGGTCACACGATCGAAGTGGCGCCAACGATGGCATGACCGGGAGGCAAGGGGTCCTGCCGTCAGAACATGAACTTGATCCCCAACTGCAGCTGCCGCGAGGAGTTGACGGTCCTGGTCACCTTGCCGGCGGTGGCGAGCGGCGCCTCGTTCTGATTGGCGCCGGCAAAGACAGGCCGGGTCGGCGTGGAGAAGTTCGCTCGATTGAGCAGGTTGAACACTTCCAGCCGGATCTGCACCCGGTTGTTCGCGCCGACCGCCTGGTTCTTCACGAGCGACATATCGACATTGGCGAAACCGGGCCCGCGCAGGTAGTTCCGCGGCGTGTTGCCGAACGTCCCCTGCAGCGGCAGCTCGAAGGCGCTGACGTCGAACCATCGGTTCGGATCGCCGGTGATGATCTTCTTGGGATCCGTACCCGGCTTCACGTTGGGTCGATCCTCGGCGTTGGCCGAGATGTTGCCGCTGCGCGACCAGTTGATCGTCTGGATCGACGGCGAGAACGGATACCCGGTGTGGAGCGACACGATCCCGTTCAACTGCCAACCGCTCAGAACCGGGTTGCCGCGAAACACCGGGAGCTCCCAGGTGGCGTTCGCCGAGAAGACATGCGGGGCGTCGAACGCGGCAACCGCCCACTCCGCATCCGGGTCGTATGGATTCTGCGCAAAGACGGCTGACGACACCGTGTCAGTACTCACCTGGCCGTCCGCGTTGTCCATCGCCCTGCTGAGCGTGTAGGACAGTTGGACCTGGTAGCCGTCGCTGAAGCGCTTCATCAGGCCTGCCTGCAGCGCGTGGTACGTGGAGCGTCCGTCGGACGTCCGATAGTCGATGCTGCCCCAGGCGGGATTGCGCCGCGGAGCGCCGGCCGGGAAGAACATCGAGCCGTCCGCGCGGATCACCGGCACGACGGGATTCGCTTCGATGAGGCTGACCAGGTCGTACGCGCGCGAGCCGGCGTATCCGACCGTCATCGCCCAGTTCGCCACCAGCTCCCGCTGCAGGTTGAGGTTGTAGGTCCAGCCCTTCGGCTGCTTGATGTTGTAATCGAGCGTGCGCACGGTTCGTCCACCCGCGGCCCCACTGGCGGAAATCACCGGCGTCGGAAACGGAATCCCCGCCCCGGTGATGTTGACCACGTTCACGAACGGCGGTGTCTGGATGGAGACGCCGAGCGAGCTGTTGAATGGGCTGTCGGTGTCGTAATAGAGCCCGCTCCCGCCGCGCACGGCCGTCCGGCCATCGCCGGTGACGTCCCACGCAAAGCCGACTCGTGGCGCGACGTTCTTAAGCGACGGGTTGCGGAACGGTCCGCCGAGCACCGTGTCTGTGGACGTCAGGATGTCGGGGATATACGCATCCCGGCCATTCCTATCCTTCGGCACCGTGAAGAACTCATAGCGAACGCCGAGGTTCAGGGTCAGGTTCGACGTCATCCGGTAGTCGTCCTGGAGGTAGAAGCCGAAGAGCGTGTTCGGGCGCTGGCGCCTGAACTCCGCTCCCGGCGCGTTGCCCTGAAAACGGGTCGGCGTCCCGGCGAAGAATTGCGCCATGTTCGCGAAGGTGTACGTCCCCCGGCTGTTGACCGTCGTCAGCTTGTCCGCGAACGCACGCTCGATGAGCACGCCGGTCTTCAGCAGGTGCTTGCCCCTCGTGTAGGTGATGTCGTCGCTCCACGTCAAGTAGTCGATGTTCTGCGTCGACGGCTCGGCGGCGTAATTGCCGATCTGTGAGAGACCCCCGATCAGAATCAGACCCATGAACGGCGCATCCGACACGAACGACAGCGGCTGACTCAGCGTGTTGGCCGCGTTCTGCTCGTAGGTGAGGATGCTCGAGGAGAAACGCGCCGTGTTGAGCAGGTTCTGCGTAACCGTCCGCTTCGCCTCGGCCGTGAAGAAGTGGTTGCCCGAAACCGAGGTCGTATAGAACTGCGGCACCCCTGTCGTCTGAATTGCGCCGCTCGAGACGGGCGACAACTGGCTCGATCCATCGTAGGTATGCCGAACGAAGAGCAGATCCTTTTCTGAGAGCTCGATGTCGACGCGACCCTGCGCGAAGTTTTCCCGTGTCGCGCGGTTGAACTCGTAGCTGTACTGCCCGATGCCGGGCCCCAGGTCGGGGCCGTTCGGTAGCGGATAGAGATCGAGGTAGGGCCTGACCGCCGGATTGACCGCACCCATGCGGGCGGCGGCCGTCGGCACGGCGGTGATCACCGTCGTCCCGAGATCCTCCTGCAGCCGTTCGAACCCGCCGTAGAAGAAGATCCGGTTCCGCACGATGGGCCCGCCGCCGGCGCCGCCGAACTGATGCCGCGTGAACGGCGCCGGGTCTCCCACGTCGAAGAAGTTGCGCGCGTCCATCTTGCTGTTGCGGAAGAACTCGAACGCCGAGCCGTGCAGGACGTTGGTCCCCGATCTGGTGGCGATACTGACGACGCCGCCCATGACGCGTCCGTAGTCGGCCGAGAACGAGTTGGTGACGACGCGAAACTCCTGGATCGTCTCGACGCCGAGCGTGCTGTCGCCCGCCGTGACCGTCGCGTGGCCCGCGTACCCGCGCATGTTGGCGCCGTCGATGAGGTAGCTGTTCGACCGCCCTCCCATGCCGTTGATGTTCAACTGGACGCCGCGCTGCGCAGGCGATGTGCTGACCTTCTCCGTGAAATGGACGATGCCCGGCTGCAGCGTCGCGAGCGCAATGTAATTGCGACCGTTGAGCGGCAGCTCCTCGATCGTCTTCTGGTCGACCACGGCCGAGAGCGCGGAGCTCCGGACGTCGACCAGCGGGCTCTCACCCGTCACGGTGATCGTCTCTTCCGCCGCCCCGAGCTTCAGGACGAGGTTCAGGCCCGCCTGCTGCGCGACCTCCAGGACCATGCCGCTCTGCACGGCGGTGGAAAACCCCTGCAGCGTGGCGCGCGCCTCGTAGCGGCCCGGCGCCAGTCCGGGCACCGTGTAGTAGCCGTTCTCGTCGGTGACAACGCTTCGCGTCACACCGGTGTCGAGATTGCTGATGACGACGTCGACGCCCGGTAGGACGCCGCCGGTTTCATCCTTGATGGTGCCCGAGATGGTCGCGGACGTGATCTGGGCGACCGCGGGTGATCCGAGGGCGACCAGGGAAACGACGAGAGCGACGAACAACCTCATAGCGGCCTCCCGGTCAAGGTTCGCGTAAAGTGGGCGAGAGCATACTTCACCCCGTAGCCCTGCGCCAAGAGGTGTGTGCCCGCTGTGCCCCCGCAATCTGCGCGTGCCCCGGGGCAATCTGCGCTGTGGGGAGCGGCGAATTCAGGGCGTGCTGTGGGGAGCGAATTCAGGGCCCAGGGTCGCATAAGTATGGGCCCTCTTTAGAATTGACACGCCCCCCGGCGATCTCTAGAATCGCGCCACTGCAGTAGGACCTTCCGGCTTCATCGGCGGCGTCGCGGATCCGAGACTACACTCGGCACCACAGAGGAGGTCGAACATGAGATCGCGCGCGGGCGTCGGGTTCGTCGTCGCTTTCACCCTCCTGATCGTCTCCGTTCCAGTCTTCGCCCAGGAAGCGGCCCTGACCGGAACCGTCACCGATACGTCGGGTGCGGTGCTGCCGGGCGTCACCGTGCGCGCCGTGCACGAGGCGACGGGCAACACCTTCGAAACGGTCACCGACGAGCGAGGGACCTATCGGCTCCCCGTCCGCGTCGGCGGCATCGTCGTGACGATGGCCCTCACGGGATTCAACGTGCAGACGCGCGCCGTGGAGCTGCTCGTCGGCCAGACGGCCGCGGTCAACGCGGAGCTCTCACTGAGCACCATTACGGAAACCGTGACGGTGACCGGCGCGGCACCGCTCCTCGAGACGACGACGTCGGTGCTCGGGGGGAACGTCGATCCGCGCCAGGTGGCCGAGCTCCCGGTGAACGGCCGCAACTACATCGCGCTCGCCCTGCTGGCGCCGGGCAGTCGCCAGGTCCCCGTCGCGAGCTCCCGGGAGAACTCCGAGCGCGTCCTGGTGGACCGGAACAACAACGAGACCCGGGAATTTCTCGTCAACGTCGACGGCCAGACGATCACGTCGGACTTCGGCTCCGGCGGCCAGCCGCGCTACAGCCAGGACTCGATCGCGGAGTTCCAGTACATCGCGAACCGGTTCGATGCGACGCAGGGCCGGTCCACCGGCGTCCAGGTCAACGTGATCACCAGGTCCGGCACGAACCGGCTTTCGGGTCTGCTGCGCACCAACTTCCGCCGCAGCCAGTTCAACTCGGAAAACCGGGTCCTGGGTCTTGTCGAGCCGATCAATAACCAGCAGTACAGCTCGGCGGTGGGCGGGCCGATCCTGCGCGACCGGATCCACTTCTTCACCAACTACGAGTACGAGCGCGAGCCGAAAGTCGGCATCTGGCGCACGCCGTACCCGTTCTTCAACGCCTCGATCGAGGGGACAAACACGCAAAAGAAGGGAGGCGGGCGCCTCGACTACCAGCTCTCGCCGCAGATGCGGCTCATGGGCAAGGTGTCCGGGGGCCGGCTGTGGGAGCCGTTCGGTCTGCCGTCCGCGACGAACCATCCGGCCGCCACGGCGACGACGGCGGAGTACAACAACGAGTACCTCGGGCAGTTGACGCGGGTCCTCAGCAATCGGGCGCTGAACGAGATTCGGGTCGGCAAGAACGAGTTCGGCTACGACAACCGGAACCTCACGAGCTGGTCGAATCACTGGGCGAGTAACAGGGGCGTCACGACCGGATCCCCGCGCATCACGTTCAGCGGGTTTCTGATCACCGGCAACCAGAACTTCCCGCGCCGGAGCGATCTCGACGTGTGGAGCATCCGGGACGACTTCACATACTCGTTCACCGCGAAAGGGCGCCACGACGTGCGAACCGGTGGCGAGTACCTGGACCGGGGGTCGGTAGGATCGAATTGCCGGCAGTGCATGGGGCTGATCGACGCGCGCGGCGGCCCGACGCCGTCGGCGGCCCAGCTCCAGGCCTGGTTCCCGGACCCGTTCAACGTCGATACCTGGAACCTGGGAGCGCTCTCCTCGATCACCCGGAGCTACACGATCAGCACCGGCACCTACGTGATTCCGCACGACACGCGGAAGTTCGCCATGTGGCTGCAGGACGACTGGCAGATGACCGATCGCCTGACGCTGAATGTCGGGGTGCGGTACGACGTGGGGATCGGGGTCTTCGCCAACGACATCAGCTTTCCGCCGTTTCAGGACGCGGGGCGTCCCGACGACTGGAACAACGTGCAGCCGCGGCTCGGCTTCGCGTACCGCCTGAACGACCGGACGGTCGTTCGCGGCGGGTCGGGGCTCTACTACGGCGACGCGCTGAGCGGCGACGGCAGCGCATCGATCGGCAACACCCAGATCGCGCTGCTGCGGTACGAGAACGACGGGCGGCCCGATTTCGCCGCCAACCCGACCGGCGGCCGGCCGCTGCCGACGTTCGACGGCGCGCAGCCGCTGTACTGCGACACCAACAATGCGCCTGGCTGTCTGATCCGCGACGTCCGCGAGTTCAATGCGATCCCCGAGTACCTCGAGCTGCCGCGCACGTGGCAGACCTCGATCGGCATCCAGCGCCAGATTGGCGACACGACGGCCGTCGAAGTCGACTACGTCTACAGCAAGGGGTCGTTCGAGAAGGATGTCATCGACAACATCAACCTCCTCTTCGATCCGGCGACGGGTGCCAACCGCGATTTCCGGGTCAGGAGCAACCGTCCGTACCCGGACTGGGGCGCGATCTCGATGAACTCGCACACCGCCCGCTCCTCGTACCACGGCCTGATCACGTCGCTCACCAAGCGGTTCAGCGACAACTGGCAGGCGTCGGCGACATACACGCTGTCGGGCTTCTGGGCGGCTGAATCACGGCCCTTCAGCGGCCTGTTCCTCGTGCCGTTCGAGACCGTGCCGGATCTCGGCGGCGAATGGGGGTTCTCGCAGGAGGACCAGCGCCACCGGGCCGTGCTCAGCGGCATCTGGCAGGTGGGGCGCGGCTTCCAGCTGAGCGGGATGCACTATCTCGGCGCCGGTCTGCGCGAGCCGGCCAGCTACGGCGGCGACCTCCGCAATACCGGCGCGACCTTCAGCGGCCGGTTGCGGCCGGACGGGTCGCTCGTGCCGCTCAACAGTGTCATCGCCCCGGCGCAGAACCGGACGGACGTCCGGGTGCAGCAGCGGATCCCACTGCCGGGAAGGTTGTCGATCGACGCCATCGCGGAAGTCTTCAACACCTTCAACCGGCCGAACTACGACGTCGGCACGCAGCAGAACCAGCCGTCGCAGTTCCTGCAGCCGATCAACGCGCAGTACCGGTCGGCGCAGGTGGGGTTCCGGCTCGCGTTCTGACGGCCAGTTGGTATGGTAGGTCGGTAGCTCGCAGCGGGTTCCTGGGTCCCGCTTCTTGCTACCGACTTCCCGACTTCCGACTTGCAGTAACATCGCCGCCATGCGAATCTCGTTCTTTGTGCTCATGCTGGTCGTGTCCGCGCCTGCCGCCGCGCAGGAGTGGACCGAGTACCGGAATATTCCGGACGGTTTCAGAATCAATTTTCCCGGGCAGCCCAGGGTCACCGAGACTGCGTGGCTCACGGAATACGAGTACAAGCTGGCGGCGCGCGTCTACAGCGCCGCGCGCGGCGCTGAGCGGTATTCAGTGACGGTGGTCGATTACGCGCCGATCGCGCCGCAGGGCGTCGAGCGGCGGAAGCGGTGCCCCCCGGGCGCCGAGACGTGCATCGGGAGCGACCTGGGCGGCGAAGGGCACTGGAAGCACGACACGCGCGGCGCGATCGTCTTCGCCGTGTCCAGGTTCCTCGAGCGCGACGCGAAGGTCACGCGGTACAACTGGGGCCACCAGGACCTGATCGAGGGGCATCACCTCCAGATCACCAACCGCGACGGATCGCGGACGTTCGCCTTCGTCGGCATGTACGAGATGAAGCTGTACATCGTGGAAGGCACGGTGCCGGCGGGCGCGCCCGAGCCGGGGCTCTTTCAGCAGTCGATGGGCTGGATCGACGCGAACGGCAACGGCATCCGCTACCAGATGATCTATTCGAACGAGATCCACGGTCTGAAAG
>JBOGIR010000645.1:0-2955 GCA_050742335.1 Vicinamibacterales bacterium | reverse complement strand
GACTGCCGGCGGCGCCGCCGGCGGCGGCACGACCAGTCCGCGCGGGATCTCGCCAAACCACTTCTCGACCAGCGCGCGGGTCCGCGCGATATCGATGTCGCCGGCCACCACCAGACTGGCATTGTTCGGCGCGTAGTACGTCTTGAAGAACGAGACGATGTCGTCAGAGCTCGCTGCCGTCAGGTCCTCCATGGAACCGATGGTCGGCCAGCTATAGGGATGCCCCGGCGGCCAGAGCAGGCGATCGAGCTCGATGGACGCCATGCCATACGGACGGTTCTCGTGGCTCTGGCGCCGCTCGTTCTTCACCACGTCGCGCTGACCGTTGACGCGCTCGGCCGACATCGTGTCCAGCAGATACGCCATCCGATCGGACTCGAGAAACAGCGCCAGCTCGAGCGCGTTTGCCGGCACGTCGATGAAGTAATTGGTGCGATCGACGTCGGTCGATCCGTTGCTCGAGGCGCCGGCCGCCTCGAGCAGCGTGTCGAACGCCCCTTCAGCGACGTGACCGGACCCTTCGAACATCAGGTGCTCGAACAGGTGTGCCAGGCCCGTGCGGCCGGGCTGCTCGTTTGCCGAGCCCACGTGGTACCAGATATTCACGCTGACGACAGGGACGCTCGTGTCGCGGTGCAGGATCACCGTCAACCCGTTGGCCAGCGTGAACTGTTCGTAGGGCACTTCGAGCGCCGCCCCAGGCGGCGCCTGTGCGCGCAGCGGAAGCGAGCACAGAGCCATGACGAGCAGGACGATTCGGAATCGCATACGACCTGTTCCCTTGCGGTGAGTGTAGCGCACCACGCACGGACGGGATGGTCCCGGTACAGTAAAATCACCGTTTCCCCGCCATGGCACTTCCTGTTGTCGCCGTCGTCATGGGCTCGTCGTCTGATTGGGACACGATGAGGTACGCGTGCGAGATGCTGGACCGGTTCGACGTTGCCCACGAACGACACATCGTGTCCGCCCACCGCACGCCGGCGTGGATGGCTGAGTTTGCCACCGGCGCGGAGGCGCGCGGCGTCGAGGTCATCATTGCCGCCGCGGGTGGCGCCGCGCACCTGCCGGGGATGGTCGCGGCGCACACAGTCGTGCCGGTGCTCGGCGTGCCCATCCAGAGCGCCGCGCTGCAGGGCCTCGATTCGCTGCTGTCGATCGTGCAGATGCCGGGGGGAGTGCCCGTTGGGACGCTCGCCATCGGCAAGGCGGGGGCGACCAACGCGGGCCTGCTGGCGGTCTCCATTCTCTCCAACTCGCGTCCGGAGCTCCGGGCGAAGCTCCGCGCCTTCCGTGACGAGCAGACCGAGAAAGTCCGCCAGGAACGCCTGCCGTGAGCCGGTCCTCGCCACCTGGCTTTGGCGGCCTGGCACACGTGATCGCGCCGGGTGCCGCGCTCGGCGTGCTCGGCGGCGGACAGCTGGGGCGCATGTTCGCGCTCGCGGCGCGGCGGATGGGATACCGCGTCCATTCCTTTTCGCCTGAAGACGATTCGCCCGCCGGCCAGGTGGCCGATGTCGAGATCACGGCGTCCTACGAGGATCTCGATGCGCTGCGCACCTTCGCGCACGGCGTCGACGTGGTCACCTTCGAGTTCGAAAACGTGCCGATCGACGCGATCGACGCCGTCGAGGAATTCGTTCCGGTGCGCCCGTCGGCGGTTGCGCTGCAGACCGCGCAGCAGCGGGCTCGTGAGAAGACGTTTCTTGCCGACCGGGGTGTGCCGACCGCTCCGTTCTTTGCCGCGGCCACGTTGGATGAACTGTGGGATGCCGTCGCGCGGATCGGCACGCCGGCGGTCGTGAAGACGGCAGCGTTCGGGTACGACGGCAAAGGGCAGCACAAGGTGACGACCCCCGCCGACGTGGAACACATCTGGGCGGCCATCGGGCATCAGGAAGCGGTGGTGGAGAAGTTCGTCAGTCTGCAGGCGGAGATGTCGGTCGTGGCGGCCCGCGGCGTCGACGGGACGGTCGTTCAGTATCGACCGTTCGAAAACCGCCATCGCAATCACATCCTCGATGTGACCACCGTGCCTGCGGCGGTCGCTCCCGGCACGGCCACGCAGGCGGCGGAGATCACGCGCACGATTCTCGAGGAGCTGCAGTACGTCGGCGTGTTGTGCGTGGAGTTCTTCGTCAGCACCGACGGAGAGCTGCTCGTCAACGAGCTGGCGCCCCGCCCGCACAACTCGGGTCATCTCACGTTCGACTGGGCGGTGACCAGTCAATTCGAGCAGCAGGTGCGCGCGGTGTGCGGACTGCCGCTGGGATCGCCCGACATCCCGCGGCCGGCGGCCATGGCCAATCTGCTCGGCGATCTGTGGATGGGCGGCGAACCCAACTGGGCGGCGGCGTGCCGATTTCCTGACGTCAAGCTTCACCTCTACGGGAAGACCAGTCCGCGTCCCGGACGGAAGATGGGGCACCTCACGACGGCCGCCTCCACCGTGGAGGAGGCGCAGGACCGCGTCATGTCGGCGCGCGATGCGCTGCTGATCTGATACGGTCAGTCTTTGGTCTCTAGTCTCTGGTCTCTGGTGGCGCACCGCCCAAAGACCAAAGACCAAAGACCAAAGACCAGAGCCATCCCCCTTCACGGTATGAGCATCAGCGTGTGGACTGGCTGACCTGGCAGAAACGGCGTCGGCTGGCCGGTGGCCCAGGCGGTGTGGGAGTTCGCATAGAACGGTGACAGCGGGTGCCCGCTCTGGCCGGTGGGCATGTGCATCATGCCGTTCACCTCGTCGCCGGGCGAGACGATCATTCGCTCCGAGGCGCCAATCGCGCCCCAGTGCATCCGTGGCGTGTAGAGATCTCCGGGCAGCGTCGAGTCCGGCATGTCGAGCCATCGGCCGAACAGCGGAATGCCGCCGGAGAGGGGATGGCGGTACGCCACCACGTTGTATTCCGACCACACGCGGTCGCGCAGGTCGCCGCGACGGTCGCGCATCGA
>JBOGIR010000644.1:0-2950 GCA_050742335.1 Vicinamibacterales bacterium | reverse complement strand
CCGGTCGACCGTCCACCGGTCCTGCGCAAAGAGCCCGAGGTCGCCGTCCATTTCCCACAGCGTGTGGAACGGCCTCGCGCGCAACGTGATCTGATTGGGGACGCCGTTGTTCAGCCGGTACGCGATCGGCTGGTGGACGAAGTTGAAATAGTCGCTCGAGCCGGTGGAGTTGTTGAAGCCCACCTTGAACGAGTGCGCCCCCGTGATGTACGAGAGCGTCGCGCGGTAACGCAGGATCCGGTTCTGCCGATCGCTCCACCCGGTGGGGCGCGCCTTGAAGGTGATCCCGGTCGTCTGCTCGGTGAGGCCGATCGCCGCCGGGTTCGAGTCGCCATACGGCAGGAAGCCCCAGTTGAAATGGTGGTAGAGCAGCGAGCCGTCCACCAGGAGCCGACTGGTGAACGGCGCCGACCAGTCGCCCGTCGTGACGTAGAGCGGGTACCCGTGGCGATTGTCGGCACCCGATTCTGGCGCCGTCGTCGCGGTAATCAGCGACGGGCATTTGCACGACTTCTGCTGGCTCCACAGCCACGCGAGCTTGTGCTTGGATGTGGCCTGCCATGTGAGGCGCGCCTGCCCATCCAGCCAGTAAGCCTCGTTCACCGCGGGCCGGCTCGGATCGGGGTCGAACGTGAAGGTGCGCAGATCGTCGAGGGCGCGATTGATGGACATGTCGCCGACGTATGCGTCGGCCTGCATGTAGCGGAGCGCGGAATAGAACCACAGCCGGTTCTGGCGAACGGGCCCGCCGAACCCGGGATTGAAGTCCCCATTCACCTTGATCGCGTTCGGCGTCCGCATGCCGCGCGTCCGCAGCTCGTCGTCGAAATTGCTGCCGGCCATCGCGTTATTGGAGAAGCTGCCGAAGATGATGCCGCTGTAGACGTTGCCGCCGTCGCGCGGGATGATGTTCGTTCGCACCCCTCCCTCAGCGCCCTCCGCCGATACCGCGGTCGCGTCGACGACGACTTCCTGGGTCGCGCTCGTGTTCACGATCCAGAGCGTTTCGAACGCCTCGTTCGCCCACCCTGTGGAGAGGCCGTTCAGGTTTTGCCGGTAATCAGTGCTCTGTCCGCCGTGGATGGCGAGAATCGTCGTCGTGTCCCCGCCCGCCCCGCCGATCTCCTGCGCGCCGAGGCCGGTGTAATTGACGGCGCCCAGGGCGGTGGTCATGCCGGGAATGAGTACCCCGAGGCTCGACGGCAGCCGGCCGGTCGGAAGCGCGTCGGTCACTTCCTGATCGAAGACGCGCTGCTGCGTGGTGCTCTGCACGTCGACAATCGGTGCTTCCCCTGTCACCGTGACGGTCTCTTGGAGGCCGCCAACCCGCAGGTCGACGTTCACCGTCGCGGTGAAGGTGCCGGTCAGCTCGATCCCTTCGCGCCGCACGGTGCTGAACCCGCCCAGCGTGAACGCCACCGTGTAGGTGCCGGGCCGGAGGTTTTCGATCCGGTACTGCCCGGTGCCGTCGGTCGTCGCCGATCGCACCTTCTCAATCAGCGCCGGACTGGAGGCTTCCACGGTGACGCCAGGCAGAACCGCGCCCGAGCTGTCGCGCACCACGCCGGTAATCGAGGCCTGCGCGAGCGCGACGCTCGGCAGGATGGCCAACCAGCCTATCGCCAGGGCAAGGACGCGACTGCGACCCATAGTCACCTCCGGCCCGAGAGCGTAGCGCCCGTGCAAGGAGGTGTCAACGGCCGGTGAGATTTCCAGGTGGTCCGTGGTGACGCCTGGGCGTAAACTCATCGGCGCCAAGGGACTGCGACTGGACGGGCACCGCTCGGTATTCGACTACCGAGCGTACGACCTTCGTGGCCCTGCGCGTTACTACTGGTTAGCCAGACCACGACAAGATGTTTTTCTCTCCGGAAGCGAAGGCGCATTTCATGGCCATGGCGTTGGCAGAGAGTCAGAAGGCTCTCCCGGCATGCCGACCCAATCCGCCCGTCGGCTGCGTCATTGTCTTGGGAGATCGGATCCTCGCCCGCGGCTTCACCGGGGCTCCTGGGGCATCCCACGCGGAGGCTTCGGCGATCTCGTCTCTCTCGTACACTGGGAGTGCCGCGGATCTTGCGGCGTTTGTCACCTTGGAACCGTGCGCCTTCCAGGGGCGCACGCCTTCTTGCGCGATGGCCCTCATCAATCACGGTATTGGGTCTGTGTTCGTGGGCATCATCGACCCGGATCCGCGTAACAACGGCACCGGCTTGCAGCTTCTTCGGGAGGCCGGCATCCGCGTGGAACTTGGCATCTTGGAGCAAGAGGTCAGGGATTTCCTGGCCCCCTATCTTGGTGGCGTCCTTGCAGAATAGGTGCAACCGGCCGCTGCAGCCGACGAGCGGCGCGGGCACGCCCGTCTGAATCGAAGGATCGTGAGCGCCGCTCGCGGCTGAGCGGGAGGCCGTTGGCCGACTCGTCGAGCGCGGCCCTGGAACATCACCCGGAATTCCTGCGCCGCATCGAGGAGGCGCGAGCCGCTTTCGCGCGGGTCAAGGAATTCCACTACGAGCGAAACTGACCGATCAGAGCGCGCTGCAGCTGGTCAAACAGGGAGAGGGGGGAACCGCGCGCGGTGGGGTGGCCTCGGCCATGCTCGCGCACGGCCTCGAGTCGTACGGCATCGTCGTCGTGTATATGCGCGCAAATGGCATTGCGCCGCCGGCGGCGGGCGGCGGGGGCGGTGGACGAGGCGGCCGCGGGGGGCAGTAAGAGGACGCTTTACGTGGAGGGACGTGCGGTCTGGAAGATCGCCACGCTGGCGCGGGGGTCTGAAAGGGCGAGCCAAGTCATTCCACTTATTTCGCCCGACCCTTGTACCCCTCTGCGAGCATCGGAACCTTGTAGACGGCGCCGCGGGCGACGATATACAGGACTTTCTTGTCGGGACCCGCAAAGGCGAGGTTGTTTGGATTCCTTGATACCGGAATCGTGCCCAGGTGTTGGCCCT
>JBOGIR010000643.1:0-3893 GCA_050742335.1 Vicinamibacterales bacterium | reverse complement strand
CGGTTACGCCGGTGCCCTCGTTGACAACCTTCACCGAGGCACCGGGCAGCACACCTCCCGTTGCGTCTCGTACCACACCGGCAATCGTGCCCGACACGGTCTGGGCGGATGCCATCGCAGGCATGAGTGCCGCGAGCACTGCCACAACTGCAGATCTGTGAAATGCCATTTCCCTTTCCGATCGATTGATTGAACGTGGATGAACTGGAGTCAGCCGATCGGCTGGCTGGAGGGAAACGGACCTGAACCCGCTCTCACCCTGCCATCGTCGGCCCGATACACGCCCAGCGAGGGGGCGCCGGCACGCAACGGCAACAACAACGGCGCGGATGACAGCCCATGATTGACAGTTTATCTATAGGCTAACTAGGAATATCTTGTCAAGGCAGGGTCAGCGCGTGTCAACGCGACGCCCGGACTCTAGCGCTCAGGCCGGCGAGCGTGGTGTTGTCGAGAATATGCGCAGTGGCGTCACGAACCTCCTTCATGGCCAGGCGGACACCGCAAGTTTGCTCGTCAATGCACTCCTCACATCGCATGTACGCGGTCTGGCTGACGCACGGCACGAGCGCCAGTGGCCCGTCGAGAGCGCGGATCACCTCGCCGATGGTGATGTCTCCGGGCTTACGGCTGAGGACGTAACCTCCCGACCGGCCCTTCTTGCTCTGCACCAGGCCACGGCGCTTCAGCTCGAGGAGAATCGCCTCGAGAAACTTCTTTGGAAGTCTTTGCCGTTCAGCCAGTTCCGACGACTGAATGGGCCCACTTCCGGTTTCGTCCGCCAGGACCAGCAGCGCTTTCAGGCCATATTTCGACTTCTTCGAGAGCATGGGCAAAGTCTACTGGATCAGTAGGGTGAAATGCTTTGCCTATCGGGCTATTTTGACTCCGCGGCGATCATGAGTAGAATCTCAGGGACCGTGTTGTTCAGTTCCAGTCAGAGATTGGCGTGTTGTTGTCGGGAGACCATCCCGGTCTCGGCGCCCTCTGTCTGGCTGCCTGGGGAACGCACCACCTCCTGACCAAGATACCCAGCAACACAGCAGATCACAGCCCGGGACCCACGTCCCGGGCTTTTGTGTTTTTGTGCCTATGACTACTGCGACCGTCCCTTCGGAGCCATATATCGCCCCCGCCCTGCGCCTGGACCATCTGCGCACCCTGGAGGCGGAAAGCCTCCACATCTTCCGCGAGGTCGTGGCGGAGTTCGAGCGTCCGGTGATGCTCTATTCGATCGGCAAGGACTCATCGGTCATGCTGCGCCTGGCGCAGAAGGCGTTCCATCCCGGTCCGATTCCGTTTCCGCTGCTGCACGTCGACACCACGTACAAGTTCCGCGACATGATTCAGTTTCGCGACCAGATGGTCAGCGCTGTGGGTGCGCGCCTCATCGTGCATACCAACGAGGAGGCGATCGCCGACGGCACACAGCCGTTCAAGGTGGGCACACAGCGCTGCTGCGGCCTGCTGAAAACGAAGGCCCTGCTCGACGCGCTCGAGGCCGGCAGCTTCGATGCGGCGATCGGCGGCGCTCGACGGGATGAGGAGCGTTCGCGCGCCAAGGAGCGCGTCTTCTCCGTGCGCGACGCAAGCGGCCAGTGGGATCCGAAACGGCAGCGTCCCGAGCTGTGGCATCTGTTGAACGCCAGGCTGCGGCCGGGAGAAACGATCCGGGTCTTTCCGCTGTCGAACTGGACCGAGATCGACGTCTGGCAGTACATCCACGCCGAACGGATCCCCGTGGTTCCGATGTACTTCGCCACCGAACGCGAGGTCATCGTCCGCGGGAACTCGCTGATCGTTCCGGAGCAGTCATTTGTCCCGGTCCTGCCCGGGGACGCGGTGCAGGTCGTCAAGTGCCGGATGCGGTCGCTCGGCTGCTCGCCGTGCACCGGAGCCGTTCGCTCCGACGCCGACACGGTGCCGAAAATCATCGAGGAGCTGGTCGCAGCACGACAATCCGAGCGGCAGCTGCGCGTCATCGATCACGACCAGGACGGCTCGATGGAGCTGAAGAAACGGGAAGGGTATTTCTAGTGAGCTACTTTTCTCTGTGCCTCTGTGGCTCTGTGGCGAGTCTCGAAACGCTACGGGGGATCGAATAAATGTCGGGGCTGTTGCGCATCTGCACCGCCGGCAGCGTGGACGATGGAAAGAGCACGCTGATCGGGCGGATGCTGCACGACTCGCAGGCGGTGTACGAAGACCAGGTGCACTCCGTTCGTGTCGCATCGAAGCACCGGGGCGTGGGACCGATCGATTTCTCGCTGTTCACCGACGGCCTCAAGGCGGAGCGTGAACAGGGCATCACCATCGACGTGGCGTATCGCTATTTCGCCACGGCCCGCCGCAAGTTCATCCTGGCGGACACGCCGGGTCACGAGCAGTACACACGCAACATGGCGACGGGCGCGTCAACGGCGGATCTGGCCATTCTGCTGGTGGACGCCGCGCAGGGCGTCAGGCCTCAGTCGCGGCGCCACGCACGAATCGCGAGCCTGCTCGGCATTTCGGAGTTCGTCCTCGCCGTCAACAAGATGGATCTGGTCGACTTTCGCCGCGAGGTGTTCGAGGACATCCGTGGCGAGTTCGAGGGAATCCTCGGCGACGTCGGGTGCCACGCCGTCCCGCTCAGCGCGCTCCGCGGCGACAACGTGACATCTCTGAGCTCGAGAACGCCGTGGTTCACCGGACCAAGTCTGCTCGAGCATCTCGAGACCGTTACCGTGACACGTGACCTCACGCGGTCGCCGTTCCGTTTCCCCGTGCAGCTCGTAGTCAGGCCCGATCGCGAATTCCGCGGTTACGCGGGCCAGATTGCCGCCGGCATCGTGCACGTCGGCGACCAGGTGACGGCGTGGCCGTCTGCACGCACGGCTCGGGTCAGGCGAATCGTCACGTACGACGGTGACCTCGACCTGGCGTTCGCACCGATGTCGGTGACGCTGGTGCTCGATGACGAGCTCGACGTGAGCCGCGGCGATCAGCTGTCCAGCGTCGCCCACCCGCCGCACGTCGGGAACCGGTTCCAGGCGGAGGTCGTCTGGATGGACGAGCGCCCCGCGGATCCCGCACGCGTGTACGTGCTGAAGCACACCACGCGGAGTGTCGCCGCCGCTCTCAGCAGGGGGCTCGCATTGAACCAGATCGGCACCGTCACCGTGTCGGCGACACGCCCGCTCGTGTTCGACCGCTACGACAACAACCGCACCACGGGCAGCTTCATCCTGATCGACCCGGCGAGCGGCTTCACCGCCGGGGCGGGAATGATTACGGGCCTCGGTGAAGGAGACAGGACCGAGCCGGAAACACCCTTCGGTGCCGCGGCCCGGCTCGTGCAACTGGCGCGTCAGGCGGGATCGGACGCAGAGGCCGTCGAAGCGGTCGAGAAGGCGCTCGAGGAGATGCTCACATGAGTCGCGAGGCGCGAGAGGTCGTCGAGGCCACGCTCGCCGGCGCGGAGGCGCCATGCCTCACCTCGAGCTTCCAGGCCGAGTGCGTCGTGCTCACGCACTTGCTCCGCGAGGAGCGACCCGATGTGCCAGTGCTCTTTCTCGACACCTTTCACCACTTTGCGGAGACGCTCGCGTATCGCGACGAGCTGACGCGCAGGTGGCGTCTCAACCTGATCACGCTGCAGGCGGCGGAGCCGCGGCCCGGACTGTGGCAGGTCGAAAGTACAGAAGCATGCTGCCGCCGCCACAAGGTCGAGCCGCTGTTTGCGGCGCTGGAGCGCTACGACGCGTGGTTCACCGCGCTGCGTCGCGACCAGTCGCCGTCGCGCGCGAACCTGCACGAGATCGAGCCGTTCCGCCTGCCGAGCGGGAAGGTCATCCGGCGGGTCAGTCCTCTGGCGGCGTGGACCGCGAAGGACGTCTGGGCGTACGCGCGCC
>JBOGIR010000642.1:0-3151 GCA_050742335.1 Vicinamibacterales bacterium | reverse complement strand
TCTAGAGAAGCTCCATCCAATTCGCCTTCACCTCATTTCTTCAGTCCCGCCGTCCAGTTGACGACAATCGTGATGGGCGCCGACGATGTGGTGTCTTGCATCAGGGTGTTGACAAGGAAGCGCTGACCGTCCGCTGAGACATCGTACGGGTCAATGCCGAAGAGCGCGGTCGACAGCCTGGGACGCGTCTGAAACAAGGTCTGCACGGCCCCCACCTGAAATGCGGTGCTTTCACCATTAACCGACGCCGTCATCAATCTGTTATCTGGCGCCAGATAGTAAAGCTCTCTACCATCACGCCGCCATCGCGGAAATGTGCCGCCGGCGGTGCTGATTTGCCATTTGCCGCCGGCACCCGGAAACGGTGCCACGTACACTTCGATGCGTCCAGACTCATTCGATTGATACGCAATCCAGCGCCCGTCCGGCGAAAACCTCGCGACTCCTTCAGTGAAGGGGGTCGCTAGAAACACTGATGCCTTCCGATCCCCGGAAAATGGGAGGACCCGTAAGTCACTTTGGGTCGACGACATGGATGAAAGGTTGGAATAGAGAACAGATCCGCCGTCCCGAGACCAGCTCGTGGGGAGCTGGTTCGATGATGCCTCGTCCAGCAACAGCTCCTCGTTTCCAGCGCCGCTCGACGCTTTCACATAAAGACCGAACCGTCCCGCGCGCGGTGAGGCGAATCCGATGCGGCTGCCATCGGGCGACCAGACTGCGGAAGTGTCGTCCGCTGGATCAAACGTGAAGCGCGTCCGCAGGCCGCGCGCCACGTCGTAGAGCCAGATGTCTCGTGTGCTCCTCGCCGGGTCGAGGATCGTGACGGCTGCACGCGTGCCGTCCGGCGACAGCTCAACCCCAGAGTGGTCCGCTTGATCTCCGAGCGTGGCGATCTGCTTGCCGGTGCGGTCGAACCAGATCAGCTGCGAGCGGATATCTCCTGAACCGGCTTGGTAGGCCAGCACCCCGGTCTGCGACACAGAAAACGCGCCGGTTCGGCCCGTGGCACCGCCAATTTGTACACCCTCGGCGACCGGCACAGCCTCGCCGGTCAGCTCCAGACGATCGGCATCGAACGCCTGCGCCATGAGCGTGTCGCCACGCATGAACAGCACGTATCCGAGGGCATATTGCGCGTTGGATCCGCCCTCAAATAGCAGCCGGCTTTTCTCGGTGAAATCGAGCGAGCCCACGTAGACCGCACGGGCATCATTGGGGCCGCGCGTCTTGCTCCCGACGGCGTGATACAAAAAATGCCGGCCGTCTGGCAAGAAGAACGAATTCCAGTGTGCGGTGTCGCCGCCCGCGGCGTCCAGTGTCGTGACCGGCGACGGTGTGCCGCCCGACGCCGACACGCGATAGAGAGGCCCTGCTTTCGGGACGAACAGAATCACGTCGTCCGGGTTCCAACTCCCCTGGTTGTTCCCGATCGACTCGGCCACCGTCAGCGGCGGCCCTCCCGAGGCGTCAATCTTCTTGAGGCTCCCCCCGGCATTGAACGCGATGAAGCGGCTGTCAGGGGACCAGAACGGCATCGTCACGTCTTCCGTCCCTGCGAGCGGCTGGGCCAGGAGCGTATCCAGGGGGCGCACCCACAGCAGTCTGCGACCATCCGCACCGGTTCCGACGAACGCCAGGCGCCGGCCATCCGGTGAGAGCACGAAACGGAGTGCGGGGACCGGGGTCGACCAGTTCACACCTGGGGGCGGCAGAATCAGGGTGCGATAAACAGACGTGTTCGCTGGAGTGCGCTGGAAAAATACCAACGCCGCCAACGCCCCCGCCGCAAGACAGGTGACAGCCAGGGTTGCCATCACGGTCCGGGCGCGCCGCTGGCGTGTTCGTGGCAGCGCACCGGTGTCTGCAACCGCCTCGGAGACACTCGAAGGCGCGGACAACGCTTCCAGGGCGAACGCGAGATCCCTCGTGGACTGGAACCGCGCGGCGGGATTCTTCTCCAGGCACCGATCGACGATGCGCACCAGCGCGGGAGCGATGTGCCGATCGGCTGCAGGCAAATCAGGCGGATCGCTTGTGAGGATCGCGCTCATCACGTCGGCGCTCGTCTCGCCCCGAAACGCCCGTTGCCCCGACAGCATCTCGTAGAGGATCGCGCCGAACGCGAAGAGGTCCGACCGATGATCAGCCGTGAGTGCGCGTACCTGCTCGGGTGCCATGTAACCGATCGTGCCGAGCACGACACCCGGGAGCGTGTTGGGGGGCGTCGTCGGCAGATCGCTCGTGCCAGCGAGTGGAGACTCGGCTTGTGTCAGCTTCGCGAGACCGAAGTCGAGGATCTTCACGCGACCGTCGCCGGTGACGAAAACGTTCTCCGGCTTCAGGTCACGATGTGTAATTCCTTTCTCGTGCGCCGCGGCCAACCCGTGCGCGATCTGCATTCCGTAATCGACTGCCTTCCGTACCGGCAGCGCACCGCCACTGAGGCACGCGCGCAGCGTCTGGCCGTCGAGTAGCTCGGAGACGATGTACGGGGAACCCTGATGCTGGCCAAGATCGTAAACCGCCAGGATGTTCGGATGATTCAGTGCAGCCGCCGCGCGGGCTTCCTGCTCGAAGCGGGTCAGGCGCTCAGGGTCCGCCGACAACCCGGTGGGCAACACCTTGACGGCCACGTCGCGGCCCAAGCGGGGGTCCCGCGCTTTGTAGACCTCTCCCATCCCCCCGGTGCCGACGGGAGCCAGGATTTCATAGGGCCCGAGACGAGCACCGGGCTGGAGGGACATGGCCCGCCGGGATTATACGCCGAGTGGTGAAGCAATCCGGAAACCTTGCATTCGCGCCACCGCGGTGAGCTTCTGCTTCAACGCCCCCCGGTTCATCGCGTTCGCGGGGCCGCTCGTCGCCGGCACGCTCATCACCGCGTTCGGCGACTACGGTCGTGCCGCGGTGATCGTCAGCACGATCTACCTCGTCGGGATCTGCGCCGCGCCGTTCTTTCCCGAAACGCGCGGCAGGCCGCTGCCGGAGTGACTACAGGCATCGATGAGAGTGAGCTCCGGTTCTAGAGAAGCTCCATCCAATTCGCCTTCACCTCATTTCTTCAGTCCCGCCGTCCAGTTGACGACAATCGTGATGGGCGCCGACGATGTGGTGTCTTGCATCAGGGTGTTGACAAGGAAGCGCTGAC
>JBOGIR010000641.1:0-15398 GCA_050742335.1 Vicinamibacterales bacterium | reverse complement strand
ACGCCAAGGGGATCGTCCATCGGGACTTGAAACCCGCCAACGTCAAGCTGCGGCCGGATGGCGTGGTGAAGGTGCTCGACTTCGGGCTGGCGAAGGTGTGGACCGATGACCGGGCCGAGGCGGACCTGTCGCAGGCGCCCACCGTTACGGCGACGGGGACGCGCGAGGGGGCGCTGCTGGGAACGGCGGCGTACATGAGCCCGGAGCAGGCGCGAGGCAAGCGGGTCGACATGCGGACCGACGTCTGGGCATTTGGGTGCGTGCTGTTCGAGATGCTCAGCGGGCGAGCGGCGTTTGCGGGCGAGACGTTCTCCGACACCCTTGCGCGGATTCTCGAACGCGAGCCGGCGTGGCGGACGCTGCCGCGAGCGACACCGGCGCGTGTGCGCGATCTGCTGCGGCGTTGTCTTGACAAAGATCTGGGAAAGCGTTTGCCCGACCTGATCGAGGCCCGCCGCGCCCTCGAGGCGAGTCTCGCCTCGCCGTTCAGGATGCCGCGGGCGGTCCTCGAGTCGCTGCGCTGGCGCGCCTCGCGCCCCATGGCACGCGCGCTAGCGATACTCGCGATTGTGGCTGCCAGCGTGACGATATACGAGCTCCGCGATCGTGAGGCGCCGATTCCGCAATTGAGCAATCCCGTCCAGGTGACCAACGCCATCGGCGTGGAGGACCACCCGACGTGGTCGCCCGACGGTCGCACACTCGCCTACGAGTCCAACGAGACCGGGAACTGGGACGTCTGGCTCACGCAGGTGGGCGGTGGCGCTGCAGTCAACAGAACAGCAGATCACCCGGGAGACGATCGGTATGTGAGCTGGTCGCCCGACGGCCGCCAGATTGCGTTCTGGTCGGATCGGGACGGCGGCGGCTACTACATCATGCCGGCGCTCGGCGGTGTTCCCACTCGTGTTCTGCCAACTGCCGGACGGGCGCAGACCTTTCACAGTCCGCCGGCCTGGTCGGCCGACGGTGCCTCACTCGCGTGTGCGACCTACACCACGAGCGAGGGCCGGTCCCAGGCCTTTGTCGAGATCGTGTCGCTCGTCACCCGCGACACCCGGCGGGCGCAGCTCCCGGGAATCGAGGAGGCGCGACTCGATTTGACCTGGTCTGCGGATGGCCGCTACCTCGCGTATGTCGATGCCGCCCAGCAGCCGTCCGAAACCACCCAGCTGTGGGTGCTGCGTCTGTCGGACGGCCACGCCACAACCCTTGCCGGCGGTCGCTCGAACATCCGGCGCCCGAAGTGGTCGCCCGATGGGCGATATCTGTATTACGTCTCCAATCGTGTCGGGCCGCCGGACCTGTGGCGCCAGCGAATCGCCGAGGACGGATCGGCGGTCGGCGACCCCGAGCGCGTGACGACGGGGCTCGAAGTGCGGGGTGCTGCCTTCTCCGCCGATGGGACGAAAGTCGCCTATTCGAAAGGCCGTTGGGTGTCGAACATCTGGCGCGTGCCCATTCTCGAGAACCGGCCGGCCACCTGGGCAGACGCCATGCAGATGACGTTCGAGCAGGCGTTCATCGAGTTTCTCAGCGTTTCGCGCGATGGGCGGCTGCTCGCCTACAGTTCCGATCGTGCCGGGAATCAGGACTTGTGGCTCTTGCCGATTGGTGGCGAGGCGCGGCAGATGACCGCCGATCCCGCACCGGACTGGAATCCGCTCCTGTCTCCGAATGGGCAGCAGATTGCCTTCTATTCCTATCGGACGGGCGACCGCGAGATCTTCGTAATGCCGTCGACGGGCGGCGCCGCCACGCAGCTCACGCGCAGCCGGGGGCTCGATGTGGCGTCAAGCTGGTCGCCTGATGGTCGTCAGCTCGTGTTTCGATCCGAAAGAACGGGAGACTCGGAGATCTGGGTCATGGCGGCCGATGGCACCGGACTGCGCCAGATCACGAACCATCCTGCCGGGGACTACAACCCTTCTTGGTCGCCTGATGGCCAGTGGTTGGCATTCATCTCCACCCGGGGGGGACAGATCCAGATCTTGCGTGTGTCTCCAGCAGGTGGAGAGCCGGAACTGCTGATTCCGGCCGCCGGCTTGACGCTCCTCTGGTCGGCCAACGGAGAGGACATCTACTTTGCCCCCGACGGGAGGAACTTCCGAGCTTTCTCGCTGACAAACCGCCGCACGCGGCCGCTTACAGATCTTGCGGGAAGGCGAGGAACGCTCGGCAGCCAGCAGTTGCCGGCCACTGATGGAGCATTTCTCTATTTCACGTGGCGCGACGACCTGGGCGACATCTGGGTGATGGATGTTGCGGCGCGTTAGCGGAACATGTCAGTCCACCGCGCCTGTTCTGCAAATGCCGGCCGAAGGTAGAACGAACCGTTCAACAGCTTCATGAGCTGCGCCATGCCTGTGTCCCGCTGTTGCTGCGTGAACTGCGTTTGATGGCAGGCGAAGGCGGACGTCGTCGCCTCGAAATCCCGCGGCTCGAATGGCACCCGGACCGTGAGAAAACGTTCCAGCGTCGGTGTCCTTGAAAACGGGCTATCGGGAACCGTCGTTGCCCGGTCCTGTGGAAAGCCTGGATAGAAGAGCGGCGGCGGATTGCCGTCGGGCCAGCCTTGCACGATTTCGGTGACGACGGCGCCAACGATGCGATGGTCGGGGTGCCCGTCGAGTCCCTCACCGCCCCAGGTGACGACGGCGCTTGGCGCAAGCTCCTTCAAGACACGGGCGATTTCCGTTTCCAGACGGCGCAAAGTGGCCGGCACGGCCAGCATGCCGTCGCCCAGGTCGAGCAGGATTGGCGGATTGATCCCGAGCCGCTCGGCCGAGCACATGGCTTCCTGGGCCCGGGCGCGACCCAGGGCCTCTCCCAGCGGCATGTCCGTGATTCCCCTTCCTCTATCTCCGTTGGTAGCGAGCACGAGAC
This sequence comes from Vicinamibacterales bacterium, assembly GCA_050742335.1. Lineage (GTDB taxonomy): Bacteria > Acidobacteriota > Vicinamibacteria > Vicinamibacterales > UBA2999 > DATCJA01. Next base: position 12,512 of record JBOGIR010000641.1, on the reverse strand, counting down.
GCACGTCGATGCGCTCACGGGCATACCGTGCCAGCAGCGGTCCAGCCGCGGTCTCGTCATCGGGGTGCGCAAAGATCGCAACCAGCCGCGGCCGCCCGATATTCTGAGCGACGGCGATGCGATCCGGCCCGACGGTGCCTGCGGCGAACGTCATCGCCAGCAGCGAGCCGCAGGCGCGTCGTGTCACTTACAGCCCCCGACTCGCGGGTGGCACGATGCCGTTCAGCCGCAGATAGACGACCATCTGCCCGTAGATGTCCATGGAGTGGCCAAGCAGAAACCAGAACAGACGCGCGCGTGTCGATGGACCGAGAAACCGTCCGTCAATCGTTTGCACAATCGTGGCGTCTGTTTGCTCCTTGAGGAGCGCAGTGCCGTAATCGTAGGAATCAGCCATCGCCTTCAGCATGTCCGCCTTGGTCTTGGCGCTGTCCGCGGTAAATAAGGGCGCCGCCGCCTGTCCGCCGACCCAGTTCAGGATGTCGACGTTGACGGTCGCGATGTGCATGACCTGCTCGCCATAGCTGCGCTGGGGCGGTGTCGACTTGTAGCCGAATTTGTCCTCCGGCATGGCGTCGGCAATCTTCATCATCGTGTCCTTCTGGTCCTGCCAGTCCTTCAACAGGTCGCCCAGGACGGTTGCCGTCCCCGAAGCAGCCGTGGCGGAGGGGGTGGGCTCACTCTGCTGGGGCGTGGCCCCACCACAGGCGGCCGTCAGAGTCGCGAGCGCAAGTGCCACAGCGAGGATGAATCGGAGCGTCATAGGTGCCTCCAAGTGTGAAGGAGCTTATATCCAGTTCCCTCCGAACGCTACTCTCCGCATCTGTGCATCCCGGCCTGCGAACGTGGGGCTGGCTAATCAGTGAGCGCGCGGTCGCCGGTTACCCACGTCGCGTTGCTACAACTGGCGCGGAGCAGTGACATGTGACACAATGAGACACATGAAACAGGTCAGCCTGCGCGAACTGCACGAGAAGACTGGCTCGTTGATTCGGGACGCACGGCGGCTCGGTGGACTGATCGTCACCGATCGGGGCGCACCCATTGCCCGGATCGAGCCGGTCGATTCTCGACCGGCTCCTAATCCGTTTCGCTCGCGGAAGGTGCTGCCTGCGTACCAGCGACTGCTCCGCTCAGGACGATTGGGCCGCGGCACCGACAGCACGCAGATCGTGTCCGACGATCGCGACGGCCGGTGATGCTCTACTTCGATTCGGCCTACATCGCCAAGTTCTACCTGTCAGAGCCTGACAGCGGCCGCGTCCGCACCCTCGCCGAGCGCGAGGGCAAGGTGTGCTGCAGCACGATCGGCCGCGTTGAAACCGCCCAAGTCTTTCACCGTAAACTGAGAGAGGGGAAGGTGACCAAGGCCGCGTGCGGCGCCCTTTTCGATCAGTTCGGGACCGACTGCGAGTCGGGCCTGTGGACCTGGTTGCCGCTGACCGAAGATTTGGTCGCAGCCGCTGTGCACCGCTTTCGCGAACTCTCGCCGAAGGTGCTGCTTCGCAGCGCCGACGCTATTCACCTTGTCAGCGCACGGGCGCATGGGCTCGCCACTATCTATACCAACGACGTTCGGGTCCTCGCTGCGGCGTCCGGGTTCGGCATCCGTGGCCAAACGGCGTAGCTCGAGCGTCAGCGACTCCCCCCGCTGAATCGGGAACGACTCAGTTGTGGAGCGAGCCGACGAAGACCGTCGGGAACCGGCGGCTGATGGCCGCCCGCCAACTGGGCGATCTCACGCCTCGAGGTCCGCAACGACGTCGTGGTTTTCCGAGGATTGAGATCGGCGCCCTTCGAACCCGGATCCCGGATCCCGGATCCGGATCCCCGATCCCCGATCCCCGATCCCGAAGTTGGAACCGAAACACTGGCAGTTCCGGCGCGTCGAGGTTAGGATTTACGGGGTTGCGTTACGATGCCGTCATGACGCGCAGGTGGATCGTCCGGTACATCGTCGTCGCGCTGCTGGCCGCCGGCACGTGGGCGATCTGGCCCCGCGTGATCCTTTCGCACAATCCCACCACGACCACCGTCCTCTTCAATCGCGAGATCGTCGCGCTGCTGCAGAACAAGTGCCTGCAGTGTCACGGCGACGGCAGGATGGCGATGTCGCTGGCCACCTACGCCGACGCGCGGCCGTGGGCTGTCGCCATCAAAGAAGAGGTACTCGCGCGCCGCATGCCGCCCTGGCCCGCTGAAGCGGGGTATGGCGGGTTTGCCAACGACATCGGGCTCACGACGAGAGAGATGGACTTTCTGCTGTCGTGGGTGGAGGGGGGCGCGCCCGAAGGGGCGGACGATCCGCCGCCGTTCATCGATCACAGCGGTCACTGGATGCTCGGCGAGCCGCAGGCGACCGTCGTGGCCCGCCAAGGTGTCGTCGTCAACGCGAACAGTGCGGCGCAGTTCACGCGCATCGTGCTCGACCCCGGACTCGACCGGGAAGCCTGGATTCGGGCCGTCGACTTCAAGCCGGGCGATCCGCGCGTAGCCAGGGCGGCATTCTTTACGGTGGTCGAGACGGGGGAGTACCTCGGAGGCTGGACGCCGTGGCACTCGAGTACGGAGCTGCCCGCGGGGGTGGCGTTCAGACTTCCTGCCCGCGCGCGCATTGCGGTCGACGTGCTCTACCGCGGTATTGACGAGAGGGTTGTCGACACGCCGCGGCTCGCGTTGTACGTTGCGGCGGAGCGTCCGCTGCGGCGCGCGTCGACCGCGCTTCTGCGGGCGTCCGCTCCGCGGCCCGTCTCCTCTCGCGGAGGAAGTTCCGAGGCGGGGCTGCGCCTCACCGGCCGGCTCGCGTTGCCGACCGCCACCACGCTGTTCGCGCTTCGTCCGCAGGTGCAGGACGGCGGCACCTCACTCGAGGTCACGGCGGTCCGACCCGACGGGTCACGCGACGTGCTGCTGCGGGTGCGGCGTTTTCGCTCCGAGTGGCAGGCGCCGTTCGTGTTCCGCCAGCCGGTGGCGCTCCCGGCGGGATCCGTGCTCGAGGCGGCGGTCCACTACGACGAGACGCCGGCGGGCACGCCCGCGCCTTCGTTCACGGTCGCCGTCACCCGATACGACGAGCCCGCCGCGCGGCTGGCGCTCATGCCGGCCCATCAGCCACAGCCCTCACTCTCGCCCGCCGCGCAACAGGAGAGCGGCGGGACGACCGCCTGGTTCTGTCCGATGCATCCGGACGTCACCTCGGCGGAGACAGGGAACTGCCGGAAGTGCGGCATGCGGCTCGTCGCCGGGCGCCCGTTCGACACGCGCAACTACTCAATCGACTTCCAGTCCACGCCAACGGCCGTCAAATCGGGTGCGCCGTTCAGGATGCGCTTCGACGTCCGCCATCCGTCATCCGGCGCCCTGGTGCGGGACTTCGAGTTGGTGCACGACAAGCGCTACCACCTCTTTGTCGTCAGCCACGACATGACGGTGTTTCAGCACCTTCATCCGGAGCAGCAGCCCGACGGGGCGTGGGTTCTGGAAGCCATGCTTCCCAAGCCCGGCGCCTATCGCGTGGTGTCCGACTTCCTGCCGACCGGCGGGGCCCCGCAACTGCTGACGCGAACGATCATCACCGCGGGTTTCGACGGTGATTTGCGGTCGCAGGATGCGCGCCTGGAGCCTGATACGGTGTCGAGGAAGACCGAGGGCCCGATCACGGCGGAGCTCAGGTTCGATCCCCCGCGGCTCGTGGCAGGAGAGTACGGCCATCTGGAGTTCACGCTGACCGATTCGAAAACCGGCGAGCCAGTCGCCGACCTTCAGCCTTACCTCGGCGCGTTCGGTCACGCGTTCATCTTGAGCGAAGACCTCCGCGATTCGGTGCACTCGCATCCGCCTGAATGGCGCGACGGCAAGGAAATCTCGAGCGGCTTGGGTGGTCCTACGGTGCTGTTCGAGGGCTACATGCCGCGGCCCGGCCGCTACCGCGTGTGGTCGCAGTTTCTTCGACGAGGCGAGCTGACCACGATCCCGTTCACGTTCGAGGTCTCGACGCTCGACGAGGTGCTGAGGCGGCGCTGAACACCGTCTCGCCCTTCACAGTTTTGCGAGCAGAAACGGTGCAAGCACGTCCTTTGCTCCGAAAGCCCATCTGACTGATCTTGACGCGATTTCAGCGCCTGCGGCCCGATGACGATCACAGAACCGTCATTTTGCGGTCGATGTTCGCATGGCGCGAGGAGGTAACACAGATGGGTCGTCATGCTGCTGCCGTTGCTGTCGTGCTCGTGATGGGCACATCGCCGCTGTACGCGCAGGACGCGCTTTTCGTTGTCACCACGCCGTCGGCCGATGTCCACAGAGGTCCCAGCACGGGCAGCGCTGTGATCGGGAAAGCGCCGCGCGGTAAGACCTTCGAGGTCACGCGCGAGCTCGGAAGCTGGGTGAGCGTCTCATGGCCGGACGCCGAGAGTGGTGTGGGCTACCTGCACATGGCGTGGGGCACGATTTCACGCGGAGCCGCGGTTCAGGCAGGCCGCGCCACGGGGGCGGAATCGTCGGTGGCGGGTTCGGCATCCGAATCGGACGCATCCGCGACGCCAGCTCAGGTTCCTCAGGCGCCAGGCACGAGCACGCTCTCGAGGCCTGTTTCGCTCCCGTCCCACGTCATCGGGTTGGGCGGCCGAATTGGCACCCGGGCGATTGGGTTTGCCGCCACCGGCCGGGCATGGACACACGGTCCGCTCGGCGTGCAGATCGAAGTGGGACAGTCGACGTACACGAACGCCGTTGCTCCCGAGCAAGTGAGGTCGGTGCAGGTGGCGCCCAGCCTCATGTACTCGCCGCCCAATCTCGTGACGAACGCCATTTGGGCGCGGCCGTATATCGGAGCGGGCATCAACATCTATCGTTCGACGCTCAGAAGCACACTCGGCGTCTCTGACGCCGTTGACAACGGCCTCGGCTCTCAGATCTTCGGCGGCGCCGAGTTCACGTGGGCTAACCTTCCGCAGTTTGCCCTGAGCGCGGACCTCCGACAGCAGTGGGCGCCCACCACCTTCAACGGCTTCAATCTGGGCGGCTTCGGCTTCTCGATGTCGGCCCACTGGTATGTGAGGTAACTCTCAGTAACCACACAGGGGATGGCACCTGCCCCGCCGTCCCCGCTGGGGTCAGGCCGGGGTGAACGTGACTGAGTGCGTGTGGTTGTTGTTGTTCGTCGAGTCTTTTGTCACGGGCTGCCGGTTCTGCAGCGTTCTAAGGTCGGCCTGGGAGACTTCAACGGTGTGCGGGTGGGCGGCCGAGCCCTGAATATTGAGCGAGATCGCATTGGCGGCCGTAATCTGGGCGGCCGTAACCGTCGCCGTGTGGCCATGGTTCGCGGAGACGGACCCGGTAAGATCGTTTACCACGGGACTTGGCGCGGTCGGCGTACTCTTGCTTCCACATCCCTCGACGGTAATGGCCACGCCGGCCAGAAGCGCGAGAGCGGACTGGAGCGTGAACTCCCGGCGGCTGATCGGAGCAGCGGCGGAGGCGATCGGTTCGGTCATGTGACCCTCCTGTTGTTCCGTGCAAAGACATCTGAACCCGGAGAATCGAGAAGCGCTCGATCACCAGTGGGGGGAAGCGCCTTGCAGCAGACACGCGCCAGAGAGGCGACACTGCGCACCGCGTTCCCTGTCGAGCATTTCCCGGGGGAGCAACCGACGCGTTCTGCACAGCGGGGGCCAACTCTGGTTGGTCCTTCTCCCGTCACAACCCTCGACCGGTCACCGTTTAGTGCAGGGAAGCGACGGATGGGATCGGGCACAGCATTACCGAAACCGAAATAGGCTTCCAAGTTAGGAAACTCGACCGGCGTCATTTTGCCGCAGGCCGCTCATCCCGTAACTATCCGGAAATTCGATCGAACCGTCATGCGGCTCGATGATAGTAGCGGAGGAGCCCGCGAAGCCACGCGCGGCAATGGACGGGACCGTCTGCACCAGGTCGTGCAAAGTGTTCCGGCGCAATCAGCTGATCGTGAAGGCCCTGGTAATTCCGTTCCCGGTGGTAGTGCGCTACGAACGCCGTGAGCGTCCGGCGCAAGTGGGCTGCACCGAGGACGATGACCCGATTCAAGCATTCCTCCTTGATCGACCGGACGAATCGCTCCGCATGCGCATTGCAGTTGGGCGCCTGAAACGGCGTCTGCACGACGCGAATGCCGACGTCGGCCAACGTCCGGCGGAACGCCGCGCTCCACTTGGTGTCCCGGTCGCAGATCAAGATGGGGTGGCCACGGAGGACGCCGTCATCTGCGCTGGTCAGCACGCGAGCGACTTGGACCATGAAGGCGTCAGCCGGATAGGGTGTCGATTCAACGAGATGTACGCGCCGCGACTCGAGCTCGAGGACAAAGGCCGTGTAGTACGTGACCAGCCCCCGCACGGTCCACACCTCAGTGGTGAAGAAATCCGCGGCGGCGATCGCCCCCCAGTGTGCGGCCAGAAACGTGCGCCACGACGTCGGCCGCTCCGGAACTGGGCCAATCCCGTGAGCCTGGAGGATGGTGGCGACCGTGGATCGGGCGACGTGATGCCCGAGGATCCCAGTTCCAGCTCCATAGCCGGCCAGCGCGCCAGCGGCTTCCTTTGCGTCTCGTTGTCGAAGGTGTCTCGGCATCCGCATCGGGGCGCTCGTCCAGCCTCGTGCGCCGAGACACCTCCGATGAACGCTAACGACTACTCGTGGGCAATCCGCGGACCGCGTCCCACAGGTGGCGGTGGTTCCTACCAGCGCTGAGATTTCGTTCGCGGGACTGGACGTAACCTCGAGGAGCCCCGGGGAGCGCTCCCGAGACTACCGTCGTTGAGAAGGGACTTGCGGCCCGGCCGTTGAGGCAGTACTGTTCCGCGTGCGACCCGCCCTTTGCGGTGGGCTCGTCACGATGGAGGGTGGTAGCGATGGCGATTGGAATCTACTTCGCACCGGGCGCCATGCCGGCGGAGAAGTACGACGAGTGCATCAAGTGGCTGCGGAAGGCCGGGGCCGGCAACCCGCCAGGGCGCTCGTATCATGCGTCTTTCGGCCCAAAGGACAAACTGATGGTGTTCGACGTGTGGACGTCGCAAGCGGCGTTCGACAGGTTCGGGAAGACGCTGATGCCCATCCTGCAGCAGCTCGGAATTGACCCCGGTCAGCCGAGCATCATGCCGATCCATAAGGTCATCCTGCCCGCGGCTAGGGTCGGATCGTCTAAGAAGCGCGCGAGGGTGGCCTCAGCACGCCGTCGGAAGCGCTAGCGCGTTCAGTTATCCTGGAATCCAGCCTCCCGGTGCTCGACGGCAGGCCCTCGCGATCTCGCCAACAAACCCACCGCCGTAGCAGCGTTGTAAACGGGGTCCCGCCGCGCGTGGCGCAGGCCAGGTACACAGACAGCCCGACGCAATTGAGCTGGCTCGTGCTCAGGTTCGGGGCCGCGAACATCGTCTTCTTGTACGTGCGCGCGCGAAGCTCGAGGTTGTCTGTGCCCGGCATACCGTTCTGGCCCTCGAAGATGACCATGGAGTTTGACACGTGCGCGTCAGGATCCTGGAGTGTCTTGGCCACCGTGTCGAGGGGCGGCGACGTAAAACCCCAAGGCTCTCGAAACTCCGCGCTGAAGAAGGTCGCCCCCGTGAGACGCCGGGTGCTCAACACCTCGGACAGCACGTCCAGATGCGCTGCGATCTCGCCAGGTGGCGTCGGCAAAGTCTTCTGGACGTCCCGCAAAGACGGCCCTTGTGAGCCCAGCTTACAGTGCGGTCCATGGTCATCACAACTGCGGTATTGCTCATCGATCGGTACAACGACTTCGCCCCCGACGGCGGCAGGCTCTGGCCCGCGATTCGCTTGGTCGGGAATTGGAGGACCACATGAAGACCCGAGAAGCTGTGCACGTCAAGACACTCGTTTCGCTGGCGATCACCGGCTTCCTCTCAGCGGCCTGGGCTGCTGACGACGTAGCTCGTGCCCAGTTCGAGCCGGGGCCGGGCGAGCCCACGCTCGCTGAGGTTCGCAGCGCGACTGAGCGGTTTCAGGACGTCAAGGTTGCCCTCGCTGAGGGCTACATCCGCGATCCCTTCGACCTGTGCGATACGGCCGACATGATGGGCTGGCCCGCGTCGTTCGGCGCGATGGGCGTGCACTATTTCCGCCCGGATCTGCTCGGCATCACCGCGCCGCCATCGCCTCGCGTGGACGGCGCCGGCACTCACACGGATTTTCGCCTGCCTGGCATCCTCATCTACGAGCCGCAGGACGACGGTTCGCTGGAGTTGGTTGCCGTCGAGAACCTCGTGTTCGCCCGAGCCTGGCGAGAGACCGGCCACTCCGTCCCGCCGACGTTTCACGGCGTACCCTACGACACCATGACCGACGATCCCACCACCGAAGCTGACGAGGCACACATGTTCGAGCCGCATTTCGATCGCCACGTCTGGATCTATCGCGACAATCCGAACGGCGTCTTCGCGCCCTTCAATCCCGCGGTCACATGCGCACATCACCGAGGGGCACGGGTCCATCCGGCGGCGCATTCGACTCACGAGGGGTGATCGCAGCGTGTCGCAATAATCGGCTGGCGCGCGCGGGTGTCCGTTCACCTGCTATAAGGGGGAAGAGGCTGCCGGGCGTTGATGGATGACCGTCTGTTGACGCGCCGGTAGTCCTGGAGGCTTTTTCGCCATGTTCAAGACGTTCACGATCACTGCGGTCCCGTCAGGCGCACACCGTTTCGCGGTGACGTGTGTCATCTTGGCTGCGTTGGCGCTCGGCGCGCGCCAGGCCCATGCGCAAGGGCGTGATGGTCTGTTGAACGGCGCCATGATTGGCGCCGGTGTGGGCGCCGGGATTGGCGTCGCGTTTACGCACGCCGTGCACGATTCGGACCTCGAATTCGGCCAGTACGCGTACGGGGCGCTCGTCGTTGGCGCGATCGGCGCGGGGGTGGGCCTCGGTGTTGACGCGTTGCTCAGTCGCGTATCGCCGGGTTCAGGAGTAACGCCGCGGAGAATGTTCATTGCACCCACCGTGTGGAGGCACGTCACGGGCGTGGCCGTGAAGTGGAAATGGTGACCGCGGGTCAAGGAAACTTAGAAACATTCACGCGGCGGATCGCTCTCCCTCGAGCTGCGCTATCCGCGCAGCGATCTGAAGCCCGCCCGAACCTCTTCTGACAAGAGCTGCGGCTGCTCCCAGGCCGCAAAGTGGCCGCCTTTGTCGAGCTTGTTGTAGTGGATGAGGTTTGGGTACGCCTGCTCCACCCAACTCTTCGGCGCCTGGTAGAGCTCGTCCGGAAACGCGCTCGCCGCAACTGGGATCTTGACGCCCTTCGGCGTGAAGAAGCCGAGCTTCCTCTCCCAATAGAGACGGGCCGCGGAAACCCCCGTGTTCGTCAGCCAGAACAGCGTGATGTTGTCGAGCACGTCGTCCCGCGTCAGCCCTTCAGCGACTCCGTTGAAGCTGCGCGCGATGAGCTCCAGGCTGCGCGTGTCGTGGTCGATCATGAAGGTGGCCAGGCCGACCGGTGAATCCGCCAAGGCCGTCAGCGTCTGCGGCCGCGTTCCCATGAAGAACGCGTAGTAGACGTCCTTGTAGAAGGCCGCCAGCTGCTGGTAGGCATGCTTTTCATCGGCGGAAAGACCGGCCGGCACCGGCGCGCCGGCAAGCGCCGCAGCATCGATTGCGGGCGGAATGACACCGGGCATGTTGGTGTGGATGGCGAGCAATCCTTTTGGAGCTTGCACGCCCATCAGGTCGACGACGACCGCGCCCCAGTCGCCGCCCTGCGCCACATAGCTCGTGTAACCGAGTCGCTTCATCAGCACATCCCAGGCACGCGCGATGCGCGCAGCGTCCCAGCCGGTGGTGGTGGGTTTGCCCGAGAAGCCGTAGCCCGGAATCGACGGAATGACCACGTGAAAGGCGTCCGCTGCACCGCCGCCATGCGCCGTCGGATTGGTCAGCGGCTCGATGAGCTTGAGCTGCTCGATGATCGAACCCGGCCATCCATGCGTGACGATGACCGGCAGCGCCTTTTCATGCTTGGACCGCACATGGATGAAGTGAATGTCCACACCATCGATTTCGGTGATGAAGTTCGGCACGGCATTGAGTCGTGCCTCGACTTTGCGCCAGTCATATTCGGTAGCCCAGTAACGCGCGAGTTTCTGCACGGTCGCGAGCGGCACGCCTTGCGAAAAGTCCGTGACGGTTTCCCGCTCCGGCAAGCGTGTTGCGACGATACGCCGGCGCAAGTCGGTCAGTTCCGCTTCCGGAACATTCACGCGAAACGGACGAATAGCGGTCTTGTCAGCTGCCTGCTCGCTGCCTTGTGGTGTAGCAATGGCTTGGGTCATGGTGTCCTCCTGTTGACGGGAGAAGTCCGCATAACGGTTTAAAAAAGCACGAGTGTCCGCACGCCTGCCCGCCACTCCTCGCGGCGGTCACCAAAGACCGTGACCTTGACATGCGAATGACGCGTTCGCCTCAAGGATTCCGCGGGCTCGGAAATCGGTTGAACTCATCGAGCACATGCCATGCCCGGCTGGTGTGCGCTCAGTTCCGCGATGGCAAGTGCAGGGGCTCGGGCGGTGGTCGCTCGTTACGAGTGCCACGTCATGATGAAAGTCCGTTAGCTCAGCTGGTGAAAATGCGTTCTGGGTGACCTGTCGAGAATCTACCCCGACCGCGAGGGATAGATCCTGTGTAGTGAGGAGTAATCCTGTCGGCACCGTCTGGCCCTCGTATAATCACGCAGACTCGGTCCCGAGCACGCGAGGCAAGCCTACGGACAAGCGCGACATCTGGGCATTCGGCTGCATGAAAGTCACCATCACGAGGAGCGTGCCGTGAGCGAGCCCACTGAAGATTTCGCCGCGATGTTCGAGGCTTCGCTCCAAGCGAAGCGCATCGAGAAGGGTCAGACCATCGAGGGCACGATCGTCGCGATCGGCCCGGAGGTGGCATTTGTCGACGTCGGCGGCAAGGGCGAAGCCACGATTGACATCGACGAACTGAAGGACGCCGAGGGCGATCTCGAGGTCGCCGTTGGCGACCGCATTCAGGCCATGGTGGTGTCGACCGTGGAAGGGCTGACACTCTCCCGGAGGCTGGCGCGAGGGGCGGCGACCGATCGACAGCTCGAAGAGGCGTTTCACACCGGTCTTCCGGTGGAAGGCAAGGTCGAACGGGCGGTGAAGGGCGGCTACGAAGTGCGCATCGCCCGCCAGCGAGCCTTCTGCCCGATTTCTCAAATCGACACCCTCCGGACGGACCCGTCGGCGCACGAAGGGCGTGTCTACGCATTCCGGATCATCGAGTACAAGGAAGGCGGCAAGAACCTTGTCGTCTCGCGGCGTGCTCTTCTCGAGGAGGAGCAGCGGGCGAGCGCCGCCGAGGTCCGGCGATCGATCGTCCCGGGTGCGGCGATGACCGGGCGCGTCGTGTCCGTGCGCGAGTTCGGCGCGTTCGTCGACTTGGGTGGCGGCGTGCAGGGCTTGCTGCACGTGTCCGAGATGGGGTGGTCCCGCGTGTCGGACACGTCGCAGGTCGTCAAGCCCGGCGAGGAGATCACTGTCAAGGTCCTGCGCGTCGACGATGACAAGCAGAAGATCTCCCTCGGGTTGAAGCAGCTCACCCCCGATCCGTGGTCGAGAGGTCCCGCCACGTACGAGATCGGCCAGGTGCGCATTGGCCGCGTCACGCGACTTACCGAGTTCGGGGCGTTCGTCGAGTTCGAGCCGGGGGTCGAAGCCTTGGCGCACGCCTCCACGTTCGTGCCGACCGGGCGATCGCAGGGATGGTCCGCCCTGGTCGCCCCGGAGATGACGGCGGCATTCGAGATCCTGAGCATCGACCTCGAGAAGAAACGAATCGGCGTCGCCCTCGTTCCGGAGGGCTCGGCGCGCGCCGGCGGGGCGGCGCCATCGCAGCCTGAGATTGTGCCGGGTGCGCGCCTCACGGGAAAGGTCGAGCGTCACGAGAAGCTCGGCGTGTTCGTGTTCCTTGCTCCTGGGCGCACTGGTCTCATCCCGTTGAGCGAGACCGGCGTTGCCAGGGAAGCGGATGTCACCAAAGCGTTTCCAGTTGGCGCCGACGTCGAGGTCGCCGTTCTCGAAATCGACCCGTCGGGCCGCCGCATTCGCCTCAGCGCCAAGGCGGTCGTGGACGGGCGCGAGGCCGACGAAGTGCGCGAGTACACCGAACGCGAGGAGATTGCGTCGGCGGAGAAGTTCGGATCGCTCGCCGACAAGCTCCGCGGCGCACTCAAGCCGCGGGCGAAGTGAGGTCTGCAGTTCCTCGCCGCGGCAATCAGTGACCTTTGGCCTTCCAGACCGATGTTCAGCCATCGTATACGCGTCGGCTGCAGTGTCGATTACTACCGTGATGTGGTTCGGCACGTTCTTAGGCTTAACCACACAATCCACTTGAGTGGCGACTAGTTCTGTGATCTTCTTGTCGCATGCCGAATCCGTATCCGGTCGAGCTCCGCGAACGAGCGGTGCGCGCGTACGAGGCGGGCGAGGGATCGTATACCGAGGTCG
>JBOGIR010000640.1:0-1865 GCA_050742335.1 Vicinamibacterales bacterium | reverse complement strand
GTCGAAGCGGTCCGGCGCGAAGCCGTCCACGACGCCCGCCCACGCCAGCGACATCACGACGAAGACGCCCCGTACGCCGCGTACGCACGACCGAACGGGGCCGGCTGGAAGGTCGGGATGATGCCGTAGAGGACGAGGATCAGCGCGCCGACCGCCCCCGCCGGCCACGGGGCGCCTTCTCGCCACCAGCGCCACATGAGATAACCACCGCCGATCTCGCAGAGACCAGCCGCGATGAAGAAGATCGCCGAGCGCGCCACCATAATCATGCTGACCTCCGTCATAGCGCTCTCGTCCCTACCGGGCGCTCTCCCTCGCGGCCTGATCAGCAGCGATCGTCTTCAGGGAATCCCGTTCGAGCATGAGCACGTGCTTCGCGATGACGCGGTATGTCCACTGGCCGGGGGCCGTCTCGCTGTTGAACTGTTCGTCGGTAAGGCCAACCAGTGAACCTATGAACCGCGCCCGCTCGGCCAGCCACTCGGCCACCAGCCGGTCCATCGGCGATGCCGTGATCCGAGACTCGTAGCGCCCTTCGAGAACCTGCCCGGCATGGATCTTTTCGTGATCGATATCATTGGTCAGGAGCGTCCAGACGTTTTTCCCTTGGGCGCAGGCGTGCGACGATGGCATCGGAAGTTCCCGATCCGATGCCTCGAGTAACTTGTCCAGCGTCGTCATCGTCTGCTCGAGGAGCTCGCGAATCGCCTCGCGAACGGTGGCTGCCATGTATCCCTCCGTCGATTCAGCTGGCCGCTAATTGGTGCTAGTGTCGGGCCGCGTTCGCCGGCATCGTAACACCGTCACCGAGGCGTGACGGCCTGCTGATAACTCAGGACGCGAAACCGTCGCGGAATCTCGTCGTCGGGGCAGGCCGTCATGGGCCTACCCCGACGCCCACGGTCGTTACACCCGCCCGAGCTGGCCGGACTGGATGGCGTCCACTAGGACGTTCCACTCCGCCTTCTTGAGGACGACGGTGTTGTCGTCCTCGCCGATGCGGATGGTGTCGCCGTCGATGACGACCTCCGGGCAGGCGATGCACGAGGGGCAGAGCGAGATCCTTTCCATGTCACGTCACCTCCCTTCCCTTCGATGTGGGGACAGACGGCGGCGGAGCGCCCATCGGTGGAGCGCCACGAGGCGAGGATGTCGCGCACACCGACGAGCATCCCTTCGAGGTCAGCTGCCTTCTGCTCCAGGAGCGCGCGAACGTGCACGCACGGTGCGGATCCTGCGCGCCGGAGCGCAACGATGTGCTTGATTTCCGCCAAGGTGAGGCCCAGGCGGCGAGCCTGACCGACGAACGTGAGCAGCCTCAGCACGTCGGCCGGGTAGCGGCGATAGCCCGACGGCGTCCGCTTGGGTGGCGACAGAATCCCTCGCGATTCGTACAACCGCAGCGCCTTGCGGCTCACACCGCTGCGTGCGGCCACCTCGCCGATCAGGAGCCCGTTGTCCATGAGAGCAAGCATAGGGCTTGCCCCAAGGGTCAAGGTCAAGCGGCTGAGAAGCGATTGCCGCCGGCTCGACCGTGCTACGACGTAGCTTGATGGGTCGGCACTCACGCTGGCTAACGCTTCTGATCCTCGCGGCCTGGGTGATCCTCGGCCCGATCGGGATGGCGTTCGGCTCCTGCGGCGCCATGATGGCGCTCTGTGACGGGAGCCCGTGTGGTGGCGTCACCGCCCTCATGGGCACCATTCCCACCGTCGACACCCCCGCGCCGATGGCGGAAGCGCCCTCGATGCTCGCTCAGCATCCGATCACCGTGCTCCGCTCCGCACTTGAACCACCTCCCAAGCCCGTCCGTCTCTCCGCGTAGTTCTCGTCTGTAACTTTCGCTGTGGCTCTGACGGCGGATC
>JBOGIR010000639.1:0-9369 GCA_050742335.1 Vicinamibacterales bacterium | reverse complement strand
CGCCTGCGGAAAGTCTCGCCCGTTGATCTCACCCGCGCCTCACTCACGCGAATCGAACGGTTCAATCCACGCCTCAACGCCTTCATCACGGTGACGGCGTCGCAGGCTCTTGCCGAAGCCCGGGCCGCCGAGGCCGAAGTCATGAAGGGTGCCTGGCGCGGCCCGCTGCACGGGATACCGATCGCGTTGAAAGACCTGGTCGACACGGCGGGCGTCCGGACGACGGCGGCGAGCGCGGTCTTCGAGGACCGGGTGCCGAAGGAAGATGCAGAAGTCGTGCGGCGGCTGAGGGCTGCGGGCGCCGTGGTGCTCGGCAAGCTGAACATGCACGAGTTCGCCTATGGCGACAGCTCCGCGCCGAGCCATTACGGCCCGGTGCGCAACCCGTGGGATACCGCGCGCGTGCCCGGTGGTTCATCGGGAGGCTCGGCGGCTGCGGTGGCCGCGGGTCTCTGTTACATGGCGCTCGGCTCGGATACCGGCGGCTCCATCCGCCAGCCGGCGGCCTACTGCGGCATCGCCGGCCTCAAGCCAACTTACGGTCTGGTCAGCACGCGCGGTGTGATCCCGCTGTCATGGTCGCTCGATCACCTCGGTCCGATGTGCCGCACGGTCGCCGATGTGGCGCTGGCGCTGCAGCCGATTGCCGGATACGACGCGGGCGATCCCAACAGTCTTGCCACGACGCCACCCGACTATGCGGCTGCACTGCGGCAGAATGTGTCGCGAGTGCGTCTGGGTATTCCGCGTGCGGTCTTCTACGAAGGCCTCGATCCGGAGATCGAGCAGGCGACGAAGGAAGCCCTGCGGGTGCTCGGGCGGCTGACCGCCTCGACGCGCGACGTCGTGCTGCCGCCGTACAAGACGCTGCCGGTGGTGGGCCCCGAGGCGTACGCGTTTCATGCCCCGTACTTCACGAAAACGCCGGACCGGTACCAGGCGATGACGCGACGGCGGTTGGAGGCCGGCTCAAGGGTGACCGCGGCGGCCTATATCGCGGGACGTCGGGAGCTGGATCGGCTCCGCCGCGCTGTGACCGCCGTGTTTGCGAATGTGGATTTGCTGGTGACGCCGACGACGCCGATGCTCCCGCCGACGGTCGACGCGGCGCTCGCCGATCCCGGCACGCCACCCGCCGGCGGCGTGGCGCCGTCGCTGCGGAATACGCAGCCGTTCGACATCTACGGGCTGCCGTGCATCTCGATTCCATGCGGCTTCACCCGCAGTGGATTGCCCATCGGCCTGTCGATCAGCGGCCCGCATCTCGGTGAAGGGGATGTGCTCGCCCTGGCGCACGCCTACGAGCAGGCGACCGAGTGGCACCGGCGGAGGGTGCCGCTGTAGAACGTGATGCTTGGTGCCGAGGTGACTGGTGCTTGGACCGCTATACGGCTCCGAACGCGAATTTTGTACTCGTTGTGAATCCGTATGGCGTGGTGCCTGGACGTTCCCATGGCTGGTCCCGCACCACACACCGCCAAGGGCGAGGCACGACGCACGCGAAGCACCAAGAAAAACCAGGCACCAAACACCAGGGACAACCAAGCACCAGGCACCAGGCACGAAGCACTGACGATTCTCGCCCGCGAAGCGCACAGCGACGAGTCTCCGGCCTGCCGGTACGGAGTGCTCACGCATCGTGAAGCGGTGATCGACGAGTCGGGGCTGCGGCGCGAGGCGTGCCACATCCTGTCAGCGTATTCGTGACGGCGCGTTCGCGAGAGAGTCGATCGCGGACCAGCGCGCCGGCCATCCGCGTCTGACCCAGCTGACCGGCGCCTCCCACGCGCTGCAGCTGGGCGTCGCAGAGCGCCGTCTGCGAACGCTACCCAGAATCCGGCGTATAATTCGCGCTTCACTGATCTGATCCCGAAATGATCGGACGCACGGTTTCTCACTATCGCATCGTGAGCCAGCTTGGCACTGGCGGCATGGGCGTCGTGTACGGCGCCGTCGACACGCGTCTCGGCCGTACCGTGGCCCTCAAGTTCGTGCCCGAGGAGCTGGCAAAGGACCGTCACGTTGTCGATCGGCTCAGAGCCGAGGCTCGCGCGGCCTCCGCGTTGAACCACCCGAATATCTGCACCATCTACGACATCGGCGAGGACGATGGGCGGCCGTTCATCGTCATGGAATTGATTGAAGGTCAGAGCGTGCGGGATGAGCTCGCAACTGGTCCGATGCGAATCCGCCCGGTAGTGGACATCGGCATCCAGATTGCGGACGCTCTCGACGCGGCCCACACGCAGGGCATCCTCCATCGCGACATCAAGCCGGCCAATCTAATCCTCACCGGTCGCAGGCAAGTCAAGATCCTGGATTTCGGGCTGGCCAAGCTGCTGCCCCGGCGTGAGGCGTCCGGCACGGCGACCGAGACGACCGCAGATCAGTTGACGACCACGGGCGTGATCATCGGAACCGTCGCCTACATGTCGCCTGAGCAGGTCACCGGCGAGGAGCTCGACGGTCGCACCGATCTCTTCTCCCTGGGAGTCGTGCTGTATGAGTGCGTGACGGGGCAGCGACCGTTCACTGGCAAGACTTCGGCGGTGGTCTTTTCGGCGATTCTCAATCGAGCGCCTGTTGCGCCGGTCATTCTCAATCCGGAGACTCCGCTCCGGCTTGGAGAAATCATCAACAATTGCCTGGAGAAGGACCGCGAGCTGAGGTACCAGGACGCCGCCGGCCTGCGCGCGGACCTTAAGCGACTCAAGAGGGATCTCGAACCCCCGCACTCCGAGGTCGCGAGAAGTGTCGTGAGGGAGACGGACGCGAGTGCGGGTAGCGCCGTCCCGAAGGTTGGTCCCGCGACTCCAGGGGCGAGAGCGTCGGCCAGCGAACCGTCGCCGAGCTCGGGGCCCCATTCGCGCAGTTCACGGTTGAGTGTTGCGTTGACCGTTGCAGCCGCAGTGGCGCTGACCGCTGCGGTTTCCTATCTGGTCTGGTCGCGTGCGGCACCCGTGCGTGAGACGAGCACCGACCAGGCGGCGTCAGCAGCCACCATTCGAGGCCGACTCGAGCTGGCTATCGCAAGTCTTCAGGCAAGGAGCTACCGTACCGCCCTTGCCTATGCCGAGGACGTGCTCCGAGTCGTTCCCGATGAAGCGGAGGCGATTCGAGTTCGGGACGCGGCTCGGGGGATGCTCGCGCGCTTCGATGAAGCTGTCGCCAGGGCTAGCGGAATGCTGGCGGCCGGCGACGTGAACGGCGCCACCGAAGCGCTCGAGACCGCGCGCACGATCGACCCTGCGGCGCCAGCCATCGGCGAACTGTCTGCGCGGCTGGTCGATCGATTCAGGAGTGAAGCGGAAGCCGCCCGGCAACGAGCGCCGGGAGCCAGGGCCGCCGCCCCGCCCGCGCCAGGGGCGCAATCGCCGATTCCGGCCGAGCCGGCCCGCTCTCCGGCGCCACGCCAAGCGGCCGCAGAGGGACCGGAAGCAGCTCCCTCCCCGGTGTCCTCGCCGGCGGAGCCTTCGCCCTTGGTGCCTTCGGTACCAGCGGCGCCGCCGGCATCGCTTCCGCCACCCGCCTCCGTGCAGCCGCCTGCCCCAGCGACGTCTGTGCCGCCGGTCACGCTCGCGCCCCCGGCACCGGTGCCGGCGGAAACGCCCGGCCGCGACCGCGACAACGGCGCCGCCAGACCACCTCAGACGGAAGACGATGACGCAGCCATTCGTCGGGTCGTCGCCACTTACGCGCGAGCGATTGAAACGAAGGACGTTGCGCTGTTCCGCTCGGTGAAACCGAACCTGTCATCCGAGGAGCAGCGTCGCATCGAGGCCGGGTTCCGCGCGATCTCGTCTCAGCGCGTCGCCATCACGATTCTCTCCATCATTCATCGCGGCGCGGAAGCCTCTGTTCGGTTGGGGCGTCGCGATACCATCGACGCCGGCGGTCGGCAGCAAACGGTGGAAAGTCGGCAGACTCTGACGTTGATACGCACGGGTACTGGCTGGGTCATCCGCGAGATCGGATGATCGCTCGAGGTGACGTCATGCGATGCCGGTTGGTAGTCGTAGTCTGCCTGGTTGCCGTCGGGACGAGCGTTCGAGCGCAAGAGCCGTACAACCTTGCGGCTCCTGTCAAGAACCTGGCCACGCTCTTCATCGACCTGTTCGGCCCTCGTGGCCTCATTGTGGACAGCGAAGCAACGCTCCCTGGAGAGCAGCCGCACACGGCTCACTTCAACAGCGACTTCCAGTCCAACTTCAGCCAATTCGGCGCCGCGTTGGTGGGGCAGTTGGTGACCGTGCCACTGCCCTCACCAGCGTCCGGGTTTACCTACGAGTTCGATCCCTCGCTGGGTGTGTTCCAGCGGACCACTCAGAGCTTCGGTCCGATTCTCGCCGAGCGGGCCGATACGATTGGGGCCCGGCGTGTGTCCCTGGGCTTCGCCTCGCAGCGCTTCACGTTCGACACGGTCGAAGACCTTGACTTACGACAGGTTCCGGCCGTGTTCACCCACGACAACGCCCACCTCCTCGGAGGTCGACAGGACGTCGTGACGACGGTGAACTCGATCGAGACGACGGTGAGCCAATTCACCGGCTTCGTCACCGTCGGCGTCAACGATCGACTGGACGTGTCGGTGGCTGTGCCGATCGTCAACACCGATCTGATCGTTGTGTCCGATGCGACTGTCCAGCGCCTCGGCACGACCAATTCCCTCACGCATTTCTTTCGCCTCTCGAACGGCGACGTCGGGAACGAGCGCCTCTTCACTGCGGTTGGCCACGCGAGTGGTCTGGGCGACGTCACGGTTCGCCTGAAAGGCACTTTGGCGAGAAGAGCGGGTGCAGGTCTGGCCGCCGGCGTCGATCTCCGTCTCCCGACCGGCGACCACCTCAATCTGCTGGGAACTGGCGCAGTGGGCGTGTCGCCGTTCGTCATCGCCTCGGCTACGTACCAGAGGCTGTCGCCGCACGCGAACGTCGGCTATCAGTGGAACGGGTCGAGCGTCCTGGCCGGCAATCCGATGACCGGACAATCCTCGGATTTCCCCGATCAGGCGACCTACGCGGCCGGAGTGGACATCAGCGCCAACTCCCGTGTCACGCTCGCCTTCGACGTGCTCGGTCGCTTTGTGATCGATGCCGAGCGGCTGGCGCGTCAGGATTTCCATGCACTCGACGGGAAGTCGGTGTTCCCAAGCATTCGGTTTTCCAGGGAGTCGTTCAACGCCCTGAGCGGGGCGATCGGCTTCAAGATCAACATCATCGAACGTTTGCTCGTGGAGGCCAACCTCCTCTTCGCCCTGGACGACCACGGCGTGCGCGATCGGGTGACGCCTCTCATTGGCGTGGAGTACGCCTTTTGACGCTGCACGACGCGCATTGTCATTTTCTTTCGACGCGCTTTCTTTCGACGCGCTTCTTCGAGGCGCTCGGCCGCGAGAAGCACCCCGAGCGGCCCGTCGGCGCGTCCGACATTGCCGCCGCGCTCGGGTGGGAGGCGCCTGGGGAGCCGGACGCGCTGGCTGATCGCTGGATGGCGGAACTGGACCAGCACAAGGTGGCCCGGGCGGCGCTGATGGCCAGCGCGCCCGGCGACGAACCATCCGTGGAGGCGGCCGTGGCCAGGCATCCGCACCGGCTCGTCGGTTTCTTCATGTTGAACGCCACCGCGCCGGCCGCACCCGAACGCGCCCAGCGGGCGTTCGCCGAGCAGGGCCTGCGGTGCGCGTGCCTCTTCCCGGCGATGCATCGATATTCACTCACCGATGAGCGTGTCGAGAAGATGTTCGAGGTTGCGGCGGCGCATCGGGCCGCGCTGTTCGTCCACTGCGGGTACCTTTCCGTCGAGGCGCGCGTGAAGCTTGGACTCCCCAACCTGCACGACCTGCGGCTCGGCGATCCGCTCGCGTTGGCGGCAACGGCCGTGCGGTTCCCGAGCGTCCCGGTGATCGTGCCGCACTTCGGCGCCGGGTTCTTTCGTGAAGCGCTCATGGCCGCGGAGATGTGCCCGAGCATCCACCTCGACACATCGAGCTCGAACAGCTGGCTCAAATACATCCCCGGCCTGACGCTCGCCGAGGTGTTTCGCCGCGCACTGACCATCGTCGGCCCGGATCGACTGATTTTCGGAACCGACTCGTCGTTCTTCCCGCGCGGCTGGCGCCGCGTCATCTACGGGGCACAACGGACCGCCCTCGACGAACTCGGCGTGGAAGCTGGCGTCACTGAAAAGATCTTCGGCGGGAATTTCGATCGGATCTTCGCGCCCAACGGGTCGGCGTGGTCGCCTGTCAGATAGAACGGGGAGCGCGGGGAACCTGTACATGGCTGATCTTCAGCTCGGAGCGAGCCGGCGTTCGGAATCTCTACTCACAGGCGGCTGACGCAGACCCCTTTCAGCGAACACAGCGGCATCATCTCGCCCGATGGCCAGCGATTCCTGATGATCAGAGCTGTCGGTGCCGAAGCCGGCGCGGCGCCTTTCAGCATAGTCGTCGTCCAGAACTGGCTCGAGGAGCTGAAGGCGAAGGTGCCGGTGCCATAGCGCATCGTCGGTGCCTGGTTCCAGGTGCCTGGTGCTTGGTGCGGAATTGGTCCTTGGTGGCTGCCTGGCACGATACACACCAGCAGACCAGGCACCATAAACGACAGGGACGAAGCACTCCGCACGACCAAGCACAAGCGCTGCTGTGGTCGTCAGGCGAGCGGATTGGTCCAGCGCAGGCCCGGGAAGCGTGAGAAATCGGCGTCTGTCGAGTGGAGCTCCGCCTGGTGTTCGATGGCGAGTGCAGCCAGGTGCGCGTCGGTGGTCAGATTCCCCGCAGTGCCGAGCGATTCGAGCAGGCCCAACAGGATCTCGGCGTGACGGGTGCCCGGGTCGAGGATCGTCACATACGGTTGCACGAGCCACGCGCGCACGTGTCCGCACGCCACAGCCACCGGCAACGGGTTGGCCAGGACCTGCCGCTGGGTGGTGAGCCGGATGAAACCGAGCATCCCTACCCAGGCCAGGCCGACCGGTCGCGTGCTGTTCAACAAGTCTTCCCACCACACACGTGCAGCGGTGTGGAGAGACGACTTGGTGTTGTATGCGTGCAGGAGCAGATTGATATCGGGCAGGATCACCGGCGGAGCTTCCGGGCGGTTTCCTCGGCCTCGAGCTCGTCGACGAGCTGATTCATCCGATCGAGGTCGACGCCCGCCCTGAATTCAAACGCGTGCGGACGAACCTCAAACCGGGGGGGGCGCGGCGCTTTGCCCGCCAGCCTGAGGCCGCGCCGAAGGGCGTCGTTGACAATGGCCTTGAGGCCACGCCCCGTCCGACGCATCTCCTTCGCGACCGCATCCGCGACGTCGCGGTCGAGCGTGAGGGTCGTTCTCACGTAGTCATCATGATGTCACGCCAGAGTGATGTCAAGATGCCACGCCGTGACGGACTGGAGAGCGGCTCCTTCCGAGGATTGTGTACCCGTTGTGTAGTGCTGGGCACCAGGCACGAACCAGGCACCGAGCACCAGGCACGAAGCACTGACGCGGTAGTAACGTCGGCAATGCTATTCTGCCATCGTGGCACAGCCCTCGCAGACGCGAACGCCGGCAACTTATGACGACCTCCTGAAGATGCCGGACCATCTCGTGGCGGAGATTCTCGACGGAGAGCTCTACGCCACGCCGCGTCCCGCGCCCCGATACGCGGACGCGGCTTCCGGCCTCCTCGGCGTACTGCACGGCCCGTTTCACGGAGGTCGCGGCGGGCCTGGCGGCTGGCGCATCCTTTTCGAGCCGGAACTGCACCTGGGGCCGGACGTGCTCGTACCGGATATCGCCGGCTGGCGGCGGGAGCGCCTGCCGGCGCTCCCGGAGCAGACGTATTTCTCCCTCGCCCCCGACTGGATCTGTGAAGTAGTGTCGCCGTCGACGGCGGCGATGGACCGCGGTAGGAAGCTCGCGATCTACGCGCGCGCAGGTGTGGCCCACGCGTGGCTCGCCGACCCGATCGCGCGCACGCTCGAAGTGCTGCATCCGGAAGGGGGCCGCTGGACCATCGTCTCGACGTGGACGGGTCTCGTGACCGTCCGCGCGGACCCGTTCGACGCCATTGAGCTGGACCTCTCCCTACTGTGGGAAGACGCGGCCGGATAGGCGACGCACGCACGGCATAGCCGGTTGGTTTAGACTCGTAGAAATGTCCTACCGCAGTCCCCTCGAAGCTCGCATCGCGAAGAAGACGACCAAGGCCATCGTCGATTTCAGCCTGATCGAGGATGGCGACCGCGTGATGGTGGGCCTCTCGGGCGGCAAGGACAGTTGGGCACTCATACAGACGCTCGACCTGCTGCGTCAGCGCGCGCCGATCGACTTCTCGCTCGTCGCCGTCAACGTGGACTCCGGTTACAAGGACTTCAAGCACGACGTCATTGCGAAGACGTGCGAGGAGCGCGGGTGGGAGTACCGGATCGAGCACACCGCGATCGGCGACGTCATGGACGACCTGCTCGAGGCCAACGCGACGCCATGTTCGTTGTGCGCCAGGTTGCGGCGCGGTGTGCTGTATCGCATCGCCACCGAGATGGGGGCCACGAAGATTGCGCTGGGCCACCACCTGGACGATTTCATCGAAACGCTGCTGCTGAATCTGTTCTTCGCCGGGGCGCTCAAGGCGATGCCGGCGCGTCTCGTGTCAGACAATGAAGAACACGTCGTCATCCGCCCGCTCGTCTATGTGGGGGAGGACGAAGCGCGCGTGTTCGCGAAGGAGTGCGGGCTCCCGATCATCGGCTGCTGTTGTCCCGCCTGCGGCGATCTCAGCCTCCAACGGCAGCGTGTGAAACGGTTGATCCTCGACCTCGAGCGGGAACACCCCGGCGTCAAGCAATCGATGCTGAAGGCGCTTCGCAATGTGATGCCCAGGCATCTCCTCGACACTCGCCTGAATCCAAGCGGTGAGCTGCGCGACAGCGTCGCGCTTCGTCTGGACGACGAGAGCCCGGCCTCCAATCTCATTCAGATCCGTCACTAAACGGCTTACAAATTTACGAATCTACGGATTTACGAATTGACGAATTGCCATGCTGGTCAATTGGGCAATCTCAATCCGCTCCTGTCCGTAAATCCGTAATTCCGTAAATCCGTAAATTCGTCAATGTTGATGTCATGAGAGCCGTCCTGCAACGGGTGAGCGAGGCGCGGGTCCGCGTGGGCGACCGGGTCACCGGAGAGATCGGTCCCGGGCTGCTCGTCCTGCTCGGCATCGGCCGCGACGACGGTCCCGAGGATGTGACATACGTAGCAGGCAAGATTCGCGATGCACGGCTGTTCGAAGGCGAAGGCGGCAAGCCGATGGATCGGTCCGTTCTCGACGTGGGCGGCGCCGTGCTCGTCGTGTCGCAGTTCACCCTCTATGGCGACATGCGGA
>JBOGIR010000638.1:0-6548 GCA_050742335.1 Vicinamibacterales bacterium | reverse complement strand
CAGCACGTCCAGCGCGAGCGCTTCGAGCACGAGCAGATCACACCAGCGCCTCGCGACCACATCGCCGGCGCCTCCGCGGGCTGCGAACTTGACGAGCACGTGCCGTCCATCGACGAGAACGCCGAATTTTGGCTGCTCGCCACCTGCGGAGGAGCCGGGAGGATGTCCCGCGATCGTGGCTTCCGCCAGTTCAGGGTAGTCATTGCGCGTCTTGACGACGCGCTTGAGTGCTTGCCAACGGGCGAACGATTCATCGCCAACGATGAGATTGCCAGGCACGTCCTCACCACGCCGCGACATCGCGATCAGAATGTGGTGATGCGACCAATCAGCCAGTCGCGCCGGCAGCCGGAGGTCGGCGTGCATCGCGGCAAAGTGCCGTCCCAGGAATCCCGACGGTCGCGCATCGGCGAGCTCCATCGGCAGCCCGTTCGACACGGTGCCGGCAGCCGTCCACACTGTCTGGCGCGCTACCAGCGTGACGAGTTCGCCTGCCGACCGGGGAGTCCCGTTGTCGGTCACTCGAAACAGCGGAAAGCGCGACGTGTCCAGGTTGGGCCATGTCTGGCGCAACCCGTATCGTGTGGCGCGACCTCGACCGATGCGGATCACGTCGGGTCCCGCGTCCCGTACTGCGCGCATCAGGGTCGCCGGCGAGACGCCGAGCCTCTCCCGAAGGTCGGCCGCGTGGAGGACCGCGCGATTCAGCTCGGTCAATACGGCGTTCACGATGAAACGATTGTAACACTAGAGAAAGTCCAAAAGTTAACGCATTAAATAGCATTAAAAGTGCGTGTTGTGAAACTATATATAAAACGAATATGAAACGATTACATTTCATTAGGGCCATTTCGCGTGTGACAGGCCACCTCTTCATTCCGGCCATGGGCTCTGCAGGTAGTAACGGGCAGGGCCCGTGGCTGGTTCTGTTGGGGCGGCACGTTGCACCGCTCGCATGGCTCGTGGTGATTGCGCTGGCTGGCATCGGGTTCCTCATCACCCATCCAGACGGTCTGCTGAACCAGCACTCGGATCTCGTCGCTGATCATCTCGGCAGGCAGACAATCTTTCACGACACTTGGCAAAACGAGCACCGGCTGCCGCTGTGGCGGTCGGACATCATGAGCGGCCTGCCGGCGCTCACCAATCCGCAGTCGCTGTACACCCACCCGGTGCACCTGCTCTTTGCGTTTGTCCGCCCCGAACGTGTCGTTGGATTGGTCGTCTTCCTGCAAATGCTGTTCGCCGGGATCGGAGGCTACTGCGCGGCAAGTGTCCTTCGGCTGTCCACGCCGGCGCGACTCCTGGTGGGGGTGGCAACGCTGTTCTCGTTCAAGACGATCATGGCCGCGTACGCCGGCTGGTTGCCGGTGCTGACCGGCATCGCCGCGATGCCGGTCCTGTTTGCCGCAATCGCCCTCGTGTTCGAGCGCGCGACGCTGTCGTCGGCACTGTGGCTGGGTGGGGCAGGGGCGCTGGCGCTGCACACGGGTCATCCGCAGCTTGCGTACTACACCGTGCTGTTCATCGTGCTGTGGAGCCTTTTCACGATCGTGCGGCTCCTGCTGGCGGGCGACAGGCACACGGCGATGCGCGTGGTGCAGGCGCTCACGCTGGCGGCACTGGTCGCATGCGGTCTGTCGGCCTATCTGATCCTGCCAATCGCCCGGGACCTGCCGCTCGTGACTCGCGGCGCCGCCGACTACGACTTCTTCATCGCAAGCAGGCCTTTTCCGGTTCAGGCGCTGCTCACGCTGTTGAACCCGGAGCTGTTCGGCACCCCGCTCCACGGGCGGTTCAGATCGTGGGAGTACGTGGTCTATTTCGGCGCGGTTCCGTCGCTGCTGGCTCTTGTGGCCGTGATTCAGTGCAGGGGGCGAGCGTACGTTGTTCCCATGATCGCGGGACTGGTGCTCAGCATCATGCTCGCCGTGAATTCGCCGCTGTTGACGATGGTGTACTCGGTGGTGCCCGGGTTCGGCCTCCTGCGCATCCCGCAGCGGATTCTGTTCGTGAGCTCGCTGTTTGCGTTCCTGTTGGCGGGCGTTGGGCTCGACAAGGTCCTCTCAGCCACGAACGACCGTCGCACGAAAAGCATTGTGGCGGCGACGCTCATCGCGCTCGTCGCCTTGGAAGGCAGCGTGTGGGCGCGGCGATATCTCAGGGCCCCGACGCCCGTCCCTGTGCCCGTTCGCGCGGAGTATGTAAAGGCGCTCTCGCACTCCGAGCCGGCCAGGATCGCGCCGCTGGCGCATTGGCTGCCCAGCTACGGGTCGGCCGCCGCGCTGGGTCTGGAACTCGCCGCCGGCCCCGACCCGTTCAATATGCGTCACTACCAGAGGTACCTGGACCTGCTTCGATACGCCGAAGCTCGTGCTCCGCGCGCTGAGGACTGGACCATCATCGACGACATCCGCCGTTACGACATGCTGGACGCATTGAACGTCCTGTACGTTGTTGCCCCGTCGCCGATTGACGCTCCCGCCGACCGGTTCTCACTCATCGCCGCGTTCGACAATCAGCCGCAGTTCCGGTTCCACGAAGCCGTGCAAGCCGGCTCGGTGTACGTGTATCGCAACCGCCGGTTTCTCGCGCGCGCGTTCTTCGTCTCGAACGTGGTGTCGGCGACCGATGAGGATGACATGGCCCGTGTGGTGGAAACCGTCAACGTGCGGGACACGGCGGTGGTGGTCGCGCCGGCGGGATCAGGAAGCTCGGTTGCCGACGCCGGAGACTCCGTCAAGATCCTTCGATCGACACCGGGCGCACTCGAGATCGCCGTACAGAATGCGCAACGTCGCTTCCTGGTGGTCAGCGAAGTGTGGCATCCGGGATGGCACGCGTCGGTCGATGGCCGCCCGGCGACGGTGTACCAGGCCGACATCGCGCTGCTGGGACTCTGGCTCGAGCCGGGCGCGCATGCGGTCGAGTTGCGGTTCTGGCCCCCGGGATTGACAGTGGGGTTGATGGTGACGCTTCTCACGTGCATCGGCGTGGCAGCCATGGTCGTGGTCGTGAGACGCCCGCGTCCTTAGCGTCCGGATTCTGCGAGGTCCGCGAACGACGATCGGCGCCGCATCACCGCCGGAGCACGCTCAGGATGTTGGAGTAGTCGTCGGTCCAGGCACCGTGGGCGTCTCCGGACAGGCGCTCCCAGCGCGCATCGGTCGCAAGGCTGCCGAGCTGCGCTTCCGAGCGCGCCAGGACCACCCATTCTGACGGTCGTCCCCTCGACGTGTCGGACGGCCGGTGAAGCTGGACGCGTGCCGCCAGCCCGAGATCGCCCGCCAACGCGCCAACCACCGGGCGCAACGTCAGGTGCCGGTTCGAAATGTGAAAGGCGAGAATACCATCGTCCGACAGCTTGGCCAGATAGAGCTGCAGCGCCTGTCTGGTCAACAGATGGACGGGAACCGCGTCCGAGCTGAACGCGTCGAGGACGATGGCGTCGTATCCGCCGGACTCCGCTGTGGCCAGGGAGAGGCGCGCGTCCCCGAGCACGACGTTGCACATGGCTCCACAATCTTCCAGGTAGGTGAAGAACCGGCTGGTGCGCGCGACCCGTTCGACGGCTGGATCGATCTCGTAGAACGTCCACTGCTGGTTCGGAGTTGCGTACGCAGCCAACGCACCTGTGCCAAGCCCGATGACGCCAACGCGCGTGAATCGATGAGACAGGGCCGAGAAGAGCTGGCCGATAGGCCCTGCGTCATAGTAGTACGAGCTCGGCGTTCTTCGAAGAGCCGGATTCCGGCTTTGCTCGCCGTGGAGCGTGCTGCCGTGGTACAACGCATGGCTGCCGCCCTCTCTCTCGCTGGTGCGCACACGCAGCACCCCGAAAAAGGTCCGCTCTGCATACAGGAGGTCCGTCTGGCGGTGGACGACCCCTTCTGTACCAACAAAGAGGATGGCGAGTCCGGCTGCAAGGCGAAGGGGATGCTTCGAACAGGCGGCGTACAGCATGCCTGCCAGGCCGGCGACGACGGCGAACAGCATGCGCTCTCCGCCCTTCAAGGCGAAGTAGAGCGCGAGCGTCGCGGCGCCGAAACCGAGCGGGAGTGCGACATCTGCCACGCCGACGCGAAGTCCAACCCGGTTGGCCGTGTGAGGCCGCAGTGCACATGCCAGCACTAACAGGAGGGGGTACTCCGCGACCCCCGTGAAGGCAAGGGGCGCGACGAAGGTGTTGAAGGCGCCTCCGAGCACGCCGCCAACCGACAGCCACACGTAGAATTCCGTCAGGTGGCTGGTGTCGGGACGATCGTGAGCAAGCTCACGATGCAGTACCAGGGCACACGCAAAGAACGTGGCAAGGTGGAGCGGCATCAGAAGCCACATTGGCCCTGGGAGGCGAAGCATCATCGCAAGCGTCAGCGGAAGCAGCAGGATCGCCATCGCGTTCAATCCAAACCGCTCCGAAAGAACCGGCCGCGCGGTGAACGTCACCACGAACGAAAGTAAGTAGAAGGTGAGGGGGGCGATCCAGAGCAGGGGCACCGCGGCGATGTCGGTCGACAGGAAGGTCGTGACGGCCAGCATCAGGCTGGAAGGCACGAACGCCAGCGCCATCCAGCGGATCCTGCGCCGCCAGGGCACCGCGGCTCCCGCAGCGTCCAGCCCCGCGGGCGTTGCCGAGGCAGCCGACCGGCCGTCCCACACGCGCCAGCGCGAAACGCCCGCCGCGCACGCCAGGATCAGCGCGGCGAGCACGAGGTATCCCGCCGTCCATCCCCGGCTCTGAAGGGGGAGCGCCCACAACGGCTCGGCGACGAACGGATACCCGAGCAGGGCGACGATGCTCCCCGCGTTGCTCGCGGCGTACAGAAAGTACGGATCGGACGCGGCGGGGTGGCTGGTGTGCGAGAACCAGCGCTGCAGCAGGGGAGCGGTGGCGGACACGACCAGGAACGGGGCGCCGACGGTGCCGAGCAGCAGGCCGAGCAGCGAGAACATGGGCGTTCGATCGACCGGTGGCGCCCACCCCTCTGGAATCGCCACGGGGAGGCTCAGGGCCACCACGAGCAGCAGGGTCGCGTGCAGCACCATCTGCTGCCACAGCCGCAGCCGCGTCGTCAGTAGATGCGCGTACGCGTACCCGGCGAGCATGGCCGCCTGGAAGAACACCACGCACGTGTTCCACACCGCCGGAGTCCCGCCCAGGCGCGGCAGCACCATCTTTGCGAACATCGGCTCGACAAAGAAGAGCAGCGCCGCACTGACAACCATGCTGCTCGCGAAGAGCGACGTGAGGAACACGAGCCCGGCCGCCGACACCGGGCGACGGGTGGCCCGCGCTGCCGCAGACATGCGGGGGTAGGCGATGACATCGGCCGATGGCTGCTCGATCATCTGCAGGCTGGTTCAGTAGCCCTTCGCTTGCAGCAGCCGAAGCAGCGCATGCCGCCCGGACAGCTGGAGCTTGTCGTAGACGTGGTGCAGATGAATCTTGACCGTGCCGAGGCTGATGGACAGACGGTCTGCAATGTCCTGATTGTCGGCGCCAAGCGCCACCAGCCGGACGATCTCGAGCTCCCGCGGCGTCAATGAATGTCTCAACTCGGTTTCAGCCGCATCGCGTTGCGCGAGGCGCGCGGACAGATCGACGCCGCCCACGGTGAGCCACGTCTCACCTCGGTGCACGGCGCGAAGGCAATTCTCGAGCACGCGCGGCGCGGTGGCCTTGAGCACGATGCCGCGTGCGCCGAGCCGCGCGGCATGGAGCCAGACGTTCTCGTCCTCCACCGCCGTCAACACCACAACGGCCGGACGCGGCGCCGCCGCGAGACGGCGCAGCAGGCTCAGACCGTCGCTGTCGCCGAGCTTGAGGTCGAGCACCAGCACGTCGGGCTGATGCCGCATCACGGCTTCCCACCCCTCGTCCACCGATCCACACGTCGCGCGCACGTGGAAATCCGGCTCGGCGCGGAGCAGTTGCTCGAGGCCGGCAATCACGAGCGGATGGTCGTCCACCAGAACGAGGTTCATCGGCATGAGGTCACGCGTGTGCCAGCGGCACGGTGATGAGGAGCCTGGTGCCCGTATCGCTCGAGGAGGTGAGGGTGAGATTCCCGCGGAGCTCCGCCACGCGTTCCCGCAACGTGACAGGGCCCCGACCGATCGCCTCGAGCGACGCCAGGTCGTAGGTTCCGGTAAACGGGAATCCCTTGCCGTCGTCGGCAATGGCGAGATGGACGCGCCCCTCGGCGACCGACAGGTCAACGCGAACGGCCGACGCGGCGGCGTGCCGCGCCGCGTTCACCAGGCCTTCCTGGACGAGACGGTACACGTCCTCGGAAACCGTGTCGTCCATCCGATCGGCGACCGCATCGACGGTGGGCAGCACTTTCAGGCTCCACTGCTGCTCGACGCGCCGGCCCAGCTCCTCCAGCCGCTCGCGCAGGCCGGGGCGCGGCACCGTGGCGGCCGCTCGCCGCTGCGGTCGAAGGCCGCGAATGAACGCTCGCATCTCCAGCTCGCCGTGCTCGAGCTGGTGCTGCACCTGCTCCAGCCGTTGTTTGGCGGCGGCCGGGTCCCGGTCCAGCACGCGT
>JBOGIR010000637.1:0-2716 GCA_050742335.1 Vicinamibacterales bacterium | reverse complement strand
CAACTCGCCGACGTCGTCGATCTCGCGCGGACGTTTCCGCAGGCGAACATCATCGTCGGCCACGTCGGCGGCCCGCTCGGGTACGGACCATATACCGGCAAGCGGGACGAAGTCTTCCGGGTCTGGAAAGCCGGCGTGACCGATCTCGCCACGTGTCCCAACGTCACCATGAAGCTCGGCGGCATGATGATGCGCCTGGCCGCTTACGAGTACCGGACAGAGTCGGCGCCGCCCACCTCGACCCAGCTCGCCGATCTCTGGCGCCCCTACATCGAGCCGTGCATCGAGCTCTTCGGCGCGGCCCGCTGCATGTTCGAGAGCAACTTCCCGGTGGACAAGATGGGCATCGGCTGGGCCGCCCTCTGGAACGCGTTCAAGCGCATCGCCTCCGGTGCGTCATCAGACGAAAAGCTCGCTCTCTTCAGCGGCACCGCCCGCCGCGCCTACAGGCTTGAGTGACCCGGTACATGGCGAATATTTTCACCGCTGGCGCTGCTAGTTAACGACGACAGCAGGGCCTCAATTCTCTTTCCTGAGCCTTTTTGGTCGAACGGGACCGCTGGCTGACCACCCGCGACGACAAGATGGAGCCACGCCAATCGCTCCAGAGCGGCATGAGCAAGAACGAGGCTCCCTTCGATCGCCGCCGCATTCATGTTGGCGGCTACGTACCAATGAAGGACCTGACGGAGCTGGTTACGCCAAGAAGACTGGCACCACAGATCGCGGAAGCCCGTGAAGGCGGTTCCCGCCACGGTTGCATCTGTGACAGGGAACCACGAGGGGACTCCTCGCCAGTCACTGACTAGGGGGTGACCGGGCCACTCCGTCCATATCGGACGGCGACGGCTTCCGAGCCCCTCGAGGATGATCGGACCACTCCAAAAACCGCGAGCGAACGACAGGAAGAAATGGATAGAGGTGAGGATGTCCTGCGCATCGGATGCTGTAAATCGGCAGCCTGACGCCCGCGTTACGATGCCCACGTGGCTGACTCCGTAACCACCGTGGGTCCGAAGTAGCTGCACAATCTTGTCGGCGTCGGGCGTTTGGTCGAGTTCAATCTTCCAGTCCTCATGGTACAAGCTGAGGCGCAGACGATCTCCACCGCCGCCCTTGAGTCGAGTGCGACATCCGACGTAGTCGTGAAAGTTTGCTACGTGCAGCCGTATCGCTCCGACAGCTCGGTTCTGACCGAGCTGGAGCAGACCTTGGATCGCACCGCTCACTCGTCCACGAACACCCCAAGTTGCCCCCGTGACCGCTGCATCTGTTGGCCGCCCCCGTGGGATATGCAACGTTCTATCGTCCCCGAGTTGTGGAAAATCTGTACCGCGCGTAACCGCCCCGTGAAAGCGTAACGTCGGAGACGGAAGCCACGTGAGATGAAGAGACCCTCTGAGCCGCCATTCTTGCCGGTCCTGCCTGAGAAGGAATGATCCGCGGAAAATACTCAGCTGTCTGTTCGGCGGACGGATGTCGTACTGGGGAGCCGCGGCCAGTGGCAAGCCTCGGGTGGCCGCGCGTAAGAATGCCAAGGACCGCCGGGCCTTGGCCGACATGGGCTGGCGTTTGGCAGGCACGCTCTGCTTCCGGGCTGCAGGCCGGTCGTCCCGATGCGGCGCTCGGTTCACTGGTTCTGGGGAACGAAGACTTCGACGACGTGCGCGGCGCGTTCGCGCTGTTCGAGGTCCCAGGTGGCGAGCGGAACACCCAACGCCGCGGCGGCAGCGATATAGACGGCATCGGCGCCTCGGACGCGGAACTGGCCCGCGAGGCTCGCCGCCGCGCGGGCGAGAACCTCATCAACAGGAACGAGGCGGAGCGTCGGCAGGCTGAGCACGGCGGTCACGGCACGCCGCGCGAGTCGCGGCTTTCCGGTCCGGCGAGCCACGGCACCTGCCACCTCGGCCAGAAGCAACGTCGGAGAGATCAGCAATCCCCCGTCGGCGACGTGCTGCGTGAGCCATCTCCGGCTTGCCTCGTGATGCACGTCGTGCGGAAGGAGACGGCTGACGACGACGCTGGCATCCACGACCATCAGAGATCGCGTCGTCCTTCACGGACGGCAGCCGTTGCCGAATGTCCCTTGGGCCACGCGGCGGCGATTTCCCTGGCGACCCGATCAAGAGTTGACCATGCCGACGCCGATGTTCGGTTGCGAACCGCTGATCGGGACACCGGGACAAGTCGCGCGACGACTTTCCCGCGGTGCGTGACCTCAATTTCCTCTCCGCGCTCCCGTACCCGACGAATCACCTGGCTCGCACGCGCCTTCAGCTCACGAATGCCGACGACCCCCATGTCGCCCTCCCTGTGGTCACATAGGAGAATGTGGTCACAAGTATGGCCCGGACATACTTCTCGGTCAAATGGATGGACTCCAAGATGCTGCAGACGTTCAAGCCGCGCGAACGGTCGCGCAACAGGGACGTCACGTATTCCGCACGGCGGGTAACCGCGCGGGGTCGAACGGGTGGAGATCCACCAGCGCCGCGGAACCGTTGACAATGAGCTCGGCCAGCGCTGACCCGGTGGCGGGGGCGTTGAGCATGCCCCAGGGGCCGTGGCCGGTCGCGACGTAGGCGTTGGCGAGGGCGGGGACGCGGCCGATCAGGGGGAGGCCGTCGTCGGTGACCGGGCGGTAGCAGGCCTGGCGACGCTCGATGCGGGCGGCGGCCAGCGCCGTCGACACGCGGCCGGCGGCGCGCGCCAG
>JBOGIR010000636.1:0-12017 GCA_050742335.1 Vicinamibacterales bacterium | reverse complement strand
GGTCGATCTGGGCGTGACCCAAGTCAGCGAGATCGTGCAGGCCAACCCGGACGCACTGGTGGGTCCCTTTCCGGCGGAATTCGACCTGGCCACGACATTCTCGCTCTGGCATCCGACGACGGCCTCTTCCGCCGTGAAGGATTTCGTCGCGCTCATGACCGGCCCGGCCGGCCGGGCGAGGCTTGCCAGGGGCGGGCTGCGGCCGTAGCGCGCAGGCTAAAAGCCTGTGCGCTACACACGGCTGATTACGCACGGGCGATCGCACACGGGCGATTGCACACGGCCGACGACCGCCCGTGTACCACTGCACCTGTAGAGCGCACGCTTCGAGCGTGCGCGGCGCAGGTTTTTCACTTCTCCCTTACAGACGGAAAAGCCGGATGGCGTTCCCTCTCAGGATGCGGTCCCGATCCACAGCCGGCAGCCCGAACTGCTCGACGACGGCGCTGGGGTACTCGATGTCCCTGGCGTTGAAGCTGTCGGTGCCGACAACGATGCGGTCCGATCCCACCAGACTCAGCAGGAAGCGGAATCCTTCCGGGTGATACGTCAGATAGTCGTAATGGAATCGCCGCACGTACGTCTTGTACGGATGCTGGAGGCTCAGCCGGTTGCCGCCTCCCATGTGAAACGCGAAATGTTCGAGCCGCCCCGCCACGTAGGGGAAGGCGCCCCCCGCATGCGGCAGGACGATCTCGAGCTTGGGAAACTTGTCCAGTGTGCCCGTGCTGATGAACTTCGCCGCCAGCACGGCGTGCGCGAAGGTGTTGTCGAGGCCGGCCTCGGACGGCCGTCGTCCGAACGCGTCCGAGTTCAGATTGTGAAAGAGAATCGGGTATCCCAGCTCCTCGATCCGCGTCATGAGCGGTGCAAACTCCGGCTGAAACAGGTAATCGCGATTGTCGATCGAGTCGGGCAGGTGAACGGCTCGCAGCCCAGGTTTTCCCGCCGCACGATTCAGTTCTCTGAGGGCCATCTCGGCGTCGCGAATGGGCAACTCGATCGAGGCAATGAAGCGATCGGGCCAGGCCGTGTGCGCCGCGACGCCGGCATCGTTGACAATCTGGGCGAGCCGCACGCCGTCTTCCGGCGAGACGAGCTGCCAGGGCATCCCGCCATTGAGCGTCAGGACGTGCATCTGGACGCCGTGTTCGTCCATCCACTTGCGTCGTTGATCCAGATCGAGCTCCAGCGGATAGGGATTGGCGAGGGGCCGCCCGAGGTCGGCCATCGCCTTGGCGTAGGGCGGCGGCACCCAATGGGCGTGCAGATCGATGGCGACAGGCCGATTCGCGCTCGCGCTCGACGGGCGTGCATCCCACCAGGGCTGCAGCGGTGTCTGCGCCGCGGCGGCGGAAGGCTGCATCGCGGCAACGGCGCCCAGGCTTCCGCCGGCACCCGCCTTGATGAACGCCCGCCGGCCAAGTGTCGATCGCCGCGACGGCCGCGCCGAGTCTCTCATGATCGTCCTCCCGAAGAAGCGTCAGCCCCGTCCGTGGAGACA
The DNA here is from genome assembly GCA_050742335.1 of Vicinamibacterales bacterium. Classification (GTDB taxonomy): domain Bacteria; phylum Acidobacteriota; class Vicinamibacteria; order Vicinamibacterales; family UBA2999; genus DATCJA01. The sequence goes on along the minus strand of JBOGIR010000636.1, from coordinate 10,513 downwards.
TCCCGCCCCGAAAACGAGGGCGTGCGCGGGCAGGCCGTAGTGAAAGTCACCAAGACGGGCCACGGAGACACGGAGACACAGAGGTCTTCAAGATGTTTTTTCTCTGTGCCTCTGTGCCTCTGTGGCACGGCCGGGATTTGTGCCACGGACTGTCAAACGGCGATATGGTCCCTGGTGATGGCAGCGATGTTGGGAGTGCCCGCGAGCTGCATGACGATGTAGAGGTCGTCTCTCAAGTATTCGAGCACGCTCTGCACGCCCAGGTGCCCGCCGAGCGCGAGGCCGTACATGATGGGCCGCCCGCAGGCGACGACATCCGCGCCGAGGGCCAGCGCCCGGAACACATCCTGCCCGCGCCGGATGCCCGAATCGAAAACGATCGGCACGCGCCCCTGCACCGCGTCGGCGATGCGCGGCAGCTGCGTAATCGCTGCGGGCACGCCGTCGAGGGCGCGCCCCCCGTGGTTCGACACGTACACGGCATCGAGCCCGCGCTCGATCGCCTGCGTCGCCGTGCGCGGCGACATGACGCCCTTGGGGATGACCGGCAGCCCCGTCTGTTCCTTGATCCAGACGAGATCGTCGAAATTCAGGTCGATCTTGCGGCGGCTCATCACTGCCGCTGCCTTGATCGGATCGGGCTCGTTCAGCGGCGCATTGCCTTTGCCGAGCGACACCGGAATGCGGAAGTTGTTGCGGATGTTGTTGTCGCGCGGATAGGCGGACGTCGAATCGATCGTCGGCACGATGGCCGTGTATCCCGCCGCTTTGGCGCGCATGATGACTTCCCGGGCGTACCCGCGGTCGGCCGGGAAGTAGAGCTGCATCCACTTCGGGCCTCGATGGGCGGCGGCGACGTCCTCCAGCGTCACGTTCGACTGCATGGAGAGAATCAGCAGCGTGCCGGCGGCCGCCACACCCTGGGCCGTGCCGATTTCCTTCGACACATGGGCCAGGCCGTGGCTCCCCATGGGCGGCACGATGATCGGGAACGGGAGCCGGTGGCCGAGGATGGTCGTCGACAGATCGGGCTTGAGCACGCCCGAGAGGAAATGCGGCTCGATGCCGATCGCTTGCATGGCGCGCAGGTTTTCACGCTTGGTGTATTCCGCGCCGGAGCCGCCGAAGATGTACCCGTAGCCGCCTGAGGGAAGAATCTTTTCCGCTTCGACCTCGAGCTCGGCGGTGTTGATGATGCGGAGCCGTTTCACGGCCGTGCCGCCCTGATACTGCACGTTCTCGTCGCCGGGGAGCACGGTGCCACCGCGGACCTGACCGGGCGCGTCAGGGGCCGCTTGGGACGCCGTCTGCGCCAGCGCGGGCGCCGCGGCTGCCGCCGCCAGCGTGCCCGTCACGAGAAAGTCCCGCCTCTTCATCTCCATGTCACCCTCCCACAGGGCCGCGCCGCTCGTCGCGGCCGGGCGTCTTCATTTCAGGCCGGCCTGCCTGACCCCAGGGAGCCCTTCCGCAGTTCAACAGGCTTGCCGTGGGGCGTGTGGCGATAGGCATCGGCCCATGCGTCCTTGCGCTCGAGGAGCTCGGTAGCGTCGGTCAACCGCTTGGCGCTGGCCAGCCGTTCGAGCGCTGCCAGCCAATGCTCGTAATAGCGCGAGCCGTCGTCCGGTTCTCCGCGATCCGCCGCCGCCTTCAGTTCATCGGCAAGCGTGGCGGCCCATTCCTTCCAGGTGAAATGGCCCTGCTCGGAGAGTCGCACCGCCAGCGCGAACGCCTGAGCCTGCCATGGTTCGGCGAACACCGGACCTCCTTCGTCACGAGGCAGGCGCGGCACCTCCGACAGTCGATCCGAGTCGTTCATCACGTCAGGCTCGCTCGAGGTAGTCATCCCACATGTCGACGTGCACCGAATCGCGCCGCGAGGCGCTGTCGCCCCACAGCTCACGCGCCGTGAACCGTACGGAGTACACGTGCTGCCGCTTCTCCCCCTGAAAATGGGCGTTCGTGTCCGGGAACACATAGACCCCGTGGTCGCGAACCACCATGCCCACCTTGCCTCGCGCGTATCGAGGCAGCCGAGTGTGACCCGCGGGATTGATGTTGCGGGCGCGAACGCGCTGGCCCACCTTGAACGACGGCCGGACCTGTGGATCGCGGCTCGATGGGATGCCCCGATTCAGCCAGCGAGCCGACGTGGCCAGGGTGAACACCGGAGTCGCTCTGGTCGATCCAGAAGCCGGTCTTCCACTTTGCAGTTCTTCCCTCGTCACGAAACCGTACGTCACCACCTGGGCTTCGAGCCTGCTCAGCCACCGCTCGTAATAGCTCATGCGCAGATACTCGACCGGAGGCATGACCTCGAGCGCGTGTCTGTCGGTATCGAGACTCCACGTGCGCCACGCACGCATCGCACGGTTCAACGCGTAGATGCGACCTTCCCAGGGCGCGTGGAACACCGGCTCGTTCTTTTCGTACTGAACGGGACCCATGCCCTGCTGGCCGCCCATGTCGTGGACGCCGTTCACGCGTTCGCTCCTGGCGGCGCGAGCGTGACTCTGACGACGCCGACCATGGCGTCTCGTGTGACGAGCGCTGCCAACTCTTCCTCTGACATGCTCTCGGTGCCGGCGGGCCGCTCGGGCAAGACGAAGTAGCGCAACTCCGCCGTGCTGTCCCAGACGCGCACTTCAACGTCTTCGGTGAGCTCCGTTCCGAACTCGCGGAGGATGCCGCGAGGGTCGATCACGGCGCGCGACCGATAGGGCGCGGACTTGTACCAGACGGGCGGAAGCCCGAGCACCGGCCACGGGTAACAGGAGCAGAGCGTGCAGACGATCAGATTGTGCACCTTCGGACCGTTCTCCACGACGACCATGTGGTCACCCTGTCCGCTGCTGTAACCCAGCTCCGCGATGGCGACCGGCGCGTTCTCGAGCAGGCGTTTCTTGTAGGCGGGATCCGCCCACGCACGCGCCACGACCCGTGCGCCGTTGCGGGGACCGACTTTGTGCTCCATTGTGTCGATCAAAGCGTCGAGAGCCGCCGGATCCACGAGGCCTTTTTCAACCAGCAGCGATTCCAAGGCCTTGACCCTGAGGGCAGGATCTGAAGGAACGTCCTGATGCTGGTGGTCGTGATCGTGCGTGTGTGCAGTCACAGGCGTTGCTGCGGCGACGGCTCCAGCGGCGACACCTCGCAGGAACTCTCGGCGGTCCACCGAACCTTTGTCGGATTCGCCCATGTTCCTCCTAATCCCTGAGCTCCCTGAGCTCAGTTATAGGGCTTCATCATCACCAACACAACCGATCTCCAGTGCAGGAAACTGACTTCGGCCGGAGGTGTCTCACACTGCGCAGCCTACCACAGCGGAGCCCATACCGGCGGGTCCGCTTTTCCACTTCGCCTCGCGGAACCCGCCCCACGTACGTGGGGAGTTGCTCAGAAGACCGTCGTCGCCTTGAGGAAGAGCGTGTGGCCCTGAGTGGACCGCTGGCCGAACGCGGCGGTGCCGCGCTGGTACGCGGCCTGGATCGTCCCGAACGGGGGCAGATACCGGTCTGTGCCCCTGCGGCGCTGCCGCTGTCAGGCAGAAGAGCGCCAGGAGGCGCAGCGGGGCGCAATCGGGCCCTCGGCTCATCGGAACAGATCGAGCCGCTCCGATCTGCCCATTTCGTAGTAGCCTCGCGGGCTCGGGTGGATGCCGTCCCCGCAGTTGAACGGTGGATGGATCAGATCGGCGTCGCGAGGGTCCTGCACGACCTTGTCGAAGTCGATCACCGCATCGAAGGGCGCCTTCGCGCGGATCCACGCATTGACGTCATTCCGGATGCGGGTCTTCGCCGCGTTCCATCCCGTGTTGTTCTCGGCGGGTGGACGAGTGTGGCGCGGGATGATCGTGACGCCGACGATCTTCAGGCCGCGCGCCTTCACGCGCGTCGCGATGTCCTGCATGCCTGCGATGACCTGTCCGGCGGCCGCCTCACGCCGAATATCGTTGGTGCCCATGAAGAAGACCACGTGCGTCACGCCGTGGTGGCTCAGCACGTCGCGCTCGAGCCGCTCGACGCCGGGTGTGCTGTCGGGCGCCGGCTGCAGTCTCTCACGCGTCACGGTGTTGCCGCCAATGCCTTCGTTGACGACCGCCTTGTGCGCATCCGGTGTCCCCTGATGCGCCGCGTCGAGCGCCAGGCGCAGGGCGAGCAGATCTTCCCACCGATCGTGCGCATCGACGGTCGAGCACGTGCCATCGGTAATCGAGTCGCCGAACGCGACAATCGATCCGGTGGACGACGACGAGGACACGTCGATCGCCTTCAACCACCACATCGAGGTGGTAGTGCCAGTGAAGGATGTCGCCGCTTCCTCACTCGCCAGGTCGCCCGTTGCGTCCGGCGCCACGTAGGAGGTCACCTGTGCGCCGCTGTGCTGGCTGGGCCGCACGCCGGCCTCAGGCACGTAGAGCGTGACGGCCAGGTCCTGCTGCGCCAGGACCTTCATGCGCACGGGATCGCTCGTGACGGTGCCCCCGGCCGGAACAATCGTGCGTGCGGCCGTGTTGAAGAAAACCTGCCGGTTCGAGTTTGTCGCGAGCGCAGCGCCCTGAATGCGATGTCCCACGTACGCCCTGCCCACCACCAGCGGTGAGGTGCCGAAGGTGTTGTCCAGCCGGATGCGCACCGCCTCGCCGGAAATCGTGACCCGCGCGATCATCCGCACCGTGGTGTTCGTCACGACGCCGGCACCGAGGCCATTCTGCGACGTGCCCCAGGCGGTCACCCACCGTTCTGCCGCCGGCGGCCCCTGCGGCGCTGGTTCTGACTCCACCAACACCGCGAATACGGCAGCGAAGGCGACGCTCACGAGCCAGGACGTGCTGGTCATGCGGCGCAGTGTACGACAAGCGATAGGCGGTACGTAGTGTCCGCCTTCAGGCGGACCGTGGCAGGTCCCCCTAAGAGCCGGACACTACGTACGACCACCGCGACGGTCCGGCTGAAGCCGGACACTACGTACGTCACGGAGAGTCATTGCGTCCGAACGACCAACGGCCCATAATCTCGACCTCCGAAGAGGAAATCCCAATGCGAATCGGACTCAAAGGCGCCGCCATTGCACTAGTCGCGGTTGCCGTCGGCGCCGCACTGTGGACGCAGGTTCCGCCCATTGCGGGTCAGACTGCGACCTACCGCGCGCCACGAACCGCCGATGGCAGGCCCGATCTCAGCGGAATCTGGCAGGCGCTCAACACGGCGAACTACGACCTGCAGACGCACCCGGCGCGACCCGCACTGGCGCTGATACCGGCGCCGCCGCGCACCGAGGCGCCGGGCCTGGGCCGGTCGAAACCGGTGGACCTCCCGGCGCCGCCTGTGCGGGCGCTCGGCGCGGTCGGTGGCGTTCCGGCGGGGGAAGGCGTCGTGGAGGGCAACGAGATCCCGTACCAGCCGTGGGCGGCCGCGAGAAAGAAGGAAAACGTCGAACACTGGCTCGAGCGCGACCCGGAAATCAGGTGCTTCATGCCTGGCGTGCCGCGGGCGACGTATATGCCGTATCCCTTCCAGATTCTTCAGGGGGCCGACAAGGTCCTCATCGCCTACGAATTCGCGGGGACGACCCGCACGATCCATTTGAACGAGGTTCGCAACAATCCCACGGCCACCTTCATGGGACTGTCGCGCGGCCGCTGGGACGGTGACACGCTCGTGGTGGACGTCACCGATGTCAACGACCAGACGTGGTTCGACCGAGCCGGCAATTTCCACAGCGACGCGCTGCATGTCGTCGAGCGCTATACTCCGGTGAGCCCCTATCACCTCATGTACGAAGCCACCATCGAAGACTCGAAGGTGTTCACGCGGCCATGGACGATACGCATGCCGCTCTATCGGCGGTTCGAAGCAGACAAGAAGATCCTCGAATACAAGTGCACCGAGTTCGTGGAACAGTTGCTGTACGGTCGCCTTGGCGTGGTCGACCCTGCGACCGGGCAGACGAACAAGTAACGGAGCTGTGCGATGAGTAACCGACATCTACACCGGAGATCGGTTGGGTTGATGCTGGCGAAGCCCTGTGGAGGTCAGGCCGACACGGATCGCCTGACCGCGCGAGACGGCCCTGGGGATCCGCCAGCTCGGGGAGCTGGCGTCACGCGGCCACGTGCGGCGTCGCAGCGCGGTCCGGCCACCGGCCCGCCTACGCCAAGGCTTCGGCGCGTCCGCCGTAGCTCTGCGGAGGCGGAAACCGGGATTCGCCATCATCAATCCAACCGATCTCCGGAAACGGGAGCCGACCACCCTTCCCTCCGCGTATGCATCCGCGGAGCCGGACGCATGGCCGCCGCCGGTCTGATGGCTGTGTGTGCGTCGGCCTGTGCGCCACAAAATCCCGCCGCCGAGGGGACGGCCGGGGCGAGTCGGTGGACGCAGCCGCGCACGGCGTGGGGCGACCCCGATGTGCAGGGTGTCTGGCGATACGAAGCGACCATTCCGTTCGAACGACCCAGGGAGTTCGAGGGACGGGCGCTCCTGACCGACGAGGAAGTAGCGCAGCGAGACCAGATCGAAAAGGAACAGGCCGCCAAGCGGCTGGCCGGGTTTGAAGGCGCGGACGTAGGCCGCCGTTCCATCAGTGAATCACCCATCAGAGGAAATGAGTACAACAGCTTCTGGCAGGACCACGGCCGCCCGCGAACGGTCTACAAACAGACGTCGTTGATCGTTGATCCGCCCGACGGACGCGTGCCGTACACGGCCGACGCGCGGAAGGCGGAAGCGCGCGCCGCCGCCCGCTATGGCGTCGGGCCGTTCGAGTCGTATCTGGATCCGGACACGGGCGAACGCTGCCTGACCGACGGCGTCACGGGCATGATGTGGCAGGGTCCGAACGGTGGCCACAATCTGATCGTGCAGAGTCCGGGCTACGTGACGATCCTCCACGAAGAGTACCGCGATCGACGCGTTATCCCGACCGACGGACGGCCGCACGGTGACACCCGCCAGTGGTTCGGCGACTCGGTCGGCCGCTGGGAGGGCGACACGCTGGTTGTCGACACCATCAACTTTCTCGACCGCACCAACTACGAATGGGCGAGCATCTGGACGCGGCCGTCCGAGACGCTCCACCTGATCGAGCGTTTCACGCGCATCGACGCCGACACCCTCGAGTACAAGATCACCGTGGAGGATCCGGTGACCTTTTCAGCGCCCTGGACCGCGGTCATTCCCATCTCGAGGCTGGCCGACGACACGCAGATCTACGAGTACGCGTGTCATGAGGGAAACTACTCGATGCCGAATCTGCTCAGTGGCGGGCGCGCCGCGGCCGCGACCAAGCCGGCTTCATCGAACTGAAGGAGCTCTCATGCGCAGCACTCTGGATCGCTATACGGCCCCGAACGCGAATTTTGTGCTCGTTGTGAATCCGTATAGCGATCCTAGGCGCGCGAAGCGCGCCAGGCAGATAGGCCTAACCAGCCAAGGGCGCTCTCCGGGGATATGGGGCGCTGGCCCTTGGCTGGTTGTGTCTGCTGCACTGATCGTCGTGATGGCTGCCGCCCCCGTGTCGGGGCATCATGCATTCGCCGCAGAGTTCGACGCCAACAAGCCCATCAAGCTCAGAGGCACGGTCACGAAGATGGAGTGGATCAATCCGCACACCTGGATCCACATCGAGGTGAAGAGACCCAATGGCACGGTGGAGCCGTGGGCCATCGAGGGCGGGCCACCCAATGCGCTGTTCCGGCGCGGATTCACGAGGGAGTCGCTCCCGACCGGCATCGAGATCGTCGTCGAAGGCTTTCAGGCGAAGGACGGATCGCGGAAGGGCAACGGGAGGGACCTGACGTTTGCCGATGGACGCAGGCTGTTTCTCGGCTCGTCGGGCACGGGCGCCCCACGCGACGGCCGGGACCCGGGCGAATCGCGGCGATAATCAAGACGTGGCCCGACCGGGACCATGGCCACGAACTGCTCGAGCAGTTTTCAGTTCTGAGTGATGAGTGTTGAGTTTCGGATCGCATCTGACGACTCAGAACTCATGACTCACAGCTCGAAACTACGCGACATCGAACTGGAAACCGCACTAGACTGCATGAACACCCGGGTCGCAACTGAACACGAGGTCATTCACATCCTATGGTCCCAAGGTTTCGCGGCGCGCTGACGGCTCTCAACGCCCTCCTTCGTCTGCCACCGGTTCGGTGCGTGGCGTCCGCGAAGCTGCCGACCGACTACGGCCCGTTCGACATTCACCTCTTCAAGAACGCCTTGTCGGACGAGACGCACGTGGCGCTCGTCCGCGGCGACATGGGCGACGGGAAGAACGTGCTCACGCGCGTGCATTCGGCGTGTCTGACCGGCGATCTGTTTCACTCGGCGCGGTGCGACTGCGGCCAGCAGCTCCACACGGCGATGCAGCGGATCGTCGAGGAAGGCCGGGGCGTGCTCCTTTACCTCGATCAGGAAGGGCGCGGCATCGGGCTCGTCAACAAGATCCGCGCCTACGCGCTGCAGGATCAGGGCATCGACACCGTGGAGGCCAACGAGCGGCTGGGCTTCCCCGCCGACCTGCGCGATTACCGCGCCTGCCTCCAGATACTCCGCCACCTCGGCGTCAAGACGACGCGGATGTTGAGCAACAACCCGAAGAAGCTGGACGGGGTGACGGGCGAAGGGCTGTCGGTGAGCGAGCGGCTGCCCATCGAGATCCCGCCGACCGCCTCGACCGAGCGCTACCTCCGGACGAAGAAGGAAAAGCTGGGGCACCTGCTCTCGTCGGTGTAGCGCGTGGCACGGCAGCTGTTCACCAACACGCGCGCGTGGCTCGCGCTGACCGCATCGCTCGTCGTGCTCAACGCGTCGCTCACGTTCGACAACGTGTGGCCGACGCCGACGATCCGATGGGCGAACGCGCTCTCGGTGGAGCTCGCCGCCTGCGTGCTGCTGCTGGCAGCGGCACGAGGGATAACGGAGCGACCGCCGCTGCGCGCGCTCGCGGCCATCTGGGTGGCGCTCGTCGCCGGTCACTACCTGGACGTCACCGCTCCCGCGCTGTACGGGCGGGAGTTCAACCTGTATTGGGACTCTGCGCACCTCGGCAACGTCGCCGCCATGCTTGCGCGGGCCGTGCCCTGGTGGCTTGTCGCCGCCGTAGTCGGACTCGCCGTGCTCGCAGCCGCACTCGCGTACGTCGCTGCACGAGCAGCGATTGGACGCGTGTGGGCGGCGATGCAGCACCGGCCCTCGCGGCTGGTCCTCGGTTCATTGGCGGGACTCGCGGTGGCGGTGTTCGCCGGCCAGCAGTTGTCGGATCGCGCGCCGGCCGAGACCGCGTTTGCGCGTCCGGTGACCCCTGCCTATGTCCGGCAGGCGCGCTACGTCGTCGCAACGATTGGCCCGACGGCCGTGACGCCGCCGCTCGGTCCGAGCCCCCCGCTCGACCGCGCGCTGCGAGGCCTTGGCGGCGCCGATGTCCTGCTCATCTTTCTCGAATCGTACGGCGCGGTCACGTACGACACGCCGGAGATTGCTGCGGGAGTTGCCGCGGGGCGCGCGGATTTGCTGGCCGCCATTGGCGAGACCCGGCGTCGGGTCGTCTCGGCCTACGTCGAGTCGCCCACCTTCGGCGGGTCGTCCTGGCTGGCGCACCTGAGTCTGCTCTCGGGCGTCGACGTCCACGACCAGTACGCCTATACGTCGCTCATGGCGTCGCGGCGTGACACGCTCGTCACCACGTTTGCGCGGCGCGGTTACCGGACAGTGGCGCTGATGCCGGGCATGCGGCAGGCCTGGCCCGAAGGCGCCTTCTACCGCTTCGACGCGGTCTACGACCGCGACCGCTTCGAGTATCAGGGGCCGCAGTTCGGATGGTGGAGCATCCCTGACCAGTACGCGCTCGCCACGCTGGACGGGCTCGAGCGCCAGCGCCCGTTACGCGCGCCGCTGTTCGTCGTCTTTCCCACCAGCACCACGCACGCGCCATTCGGTCCGGTGGCGCCGTATCAGCCGGACTGGCCCCGTGTGCTGACCGCGACGCCGTACGACCAGGCCGACGTCGAGCGCGCCATGGCGGCGACTCCGGACCTGACCAACTTGCGACCCGCGTACGTCCGCGCCATGACGTATGAGTACCTGTCGCTGGCCGGCTACCTGCGGCAGCAGGCGGACGACCTGCTGCTGATTGCGATCGGCGACCATCAGCCGCCTGCGGCCGTCAGCGGGCCGGATGCGCCGTGGCAGGTGCCCGTGCACGTCATCGGAGGACGAGACCACGTGCTCGAACGGCTGATCGAGGACGGGTTCCAGCCGGGGTTGGAGCCGCGGCGCCCCGCGCTCGGGCGGATGCATGCGCTCGTTCCGATGCTGCTCGACGCCTTCGACGCGCTGGACGATCGCGCGGACCAGTAGATCCAAGGCCGGACCGTCGTTCACACTGCTGGGTTCCCCGCCTTCGCGGCGAGGATTTCGCTCGCCGCTACGGCGAGGCCTCGCCGTAGCTCGCGGGAACGATGCGCGAGCGGAGGCGGGTCGCTTCTCGGTTCGTGTTCAGGTTCGGTTCGGGG
>JBOGIR010000635.1:0-4227 GCA_050742335.1 Vicinamibacterales bacterium | reverse complement strand
AGGCTGAACTCCTCGCGCAGCAGCCGGAGCAGCGTCATTTCGGGCGCCACCGACGCCGAGCGTGTTTCACCGTTGACCGTCAGAGTCACTTTCGTCATTGCTTCCTCTCCGCTCGTTTCACGTCAGCGCTGTCTCCTTGACTCTAGGCTTTGGGCTTTGGGCTTTAGGCTCTCGGCTTTCGAGACCTTGTTCAGCCTGCCCCGCCGGAACCCCGGCGGACGCGGGCCAGCTCGAATGCCCCTTCGAGGGCCCGTTTCGTCAGAACCGCGATCAAGTCGCGCCGGTACTCGGCGGAGGCGCGGAAGTCGTTGATCGGCTTGGCGTCGCCCACGGCCAGGCGACCCGCTTCTGCCATCGCCTCCTGGGTAATCGCGCGACCGTCGAGAAACAACTCGGCCGTGGTGGCATGAATGACCTTGGGGGCCACTGCGCCAAGCGCGATCCGCGGCGCGACGAACGTCTGGCTGTCCCAGTTGACCCAGAGGCTGGCCGCCACGTTGACCAGCGCCAGCGCCTGCCCTTTGCGCAGCCCGAACTTCAGGAAACGCGCGGGTTTGCCAACGCTCTCCTTGGGGATGAGGATCTCGGTGAGCAGCTCGTCCGGCTTGAGCGCCGTCTTTCGAGGCCCGACGAAGAAGTCGGCCAGCGCCATCTGCCGCTGCCCGGCGGGGCCGAGCAGGGTGACGCGCGCGTCGAGGGCGACGAGCGTGGGGCCGCTGTCCACCGAGGGCACGGCGGTAACAAGGTTGCCCCCGAGCGTCCCGAGGTTCCGGGTCTGGACGGCACCGATCGTGTGCGCCGCGTCCACGAGGGCCGGAAACAGGTCGCGGATGATCGGCGACCGCATGATCTCGGTGTGGGTGACGAGCGCGCCGATGCGAAGCCCCTCGTCTGTGAGTGCAATGTGCTTCAGGTCCTCCGCGCGCGAAATGTCGATCACCACGTCCGGAGCGTGGGACAGCGAGGCGAACTTGAGGTCGGCCAGCAGGTCGGTGCCGCCGGCAAGCACCTTCACCTTGGCGGTGGGCGCCCGTTCGGCGAGCAGCGTCACCGCATGGCGCGAATCGCGCGCCGCCACGAAGTCGAATGCTTTCATGGGTCTACGGAAGGTACCATGTCCACGCACGGACCGCAAACGGGCAGGACCCATATCGGCCGCCGGGTCCGCGGACCGAGGAGGATCTGGCGGTCCGCGGCACCCGCCCCACGTACGTGGGGCGGGTTCTGCGCCCATCGCAGGGCGCAAGCAGACCCGCCGTTCGATGCTCAGAGCGCCATGTCAGGCTGAGGCGCGGGACCCGGCCTACGTACGGCGGCGGGATTTGGGGACTGACGGAATCGCGGCCGGCGCGTCGTCCATTGGCAGCCGGAACCGGCGGATCCCGTCGAAGGAATGGAGCGCGGCGGCAGCCGCGGGCGCCGTGGCCACGCAGCCAATCTCGCCCACGCCCTTGGCGCCATATCCCCCCACTTCGTCGGGAACCTCGATGAGGATCACGTCGACGTTTGGCATGTGCTTCGCCGGCAGGATGCCGAGATCCCGCAAGGCCAGCGACTTGGGCACGCCGGCCGTCGACGGGAAGTCCTCTGAGAGCGCGTATCCGAGCCCCATGTGTACGCCACCCTCCATCTGCTCGGCGCAGAGCCGGGGATTGATGGCGCGGCCCACATCGTGTGCGGCGACGACGCGCTCGATCCTGCCTTCCTCGTTCAGGATGACGAGCTGCGTGGCGTAGCTGAACGTCAGGTGTGTGGTGGGGTTCAACACGGCTTCGGGAGTACCGGGACGTGTCGTGAAGGCACAGACGTACTCCCCGTCATATTCGCGCCCAACCAGCTGCGCGAGCGTTCGATCCTCGAGATCCGCGGCCAGCTTCCGCGCCGCATCGCGGGCGGCGGCGCAGCTCAACGTCGTTCCTCGAGACGCCCACGTCTCCCCGCACTTGTTGCCCAGCTCCTTGTCCCACTTGACCGTCATCAGGCCGGCGGGCAGACGGGTTTCCTCGCACACCGCCTGCAACGTCGCGGTGAACACGCCCTGCCCCATTTCCGTGTACCCGTTGAGGATCTCGAGCCGGGCACCTTCGCCAGAGGCGTCGGCGCCCCGAGCGGCTGCGACGACGCGGATCTTGATGTACCCGCCTTCCACGGTGCCGTTGCCGAGCCCGGTGCTCTTGATGCCGCACCCGATGCCTTTGTACTTGGCGCGCTTGTACATCTCTTTGACGGCCTCGAGCGACGCCTTCATCCCGCGGACGCTCTCCCGCATGATCTGGCCTGTGGCAAACGCGTCACCCGGATCCAGCGCGTTCAGGTAGCGGATCTCCCAGCCGTCGACACCCACCTTCTCCGCCAGGAGGTCCATGACCCCTTCCATGGCGAACTGCGCCTGGTTGCTGCCGAAACCGCGCATCGCGCCGCTGTTCGGGTTGTTGGTATAGACCGCCTTCGATTCGACGTCGACATGCGGCACGCGATAGGGACCGCAGGTGTGGCACGCTGCGCGCAGGGCGCACTTGGCGCTCGTGGTGTGATAGCCCCCCGCATCCGCGACGATCCGCGAACGGACGGCCAGCAGGCGCCCATCCGCATCCGCGCCCACGGTCAGCGTGACCGTCATGGGGTGGCGCTTCACGTGGTGCTGGGTCGACTGCTCGCGCGTGAGCACAGTCTTCACGGGCCTGCCCAACAGGTGCGCGGCCAGCGCGGTCTGCGCCTGAATCGACAGCTCTTCCTTGGCGCCGAAGGCGCCACCGCTGGCGGCCAGCTGAATCTCCACGTCCTTCGCATCGATATTGAGGACCTTCGCAATCTGCTGCTGGTCGTACACCGATCCCTGGCTGTCGGTGTGCACTGTGACACCCCCGTCCCGCGGGAGCGCCAGACACGCTTCGGGCTCGAGAAACGCGATCTCGATCGGCTGCGTGCGCCATGTCCCTTCGATGACGTGCACGGCGGTCTCGAGCGCGGCGTCCACGTCGCCCCGCCGGTAGGCGGTGACCGGCTGGAGGACATTGGAGGGACGAGGACTGAACGTGTCGCTCGAGTGGACGAGTGGGGCGCCCGGTTTCAGCGCGTCGCATGGGTCGGTGATCGGCTCGAACACGTCGTACTCGACGTGGACCGTCCTGGCCGCCTGGCGCGCGTGATACTGCGTATCGGCCACGACCATCGCGAGGAAGTCGGCCACACAGCACGTGACTTCGCCTTCCGCGACGAACACGGGCATATCGGGATCGGACAGGCCGGTGCCGCGCGCGCCAGTGACATCGGCGGCTGAAATAATCCGCACCACCCCCGGCATCGCCGCCGCCCTGGTGGTCTCAATCTTCACGACCCTGGCACGGGGATGTTCGGTGAGCACCATGGCGCCGTGCAGCATGCCCGGCACGCGCATGTCATCGACGAACGGCGTCTGGCCGAGCGCTTGCTCCAGTCCACCCTGCCGGGGCGGTGAACTGCCAATGCGATGTCCTTCGACGTTGCTCAGCGCGGGGCCGTCGCCGCCGCCACCGGCGCACGCGGGATTCCGGCGCAAACCGAATTCTTCCCCGAAAAAGTCGTGCCGTCGCGGCTCCTTTGGCAGCTGCCCTCCGTTCCTGACAGCTTCGCCTGCTGTCTGAATGGCATCGATGATGCGTCCGTAGCCGGTGCAGCGACACAGGTGGCCGTCGAGCGCTTTCTTGATCGCGTCGCGATCGTCACTCTTGCCGTGCTCGATCAGCGACGCCGCCCGAACAACAATGCCGGGAATGCAGAAGCCGCACTGCACGCCACCCTCGAGCACGAACGCTTCACCAATGATGCGGCGGGCGTCGTCCGGGAGCCCTTCGAGCGTGGTGATCTCATGCCCGTCCATCTGCTCCGGCTTGCGAAGGCAGGACAGCGCAGGGCGGCCGTCGATCATCACGAGACAACAGCCGCACGCCCCCTCCGGAGCGCAGCCGTTCTTGGCCGAGACGACACCGCACTCTTCCCGCAGCACTTCGAGCAGGTGCATCCCCGGTTCGTATGAGGCTTCGGTAGGCTTTCCGTTCAGGGTGAACCGGATGCGGGGCATGCTTCTAGTCTTTGGTCTTTAGGCTTTGGTCTTTAGGATGGTGGTCCTCAGCATTTCATTGAATCAGGCACCGAGGACCACTAAAGACCAGAGACCAAAGACCAGAGCTAAAAGCATCGTAGCACGCGCCCTTGATGGAGCCCTTCAGCGGGAGGTAACATCAGAGG
>JBOGIR010000634.1:0-26867 GCA_050742335.1 Vicinamibacterales bacterium | reverse complement strand
CGCCAGGACTGAGGCCAGCACGTCGGACACCTCATCACCTGCAAACGCGCGCCGGCCAGACAGCATCTCGTAAAGCACGCAGCCGAACGCCCAAATATCACCACGCTTGTCGACCGTCTTACCGCGCGCCTGCTCGGGGCTCATGTAAGCAGCCGTGCCCAGCACCACGCCGACGCCCGTCATCATCGCGGGACTGGTAATCGTCGGTGACTGCGACGCACCCAGTGGGGAGCCCGCAGGTTCCAGCGCTTTCGCCAGACCGAAGTCGAGCACCTTCACGACGCCATCTGGTCGCACCTTGATATTCGCTGGCTTCAGATCGCGGTGGATGATGGTGTGCTCATGGGCCGCTTCGAGGGCCTCCGCGATCTGCTTCGCAATCGGCAGCGCCTCAGCAACCGGAACAGCCCCTTGCGAGATGCGCTCGGCGAGTGTTGGTCCCTCGACCAGCTCCATCACGAGAGCTGTCATGCCATCGGACCGTTCCAGCCCGTAGATCGCGGCGATGTTGGGATGGTTCAACGACGCAAGCACTTCGGCTTCACGCTGAAACCGCGCCAGGCGATCCCTATCCGCGGCAACCGACGCCGGTAGGACTTTGATCGCGACGGCTCGCTTCAGATTGGTGTCGGTGGCCCGATACACTTCGCCCATGCCACCAGCACCAATGGCGGACTGGATTTCATAGGGGCCCAGGCGACTGCCGGCTGTGAGATTCATTTCGTCAGTCCCGCTGCCCAGTTGAGGACGATAGTAATCGGCGATGCCGTCGCTCCCTCGACGGCGACGTTCATCAGGAACCGGCCATCGGCCGCCACGGCATACTGCGCTCGCGAGGCGAACCCCGTAGCAAAGATAGCTCCCCCGCTGCTGGCGAGCCGCGTCGGGAACAACGCCACAGGGGTGCCCGTCTCCACCGTGCGCGCGGCCGACGCCGGGCGGATCGGCGCTGCCATCAGTCGAGTGTCGGGCGCCACGTAGAAGAGTTCCTGGCCATCGCGTCGCCAGCGCGGCTGGATGCCGCCCGTCGTCGAGATCTGCCACTTCCCGCCTGGCTCTGGAAACGGCCGGAGGTAAATCTCATAGCGCCCCGATTCGTTGGACGCATACGCGAGCCAGCGCCCGTCGGGCGACAATTGCCCCGCAATTTCGTCAAAGCTGGTGTTCACCACCGGGAAGGGCTTGCGCTCGCCGATGAGCGGCAAGGCCCACAGGTCCGACGCGGTCTTCGGGTCCTGGGTGCTGTAGAGCAGGACCCGACCGTCAGGCGTCCAGTCCAGCGCCGCCTTGTCCTGCGGGGTGACGAGCAGCGGCTGCTCATCCGTGACGCCGCTCGTTGGCTTTTCGAACAGGTCGTGGACGCCCGCGATGCGCTCAGACCCGAAGACCACCCGGCTCCCGTCCGGTGACCAGACGGGCCGACTCTCAATGACGGCGTTGAACGTGAAGCGGCTCGCCAGGCCGCGGCCAATATCGATCAGCCATACGTCACCGTTCCCTTGCACGATGCGACTCACCGCCACGCGCTGGCCGTCGGACGCGAGGTCGGGAGAGGCCAGTACGGCCTCGTCCGGTGCCCCGACTACGCCCAGCTCCTTGCCCATGCGGTCGACCGAGACGAGTTGGCGTCGGTTCGATACATCCGCTCGATGGGCAAGCACGCCCGCCGATTCGGAGAAGCCCTCGACGCCCTGCGCAACCACGACAGGTTCGCCGCCCATCGTCGCACGCGCCGCATCGAACCGCTGAACGAAGAGCGCGCCCTGGCGCACCCACAACAGATAGCCGGGCGGGACGTAAGCCGCCGGCACCGCCTCCGCCAACACTCTTGTCGGCTCGCCGCCGTCGAGCGAGGCGAGATACACGCCGTTAGTGTCCGGCTGCCCGAGCTCCGAGGTGAACAGGACCCGGCGGTCATCTGGCAGAAACTGCGGAAATCTGTGGCTGTCTTGGCCGGACGTGCGCCGCGTTACCGGAACCGGGATCCCGCCCGTGGCGGTCACCCGCATGAGTCCGCTATTGGCAGTTCCAAACACGATGACCCCGTCGCGGTTCCAGGTTCCGCCCCGCCCTTGCGGTGTGTCGGCGAGCACCTGTAGAGCGCCACCGGCCAGATCGAGACGCTTGAGCTTGCCGTCCGCGAAAAAGCCGATTGCGCGACCATCGGGCGACCAGAAGGGCATGCTCGCGTCCTCGGTCCCTGCGAGCGCTCGTGCGGTTACCTGGTCCAGCGGCCGCAGCCACAAGCGCGATCCACCCTCCGCCGTCGCGACGAACACCAACTGCCGTCCGTCGGGCGAGAGCGCAAACGAAAATGCATCGCTCGTGGGTGGCGTGACGACGTCAAACCGGGTGACAACCGGCTCAGCCTCCGCGCGGCGGACGTATAACGTCACCGGAACCGCGAGCACCCCGACAGCCAGCACGGCGACCGCGACCAGTGCCCACGCCAGCCGCTCGCGTCTCTTGCGCTTGGGCGTAACGGTGGCGCTGATGGTTGCTTCGTTTGCGCCCGAGTGCGCCGACAGTGCCTCCAACGCGAACGCAAGATCGTCGGCCGATTTGAAGCGCGCCGTGGGACTCTTTTCCAGACAGTGATCGGCAATGCGCGCGAGTGCGGGTGGAATGTGGCGCTCACTGGTCGCAAGATCGGGCGGATCTTCTTTCAAGATCGCCGTCATCGTGTCGGCCGTCGTGTCGCCTCGAAACGCACGCCGACCAGACAGCATCTCGTACAAGATCGCCCCGAACGCGAAGATGTCCGATCGATGATCCGCAGTGAGGCCGCGCACCTGCTCGGGCGCCATGTAGCCGATCGTGCCGAGCACGACACCGGGCAACGTATTTGGCGGCGTTGTCGGCAGCTCGCTGGCACCCGCCATCGACGGTTCCGCTTGTGTCAGCTTGGCGAGTCCGAAGTCGAGAATCTTCACCCGCTCATCGCTGGTGACGAAGATGTTCTCTGGCTTCAGATCACGATGCGTAATGCCCTTCTCATGTGCCGCCGCGAGGCCGTGCGCGATCTGCACCGCATACTCCACGGCCTTCCGTACGGGCAGCGCGCCACCATGGAGTCGCTCGCGCAGGGTTTCCCCTTCGAGAAGCTCCGAGACGATGTACGGCGCGCCGTCGTGCTGGCCGATGTCGTGAACGGCGAGGATGTTCGGATGGTTCAGTGCGGCCGCCGCGCGGGCTTCTTGCTCGAAGCGATGGAGACGCTCAGGATCGGCGGAGAAAGCGGAGGGCAGCACCTTGATCGCGACCTCACGCCCCAGGCGGGGATCGTGTGCCTTGTAGACCTCCCCCATGCCCCCCGCGCCGAGCGGGGCGGTGATCGCATACGGGCCGAGCCGGGTGCCAGGGACCAGCACTGTCGAGACTCTCGGGCGTGTGCGGATTCTACAGGGAGATCGGTCCGTCCCGCTACGGGATCACGGAAGATTTGGTACAGCTGCCCGAGGAAGTGGAATCAGTCATGATCTCGCGGTGGAGCGAATCCATTCTCGCCCCCTAACGCCGGGCGCTCAGCCCGCGAGCCGCACGGGAACGCGACTTCGACTTGGCCTTGCGCTTCGCGCGGCTCGCCGGCTGCCGTGCCCTGTTAGCCGGCGCCGTCGCACGAGGGCGAGTTCCTGGACGTGTGCCGGGATGCCGCTGAGCATGCCCTCTGCGCTGATGTCCTCATCGACGTCAGGCCAATGAACACCATGGCCGTCGCCAATCAGCTGCCAATTCGCGCGTTGGGCCGGCGTCGCATCTGACAGCCGCCACGACCAGACCAGAGGCACGCGGAAGCGCCCGTTTACCGGAGCCCGCGGTAGATCAGCCACAGGCCCAGAGCGGGCGCCAGCAGCCGGGCGACACTGACGACGATCGCCTCAGGAGACTCCGGGGCCAGCAGCCCGGTGAGGATTTCGTTGCCGGCGTTGCGGTTGATCTGGAGGGCGACGATCAGGGCGACGCACCCGGCAACCAGCAGCGCGGCGCGCATCAGGAGTCCGCGCAGGAGCCCGGTCACGTGATCGACGAATCCCCTCGGGTGCCGATCAAGCCCTCCGCACGTCTGATGGGAAAGCGGCTGTGCCCTCCGAGCTGCCCGGCGTCGTAGGTCGCGCTGCGGCATAACCAGTAGACGCGACCTTCTCGTTGCAACCCTCAGTACTGCAACACCGAATACACGCGTTCGTTCACGAGTTTCGACTTGCCGTCGAGCGCCAGCAACTCGATGAGGAACGCCAGTCCGTGGAGTTCACCGCCCACCCTGCGCACGAGCTGCGCCGTCGCCGCTGCCGTGCCTCCCGTCGCCAGCACGTCGTCCACGATGAGCACGCGCTGTCCCCGCTCGACGGCGTCCGCGTGCATCTCGAGCGCGTCCGTGCCGTACTCCAGGTCGTATGTCTCCTTGACAGCCCGGGCCGGCAACTTGCCAGGCTTGCGAACCGGAATGAAGCCGGCGCCCAACCGTTCCGCCACGGCGGCGCCCAGGATGAACCCGCGGCTCTCGATGCCGACCACGACATCGATCCGGTCAGCCGAGTACGGGTGCGCCAACCGTTCGATGGTTGCTCTGAGCGCGTCCGCGTTCCTCAACAGCGTCGTGATGTCGTAGAACAGGATGCCGGGTTTCGGAAAATCGGGAACGTGTCTGATGTGTTGTTTGAGGTCCATAATCGGCTGCCGCAAGAGCCCTTCACTCTACCTGATCACGAACTCGGCATACGCCCCGCTCGGCAACTCGACGTCGACGTCGACCTCGTCAACGCGCGCGCTGCGGGGTCCCTGCCGAAGTGCGCGTTCCACGCGCGTGACCGCCTCCAGGTCGCCCTCGATGTACGCCTCGACTCGACCGTCCGGCCGGTTTTGCACCCATCCGGTCACGCCTTCGCGTACTGCCGCCTCCAGCGCGAAGTACCGGAATCCGACGCCCTGGACGCGCCCGCCGATGATCAGCCGTCGTGCGACGCGCATACTCCGGGGAACGGAGATTATACTGGAGCGTTCGTGCCTGAGACGTCGCCCTCGTCGCAGCACGCTGCGGATCGAAAACACAGCACTGGCCGCAGCGCCCTGCTCCCGCTCACGATCACCGCCCTCGGCGTCGTCTACGGCGACATCGGCACCAGCCCTCTCTACGCCATCCGCGAGTGTTTCTTCGGATCGCATGCCGTCCCACCCACGCACGACAACGTCCTCGGGGTCCTCTCGCTCATCATCTACGCGTTGCTGCTCGTCATTTCCATCAAGTACGTCGCCATCGTCATGCGCGCCGACAACCAGGGAGAAGGCGGCATCCTGGCGCTCACCGCGCTGGTACCCAGTCGTAACGGCGGCGACAGCGGCACGTCGAGGCTTGCCGTGGGCAGGCCCGTGCTCATTGCGCTCGGGATTTTCGGTACAGCGCTGTTGTACGGCGACGGCATGATCACGCCCGCGATTTCTGTCCTTGGCGCGGTCGAAGGTCTGCAGGTGGTCACGCCGCTGTTCAGCCCATACGTCGTGCCGATTACGGTCACCATTCTCGTCGTGCTGTTCGTCATCCAGCAGTTCGGCACACACAGAATTGGAGGACTGTTCGGCCCGATCATGATTGTGTGGTTTCTCGTCATCGCGGCGCTCGGGATCGTCTGGATCGTGCGTGCGCCCGCTGTGCTGGCCGCCTTCGATCCTCGACACGCGCTCCGCTTCTTCCAGCAGAACGGGTTTCCGGGCTTTGCCGTCCTCGGCGCGGTGTTCCTGGTGGTCACCGGCGGCGAGGCCCTGTATGCCGACATGGGCCACTTCGGGAAGCGCCCGATCAGGGTGGCCTGGTTCGCGCTCGTGCTCCCGGCGCTCGTGCTGAATTATCTCGGTCAGGGAGCGCTCCTGTTGATCGACCCCGACGCCCGGCAGCCGTTCTTCCTGCTGGCACCGCAATGGGCGCTCGTGCCGCTCGTCGGCCTGGCCACGGCCGCAGCGATCATCGCCTCGCAGGCGCTCATTTCTGCCTCGTTTTCGGTGACCCGCCAGGCCATTCAGCTGGGCCTTGCACCTCGGCTCGACATCGAGCACACGTCGTCGCGGGAAATGGGCCAGATCTACATCCCCCAGGTGAACTGGGGCCTGATGGCCGCCACCGTGCTGATTGTGATCGGGTTCGGCTCGTCGGGTGCGGTTGCCGCCGCGTACGGCATTGCCGTGACGATGGCGATGGTGATCGACGAACTGCTCCTGTTCGTCGTCATGACCGAGCGCTGGCGGTGGGTGATGCCCCTGGCCATCTCCGTCACCGGTACATTCCTGACGATCGATATCGCCTTCTTCGGCGCCAACATCCTCAAGGTGGCGCAGGGTGGTTGGGTCACCCTCGTCGTGGCGTGGGTCATCTTCACGCTGATGACGACGTGGAAGACCGGTCGTCGTCTACTGGCGGAGAGGCTGACCGCGCGCGCGTTGCCACTCGAGGACTTCGTCGCGACCGTCGCCGCCCGGCCGCCCGCACGGGTGCCAGGAACGGCTGTTTTCATGACAGCCCAGCCGCACGGCACACCCCCGGCCCTGGCGCACAACCTCCGCTACAACAAGGTCCTCCACGACCACGTCGTCGTGCTGACGATCACGACCGCACGGGTGCCCCATGTCCCTCCTGACGATCGCATCACCTTCGAGCCCCTCGGTCATGGCCTGTTCAACGTCCGCGCGCAGTTCGGGTTCATGGAGGATCCCGACGTGCCCGTCGCGCTCGTCCTGGCTCGGGCGAAGGGCGTGGACATGGACCCGGAAGATCTCACCTACTTCCTCGGACGGGAGACGATCATCGTGACGCGCCGCGAAGGCATGGCCATCTGGCGGGAAAAACTCTTCGTGCTGATGGCCCGCAACGCCGTCCGGGCGACGGCCTTCTTCCGTCTGCCGCCCGAACGCGTCGTCGAACTCGGCGTGCAGGTTGAGATGTAGGCCGTTACAGCCCGGGAAGGAGCGGCCGCCCTGCCGGGGTCCCGGGCCACGGGATCGTGGCCATGATGGCCACCAGCGCCAGCCCGAAGAAGATGGCAGCCAGCTTGTGTCGGCGCGCGGCGTCGGCGGTTCGGCGCACCCGTACTCGACCGACGTGAGCGAGCGCGATTCCCACCACCATGCCGGCGAGGTGCTCGACCGCCCAGAATCGCAGAATGGAATTTCCCATGGCGGCGCCGAAATCCTGAAAGGCGACACTCGTCATCGGACTGAGCATCGCGTACAACGCCAGGCCGACCAGGAGCTGGAGGTCCAACGCCGCCACGAACCACTGACCCGCGCGGTTGTCGGCGCTCGTCCAATCGCGGTGCGCCCGCATGCCACCCAGGGCGCGCGCGAACGCGACGCATCCAGCGGCGAGCACCGCCCACCGCAGGAGCGAGTGAAGCACCAGCATCAGCGGATACATATCGAGATTCTACGCCGACCCGCCGGCGTTTGAGATCGAAAGGTTGTGGGGGAACTACCGGACGAACGTGAACTTCGCCTGACCGGACGTGCCGCTACCCCAGGGCCACAGGAAGGCGCCGTTGGTCGGCCGGGCCGTGGCACTGATGCGGACGTAGTACTCGCGGTTCGGCTCGAGGATCATCGTTTCGAACAACGGCAGCCGCTGGAAGCTCGTCATCAACTGCCGCACGACTCCTTCGTTGTCCGTCACCTGCGTGCTCTCGACCTTGCCGTCGACCATGCGCACCACGGTGTGCAGCCGGGTGAGGTTATCGAATTCGACGCTATTGGTGACCGTGGCGGTGGCGATGCTTCGATCCACCCATACCGGTACCTCCAGGCGGAGGTCGACGGCGTAGGTAAACGTGGTCTTGAGACCGCTCCGGATGGCCGCGCGCACTTCCTCGGTGAAACCGTCGGCCAGTTCGAACGTCACCAGCACGTGATCGTCCCGCACCAGAGGCACGATGCGCAGACCCTCGGCCGCCCGGAGCGTTGCCGTGGCCGAAACGAGCAAGACTGCGCAGAACAGGCCCATTTTCACACGCGTAGCCGTTGATACGGGCGTTTTGGCCATGAATCGACCCACGCACTCTAACACAGGTTACCTCTACCGATGTAATATTTCGGTGGATCGTTGTGCGCACTTTGAAGGTCCTCGTTGTCGTGGTGTGTTCGGTGACAGTGCTGGCGCTGCACACGCGTGCGCAAACTCAGAGTCTGCCGATTTCGCTCTTCGAACGGTACCTCGATCTCCTCCGTCAGCAGGCAGGCATTCCAGGTCTCTCTGCAGCCATCGTGCAGAACGGTCAGCTCGCATGGGACAGAGGGTTCGGTTACCAGGAAATTGAGGCCTTCGTATCGGCCACGGGCGACACTCCGTATCCACTGCTCGACCTGACGCAGACGCTCTCGTCGACGGTGCTGCTGCAGCAATGTCTCGAGCTGCGGTATCTCGATCTGTCCGACCGTGTGCGCCGGTGGAACTCAGGGTTTCCCGAAGACAGCACAACGGTGGCACAGCTCCTGGCGCACGCCGCGGCGGGCGGCAACTTCCAGTACAGTGCCGGACGCTATGCGGCGCTGACGACGGTCATCGACCAGTGTTCGAGCGGGCGCTACTCGCGGCTTGTGACCGAGGAGATTCTCAATCGCCTCGGGATGACGAACTCGGTGCCGAGTCATGACCTTGCGGACGGAACGCCGATTCGTCGGGAGTTCACCAACAACGAGCGGGAGCGGTATGGCAACATTCTCCTGAGAGTTGCCGTGCCGTATAAGGTGGAGGCGACCGGACGCGCAAGCCGTTCCTCCTACCCGCGGCCGTCGCTCAGCGCCTCCACCGGCGTGGTGTCCACCGTTCGTGACCTGGCGCGTTTCGACGCCGCCCTCGACGACAACATCCTGCTCGACGCCGACACGCGCCGCCGCGCGTGGGACACGACGGGCTCGGTACCGACAGGGCTCGGGTGGTTCGTCCAGCGGTACAACGGGGAGCGCGTCGTGTGGCATTTCGGCCTTGCACGTGATGCGTATTCGGCCCTCTATGTCAAGGTGCCCGACCGGCGACTGACGCTGATCCTGCTGGCGAACAGCGACGGTCTTGCCGCTCCGTACAATTTGTCCAACGGCGACGTCACGGTCTCCCTCTTCGCGCAGCTCTTCCTCAAGCTCTTCGTCCCTTGATGGTCCGCTGGCGGGCGGCGGCGCGCGGCGCCCAGCTGACAACCCTGCTGTCGATCGTCATGCTCGCGGCGCCTCGGACCGCGCGCGCAGACTGGCTCGTCACCCCGTTCGCCGGCGGATCCTTTGCACCTGAGACAACGTTCCTCGTCTTCGAAGAAGGCGCAGGCCGGAAATTCACGCTCGGCGCGTCTGTCCTGCTCCTGAGCGACGGACTGTTCGGGGTTGAGGCGGATGTCGGTCACACGCCGGGCTTTTTCGAGGGTGACGATCCGCTGGGCCTCGTCCTGACGAGCCGCGTGACGACGCTCACCGGCAGCCTCATCCTCGCGGTACCGCTCGCCGTCACCCGCGAGTCGCTGCGGCCGTACGTTGTCGGCGGTCTTGGCCTCCTCCAGGTGAGAAGCAAGCATGCTGCAGGACTTTTTCCCGTCGATGAGAACCTGCTCGGGGTGAATTTCGGTGCCGGCGCCATCGGATTGGTAACCGCTCGTACGGGTTTGCGCTTCGACGTGCGGCATATCAAGGCCGCCAGCGGCGCCGACGGCCCCCTTGCGCGCCCAGGCTTTTCGCGCCTGAGCTTCTGGCGCGCTACGGTCGGGCTGGTCATCCGCTGACAGGCTGTGGTGAAACTCACCCATTTCTCTGTGCCTCTCTGTGCCCGGCCGGGACTTTTGCCACGGGCTACTCTAGGCTAGTAGGGTACCTGGTTGCACCCTTGCACTAGGTCAGGCATGACTCGAGCATTGTCCTTTCTTCAGTACAGACGGCTCCTGCCGGCGCTGTTGCTGGCGATCGGCCTGGCCAGCGCGGGCGCGCAAACCAGGATTGCGCCCGAGCCCAACAAGTACGCCTTGCAGGAGGACATTCGGCTTGGCCGGGAGGCCGCAGCGGAAGCGCGCAAGCAACTCCCCATGTTGCACGACGAGCGCGTCCGCGATTACGTCGAGCGCGTCGGCGAGACGCTCGCCGGCGCGATTCCCCCGGAGTTCCGCCACGCCGGGTTCCGGTACACGTTCGATGTGGTGAACCAGAAGGAAATCAACGCCTTCGCGCTGCCCGGCGGCCCCATGTTCCTCAACCGCGGGATGATCGAGGCCGCCGCCAGCGAAGCGGAAATGGCGGGGGTGATGGCGCATGAGGTCTCTCATGTCGTCTTGCGCCACGGCACCGCCCAGGCCACCAAGGGACAGAAGTTTCAGATGGGCGCCGTCGCCGGGCAGATTCTGGGTGCGATCGTCGGCGGCACGGCAGGGTCCCTCATCGCGCAGGGGTCACAATTCGGCCTCGGCGCGTATTTCCTCAAGTACAGCCGCGAGTACGAACAGCAGGCCGACATCTTCGGAGCGCAATTGATGGCGCGCGCCGGCTACGACCCGCGCGCGATGGCGAGCATGTTCAAGACCATTCAGGCTGAGGGCGGCCGCAGCGGACCCGAGTGGCTGAGCAGCCATCCGGATCCGGGCAACCGCTCCGCGGCCATTACCAGGGAAGCGTCGATGCTCCGCGTGCAGGCAAGCGCAGACACCGGCCAGTTCGCCTCAATCCGGGCCCGGCTGCACGGGATGCCGCCCGCATACACGGCGGAACAGATTGCGCGCGGCCAGGCCCGCAGGAGTGCAGATCGCTAACCGGCCTTTCATTTCGACAGGCCACAGAGTCACAGAGACACAGAGTTCATCAAGGAATTTCCTCTGCGTCTCTGTGTCTCTGTGGCCCGAAGATGCAAAAGTTGCTCGAGAGCGCTCACTGCGGGAACCGCCCGAGCGCAACCAGCAGTTCCAGATGCGCACGCCGCACCGCATGCCCGGCCACTGCCGCGGCTGTTTCCGCATCGCGCGCCTCTCGCTGCGCGTCGATCACTTCGATATTCGTGTTTGCTCCTTCCCTGAAGGCGATATCGGTAATCCTGACCACCTCGTTGGCTTGTTCCGCCGCTTGCTGTGCGTACGCGAGCGCACGCTCGGTGGCGGCGACGGCCTCCCGGGCAGTACGGATCTCCGAGTTGGCTCGTCGCACGGCTCCGGTTCGTTCTGCGCGAACCACATCGAGCTGTGCCAGCCGCTCGCGCGCCTGGCCACGGCGCTGACCGCCGTCGTACAGCGGCACGGCGAACAGGAACGCGGCACGCCACGACCGCGAGTTGGCGAACAGTCCCGCTGGAGCCAACACCTGAGGCGCGAACAGGGCCGTCACCGACGGCAGATAGTCCTTCCAGGCATCAGCGGCGCGTCGCTGAGCCGCGGATTCCCGCGCCTGAATCAGGCGGATGTCTTCCCGATCGGCAACCAGCCCGGCGTCCGGCACCGTCGGGGACGGCACTTCGAAGGTGGGCTCACCGGCCACGTTCACCGGGCCGTCTGCGGCGATGAGGACACCCAGCGCCTCCTGCGCCCGTCGCACCGCGAAGCGGACCTCTTCGACGCGAGATTCGATGGCGGAGACTTCCTGCTCCGCCCGCACGGCGTTCAGCCGGCTGCCGATGCCGCCCTGAAACCGCTGGTTCGCATACTCGTAGTGGGCCCGCGCGTTGTCGCGCGCGCGCTCGTTCAGCTCCACCACACGTTGCAGCGCAATCACGGCGAGATACGCCTCTCCCGCCGCGACGCCCACCTGTCTGCGCGCGTCCTCTTCGCCACGCCGTGATACGAGCACCTGGTCGACGGCGTGATTCCGCTCCGCCCACCTCACGGGCACGATGAGGGGGACGAACAGGTCGGCGCTCGTGACCGTTTGCGTCCGCGGCACGATGGCGCTGCCGCTAAATCGGGTGATCGGATCGACGAGATTGGCCGTCACCAGGGCGCCAACCGCCGGCAGTGCCTGAGCGCGGACCTGCTGCGCCACGCCCTCAGCCCGAACAATGTCCGCTGCCGCCGCCTGCACCGCTGGATGATTGGCAATCGCCCGGCGCACCGCGTCGTCGAATGTCACCTGCTCGATGGTTTGAGCCCGCAGGCCCGCCGTCCCAACCGTGACGATGACGATGGTCGTGAACAGTACGTGATCTCTGAGGTTACGCATGGCTCGGCACCTCTGACCCGCCGCGCCGGCCGCCCGGAATCAAGGTGCGCACCAGCACGTACAGAATCGGGATGAAGATCACGTTCAGGAAGGTCGCGAAGAACATCCCGCCGGCCACCGCCGTGCCGACAGAATTGCGCCCCTCCTGCCCTGCCCCAGTCGCAAAGACGAGCGGCATGACGCCCAGGATGAACGCGAGCGACGTCATCAGAATGGGGCGGAGGCGGATGCGTGCCGCCTCGACTGCGGCGTCCACAATGGACAGGCCCCGCGCCCGCAACTGTTCCGCGAACTCGACGATCAGAATCGCGTTCTTCGCCGCCAGGCCGATGAGCAGCACGAGCCCGATCTGGCAGTACAGGTCGTTCTGCAGCCCGCGCGCCCACTGCGCCGACAGTGCCCCCAGCACCGCTAGTGGCACGCCCAAGAGGACGATGAAGGGGAGGACCAGCGACTCGTACTGTGCGGCGAGTGTGAGATACACGAGCAGCAGTCCGATCCCGAAGATCGCCGCCGACTGACCGCCCGCCTGCACCTCCTCGAGCGAGATCCCCGACCACGCGTACCCGAAACCCGGCGGCAGCGAGGTTTCCGCCAGGCGTTCCATTTCCTCCAGCGCCTGTCCCGAGCTGAATCCCGGTCCAGCCGCTCCGTTGACGGTGGTCGAACGGAACAGATTGAAGTGACTGATCACCTGCGGCGCAGTCGTCTCGCGTACGCGCACCACGTTCGTGAGCGGCACCATCTCGCCATTCACCGTGCGCGCGTAGTACTGGCCCAGGTCCTTCGGGTCGGAGCGATACGCTCGGTCCGCCTGGACGTAGACGCGGTAGGCGCGGTTGTTGAAATCGAAGTCATTGACGTACGAGGAACCCAGGTAGATCTGCATCGCGCTGGTGATCTCGCTGATCGGAAGGCCCAGGCTCTGCGCCTTTTCGCGGTCGATCTCGACGGCCAGCTGTGGATCGTTCGCCGTGAAGGCGCTGAAGAGACCCGTGACGGCCGGCGACTGCCGGGAGGCGCCCACCAGCGCCTGTGTCCCGCCCGCAAGCGCCTGGATATCGCCGCTCCCGGTCTGGTCGAGCACCTGCATCTCAAAACCGCCAAATGCGCCAAGGCCCTGGATTGAAGGCGGCGCGAACGGGATGACCAGCGCGCTCTGAATACCGAACAACTGACCCCGCAGGCGCGGCAGAATCCCTTGCAGTCGATGCTCGTCACCCTCTCGCAGGTCAAACGGCTTGAGCAGCGTGAAGATGAGTCCCGAGTTCGGCGCGTTGCCCGCAAAGCTGAATCCTGCAATCGAGAAGACCGACTCGACTTCCGGCGTGGTCATCAGCACCTTTTCCGCTTCGACCATTACGTTCGTCGTGTACTCCAGCGACGCGCCCGGAGGTGCCTGCACCAACGTCACGAACCAGCCAGGATCCTCTTCTGGCAGGAATGCCTGCGGCACGCGCGTGTACACGAGATACGTCAGGCCCAGAAGCCCGATGAACACCACGGCCATCGCCCAGCGCACGCGCATCAACCCGCCCACCACGCGGACGTACAAGTGCGTGCCGCCGCGTATCACGGCTTCGATGGCCCCGAAGATCCGTCCCCCGCCGAGCTGCGCGTGCTTCAGCAGGAGCGCCGAGAGCGCCGGCGTCAACGTCAACGCGTTGAACGCCGAGATCGCCACCGAAAACGCGATGGTCAGCGCGAACTGCTGGTACAACCGGCCCGTCGTCCCAGGAAAAAACGCCACGGGCACGAACACGGCGATGAGTACCAGCGCGGTGGCAATGACCGCGCCGACGACTTCACGCATCGCCTCGGATGCGGCCTGGTGGGCGTCCTTTCGGTACTCCTGAATATGCCGCTCGATGTTCTCGATCACCACAATCGCGTCGTCCACGACGATGCCTGTCGCCAGGACGATGGCAAAGAGGGTGAAGGTGTTGATCGAAAAGTCGAGCAGGTTGACGAACGCGAACGCACCGATGAGCGACACCGGCATGGTCAACGCCGGAATCAGCGTCGCGCGCCAGCTCTGAAGGAACACGAAGATCACGAGGACGACGAGCCCGACCGCCTCTGCGAGCGTCCAGACCACTTCGCGAATGGATTCCCGGACGACCGTTGTCGTGTCGAACGCAATCTGGTACTGCATGCCGGGCGGGAAGGACGCACTCAAGCGCGCCAGCTCCGCGCCAACGCCTTCCCTCACGTCCAGGGCGTTTGCCGTGGGCAAGCCGACCACGCCGAAGCCGAGCGCGTCGACGCCCTGAAAACGCAGCGTGGAGGAATAGGTTTCCGCGCCCAACTCCGCGCTGCCGACGTCAACTAGCCGCACGAGCGACCCACCGGCGCCGGTCTTCACGATGATGTTCTCGAACTCCTGCGGCTCGCGGAGACGCCCGGCGGCCCGCACGCTCATCTGGTAGGTCTGACCGGTCCGCGCCGGCGAATCGCCGACGCTGCCGGCTGCCACGTTGACGTTCTGCTCGCGCAGCGCGTTGACGACATCGCCAGCCGTGAGCTGCCGGGCCGCGAGCCGAAGCGGATCCAGCCACAGCCGCATCGAGTACTTCCGCTCGCCGAAGATGAGGACGTCGGCCACGCCCGGGACGCGCTTCACCGCATCCTTGACGTACACGTCGAGGTAGTTCGAAAGGAAAAGCGAATCGTACTGCCCCTGCGTGGAATAGACGCCAGCCGCCATGACGAAGTTGTTCGCCGATTTCTGCACAATCACGCCGGTCTGGCGCACCTCCCCGGGCAAACGGCCGAGTGCCTGGTTCACGCGGTTCTGCACGTCGACCGCGGCAAGGTCCTGATCGCGCGTCACGTCGAAGGTAACCGTGATCTGGCTGACGCCGCTGTTCGTGCTGGACGAGGACATGTACAGCATGCCCTCGACGCCGTTGATCGCCTGCTCGAGCGGCGTGGTCACCGCCGTTTCGACGGTCTCGGCGTTGGCGCCCGTGTAGATCGCCATGACGCTAACGGTCGGTGGGGCCACGTCCGGATACTGGGCGATCGGCATCGTCGGGATGGCCAGCGCTCCCGCGAGGACAATCACCAGCGAACAGACCGCGGCGAGGATCGGGCGGTGGATGAAGGTGTCGACGAACACGTCAGGCTGTTGCGCTCATGACGGCTTGACGGGCGCGCCGTCGCCGAGCTTCTGGACGTTCGACACGATGACGCGGGCGCCCGGCTCGAGGCCGCGGCGGACGATGTAGTCTTCCCCCAGCACGTCACCGAGTGTGACCGCTTTCTGTCGCGCAACGAATCCCGTGTCGTTCTGCTCCGCGACGAAGACGAAATGCTGGCCCGCCACCCGCGTGACCGCGACAATCGGCACCGCCAGCGCCGGCTCGTTCGACCAGATGATGCGCGCGCGCACGTACTGCATCACGCGGATCGACGGCGGCAACTGCCGCAGCGTCGCCTTGACCAGCACCGTCTGCGTCGCGTCATCGGCGCGCGGGGCGATGAACGTGACCGGGTTCGACGCAATGACGTCGCCGTTGCCGTCGAGCAGTTCGACGACCAGACCGGGCCTGAGGTCCATCGCGCGCTCGAGCGGGACGTTGACATACGCCTCCAGTCCCTCGGGCTGGTCGATCGTGGTGATGGCGGTCGACTGGGTGACGCGATCGCCCTGGCGGATTTCAATCTCCCCCACCACGCCGGCGTTCGGCGCCGTCACGCGGTAATACTGAAGCTCGACCTCGCTTTCGCGAATCAACGACTCCACGGCGGCCAGCTGCGCCTCCGCATTTTTGAAGGCCGTTTCGGCCTGCTCGAGCTCGACGCGACTGACCGCGCCGGCGTCGTGCAGCTTCTGCATCCGCGCATGGTGCTGACGGGCAAACGCGAGGTCCGCCTCCCGTGACAACCGCTGTGACTCTGCTGCGGTGACCGATGCCTGTTGCTTGTCGGGATCGATCTGGATCAGCGCCTGTCCCGGCACCACGCGGTCGCCGGCCATGACCAACACCTGCCGGACGATCCCCTCCACCTGCGGCTGCACGGTTGTCGATCGCAGCGACCGGACAGTGGCGACGTAGTCGGACGACTGCGGCAGCGGCCGTGCCGCAAGAACGATCGTCTTCACCTCGACCGGCGGAAACGCACCTCGTCCACCCGGTCCTCCTTGCGCCTGGCTTTGCGCTCCTCCGCATGCGGCGCCGGCGATCGATATGAGCAGTCCTGCAACCGTGAACGATCTGGGCATCGGAGTGCGATGAACGTTACTGCGGCGCGACGCGGATCTACCGGAGACTGTCCATGTTACCTGATACGCGTGACCCCGCCGAACGGTTTCAGCGGAACATCCCCTTCAATCCCTCACCGAGCGCGGTGAAGAACCCGTGCAGCGCGCGCTGCGCACGCTGCTTGAGCGTGCCCGGATGAATCGGGCAGAGCCGGGCCGGGATCTCGTCGCCGGTCTTGAAGTACTCGATGTAGCTCGGACACCCTTCGACCGCGCGCTGATACGACAACAGGCACAGCTCCTCCGGGTGCAGATCCGGCGGTGGCGTGAACGGCTCGGCCGGACGGTACCGGCCCACACGGCGCATGAAGTCAGACCAGATAGGAAGCGCCACGAGGGCCCCCGAGCCCCCTTCGCGAATCGTCTCGGGCTGATCGAATCCGACCCAGACGCCCGCGACGACAGACGACGAGAACCCAACGAACCACGCATCGCGATAATCATTGGTCGAGCCCGTCTTGCCGCCGACCGGGCCACGCACACCGTACCGGCGCGCGCCGGCGCCCGTACCGCGATCGACGACGTCCTGGAGCATCGAGACCATCTGAAAGGCGATCGGCTCGGGGAGGATCCGCTCGCGCTCGATGTGCACCTGGTGCACGGTGTCGCCCGCTGCGGCCTGCACCGACACGATGCCGCGCGGCCGCACACGATAACCGAGCGTCGGGAACACCGCGTATGCCGCGGTCAGTTCCAATGGCGTCACCAGGCCACTGCCAAGCGCGAGCGAGGGCACGTCGGGCTGCTCGCGAACGCCGAGGTCGCGTACCAGGCGCAAAACCTGGCCGCTGCCCACCTGCTGCTGCAGCAGCACGGCCGCGGCGTTGCTCGATTCGAGCAGTGCAGCACGCAGCGTCATCTCGTCGCGCCCGGCGACCCGCTCGTCGCGCGGGATCCAGACGCCACTGGGCGCGTCGATCGCCACCTGCTGCAATCCGGCGATCGTCGACACCGGCGAGAGTCCCCGCTCGAGCGCCGCAGCGTAGACAAAGGGCTTGAACGCCGATCCGGGCTGCCGCGGACTTCGCACCGCCCGATTGAACGGCGTCACCGCGAAATCCGAGCCGCCGATCATGGCGAGCAGATCGCCGGTCTGCGGATCCATCGCCACGAGGGCCGCCTGCAGGCCCTTCGAGCCGAGGCGCCGGAGGCCGTCGCGCACCGCAGCCTCGGCAGCGTCCTGAAGGGCGGGCACGAACGTCGTGTGTACCTTCCAGTCGGGTGGATTGTCGGTGCCGTGTACGTCCCGGAACTGCTGACGGAGATACTCCTTCGCATATCCGTGGCGCGCCGACGTCGCGACCGGCGGGGGCTGGATCCGCAGGCCTGCCGCGCGTGCTCCCTGCTCCTGCTCGACGGTGATCTTTCCCTCCTCGCGCATCCGCCGCAGAACCACCAGGCTCCGGCGTCGCGCCGCGTCGAGACGGGTCCACGGCGAGTACGACGCCGGCGCGCGAATGATGCCCGCGACGAGCGCGGCTTCGTCCAGCGTCAACGCCGACGCCGGCTTGCCGAGCATCTTCTGCGACATCGCCTCGATGCCGTAGATGCCGGCGCCCAGGTACACACGGTTCAGGTACAGCTCGAGGATCTCCCGCTTCGAGAGGGCGATCTCCAGCATGACGGCGAGGACCGCTTCCTCGAGCTTGCGCACATAGGTCCGGGCGTTCGACAGGAAGAGCGTGCGCGCCAGTTGCTGGGTAATCGTGCTGCCGCCCTGCGTGCCATCCGCCGATTGCAGGTTGTAGTACGCCGCGCGGCCGAGCGCGATGGGATCGATGCCGGGGTGGAGATAATACCGGTGATCCTCGACAGCGATGACCGCATCCTTGAAATACGTGGAGATCTGCTCGAGGCGCACGTCGCGCCGCTGTTCGTCGAGGCGGAACCACGGGCGGTTGTCGGCGTCGTAGAAGACGGTGTCGCCCACACCCCTGTTCAGCCGGTAGATCGCCCACGCATGGCGGCCGGTCCACACGAGGCTCATCGTCAGCAACACGACGAGGACCGCCCCAACGGCGGTGATCAGCCAGTCGCGGCGGGTCAGGGCGCGCATGTCTCTCAAGAGCACGGTTGGTGCCACCGACTACCAACCAATGGTATAACGATGCTGCGCATGAACCGACGTTGGACCCGTGTTCTCCTTGCGGCTCTGGTGGCGGCCGCGGCGGGTGTCGAGGCCCGGCAGTCGCGAGGCGAGCGTCTCGCCCTGAGCGGAGCGGGCGCGCTGGCCCTGAGCCAGGTCGAAGGGCCCGCCCCAAGCGGAGCGGGAGGGCCGGTCCTGCGCGGCGTCGAAGCCGACTTCCTATCGCGCGTGCGGCGGCTGACCGTCGAAGGCCGCCGGGCCGGGGAAGGGTACTGGTCGCCCGACGGGCAGCGCCTCGTGTTTCAGAGCGAGCGCGAACCAGGCAACCCCTTCTACCAGATTTATGCGCTCGACTTCGCGTCAGGAGACACCAGGCGGATCTCGCCCGGCTACGGCAAGACGACCTGCTCATTCTTCCGGCCCGGAAGCGATCAGGTGCTCTTTGCCTCGACGCACCATGACCCACGGTCGAAGATGTTGCAGCAGGAAGAGATCGACTTCCGCGCCTCAGGCAAGGAACGGCGGTACGCCTGGGACTACGATCCAGAGTTCGAGTTGTATGCCTTCTCGGAGAAATCGGGACAATATACGCGTCTCACGAACGCGCGCGGCTACGACGCCGAGGGCAGCTATTCCCCTGACGGCCAGTGGGTCGTCTTCTCGTCCACGCGCGATGCGTACAACCGGACGTTGACCGCCGCCGAACAGAAGCAGCTCGAGGTCGACCCCAGCTACTTCGCCGAGATCTACATCATGCGCGCAGCGGGCGGCGAGCCGCGTCGCCTCACCAACGTGGCTGGCTACGACGGCGGGCCCTTCTTCTTCCCAGACGGCTCCCGCATCATCTGGCGCCGGTTCGACGAACAGGGGCTCATAGCGGATGTCTGGACCGCGAAGCCCGACGGCACCGATGCGCGTCAGATCACCAACTTTGGCGCCATGAGCTGGGCGCCGTACGTGCATCCGTCCGGCCAGTACATTGTTTTTGCCTCGAACAAGCTCGGATTCGAGAATTTCGAGGTGTTCATGGTGGACATCGACGGACGCAAGGAGCCGGTACGCATCACGTACACCGACGGCTTCGACGGCCTCCCGGTGCCGTCGCCCGATGGCCGCCGCCTCGCCTGGACGTCGAGCCGTGGAGGCGGGCGTGAAGGTCAGGTGTTTCTGGCGGACTGGAATCACGATCGGGCGCTGGCGGCGCTGCGGGCCGCCCCGAATCGGGGGGTCAGACCCCGGTGATGCGTCGTACAGGGGTCTGACCCCATGTACGGGACGACTCAAGGTTTGATTATGCAGAAGATGACAACTGCGCTGATTGGCGCGCTGCTCTTCGTCATCCCCGTCGCAGGGCACGCGCAGACGACCAGTGCCACTTCCACGAGAGCCCACGTCGAGTTTCTCGCCTCCGACGAGCTCGCGGGACGCGAAGCCGGCTCGCAGGGCGAGCAGCTTGCCGCCGAGTACCTGGCCGCGCAGCTCGCGCGCATCGGCGCGCGGCCGCTGCCCGGCAGCAGCAACATGTTCATGCCGTTCGAGTTCACGGGCGGCAGCCGGGACGGTGGATCGCGTCTCACCATTACCACCGCCCCGTCGAGAGCCTTCTCGGCGCCCGCCGACATCCGGGCGCTGTCGTTTTCAGATGATGGCGACGTGAGCGGAAGTGTGGTCTTTGCCGGGTACGGTCTCGTGGTGCCCGAATCCCAGAACTTCGGGTACGACAGTTATGCCACCATCGACGTCAAGGACAAGATCGTCCTCGTCCTTCGCTATTTTCCCGAGGACACCGACGATCAGACGCGCGCCATCCTCGCGCGGTATTCGGATCTTCGATACAAGGCGATGGCGGCACGCCAGCGAGGCGCCAGAGCGCTCCTCGTCGTCACGGGGCCACGGTCGCCCAATCCCGGCGAACTGGTGCCGATGACGTTCGACACGGCGCTCGCCGGCTCCGGCATTCCCGCCGCGAGTGTCAGCGGCGCCGTCGCGGAGGCGCTGTTTGCGCGTGTCAAGCCGCTACGCGAGGTGCAACAGGAACTCGACTCCGGCAATCCACACGTGGCCGGGTTCGATCTGCCCGGTCTGTCGCTGGCGTTGCGGACGTCGCTCGTCCGCGAACGTCGCACCGCGCGCAACGTCCTTGCGTATCTCCCCGCGACCGCGCCCGTCGCCGCCGACAAGCCGTGGATCGCCGTTGGCGCGCATTACGATCACCTGGGCCGTGGAGGCAGAGGCAACTCGCTGGCGTCGAAGGAAGAGGCTTCCGCCATCCATTACGGCGCCGACGACAATGCGTCGGGCACCGCGGCCGTACTCGCGATTGCCGAAACGCTTGCCCGCTCGGCACAACCCCGCCGGAGGCACGTTCTGGTTGGATTCTGGTCCGCAGAGGAAATCGGCCTCGTGGGGTCGACCGCGTTCGTCACCCGGCCGCCCGTTCCTGTCGATCAGCTTGCCGCGTACTTCAACTTCGACATGGTCGGACGCATGCAGAACAATCGCCTGGTCGTACAGGCGACGGGTTCGAGTCCCGTGTGGGGACGGCTCCTGGAGCGCGCCAATGTCGCCGCCGGTTTCGATCTCGTCGTCCAGCCGGATCCCTATCAACCGACCGACGTGATGAACTTCAATCAGGTGGGGGTAGCCAGCCTGGCGTTTTTCACGGGATCGCACACCGACTACCACAAGCCGTCTGACACAGCCGGAAAGATCAACTACGAGGATCTCGAGCGGATCGTGGATCTGGCAGCGTCACTCGTCAGGGCCGTCGGCGATGCGAACGAGGCGCCGCAGTTCACGAAGGTCGATCAACCGGCCTCGCGCGGCAGCCTGGCCGGCGTCCGCGTCACGACCGGGACGATTCCCGATTACGCCACTGAGGTCAAAGGGCTGTTGCTCTCCGGCGTGGTCGGAGGGGGGCCCGCCGATCAGGCGGGACTGACGAAGGGCGACATCATCGTGGAAATCGCCGGCCGGACCATTGCCAATATCTACGACTACACGTATGCGCTCGAACTGCTGCGCGTGAACCAGCCCGTCAAGGTGATGTACATGCGCAACGGCGAGACGCGCGAAACGCAGCTCACACCCGGCGCCCGGCGGTAATCAGCCTTCCGTACCGTCGCGCTCGAGCAGTGCGCCTTCTTCGGCGATCAGTTCCTCCGCCTTCTCTTTCAACGTGTCCGGAATTCCGTCGATGTCGACCGGTCCCTGCATCCGCGCGTAGATCAAGGAGACCGCGAAGATCACGATGATGAGCGAGAGCGAGACCCAGTGCGGAATCTCGAACGCCACGTATTCCGCAGTGTGCAGGTAGTCGAGACAGAGCTTCACCCCAATCCACGCGATGATGATGAACGCCCCATCCACCAGCGCTGGGTAGCGCTCCACGAGCGTGATCAGCTGGCCGACGACGAGGCGCAGCGCAACGATGCCAAGGAGGCCACCCGTCATCACGACCCACATCTTCGGCGACATCGCGACGGCCACCAGAATCGAATCGATCGAGAACGCCAGGTTGACGAGCTCGACCCTCACCACCGTGGCCCAGAACGCCGACAAGCCCAGCCACGGCTTCGCCTTCGGCGCCGCGCGTCGGTCCTCGCCTTCCTTCTGGCCCCAGAAATGCGAGTAGGTCAGGTAGAGGAGGTAGAGGCCTCCGGCCAGCTTCACCCAGGCGACACGGATGAGGTAGACCGCCAGGAGCGTCGCAAGAATACGAAAGACGAAGCCGCCAATCAGGCCGTAACGAAGGGACGGACGGTGCTGCTGTCTCGGGAGACCCAGCACCATGATCGCCATGACGAGCGCATTGTCGGCGCTCAGCAGGCCCTCGAGGGCAATGAGAGCGCCGATCGTTACGAAATCGGCTGCCTGTATGTCCAAGACCGCCTAGATCCTACCCCGAAAAGATCTCCCCAACCTTGACATGACTCGTATCAATATCTAAAGACTAGAGACCAGAGACCAAAGACGACGATGAAAGTCTTTGGTCTTTAGGCCTTGGTCTTTGGTGGACTAAAGACTAAAGACTAGAGACCAGAGACTAACAAGAGACTGAAGCCCGTGGACTTCAAAGACTACTACGCAACGCTTGGCGTGACGAAGGCCTCCACCGGGAAGGACATCAAGCAGGCCTATCGGAAGCTCGCCCGGAAGTATCACCCCGACGTCAATCCGGGCAACAAGCAGGCGGAGATGCGCTTCAAGGAGATCAACGAGGCGTACGAAGTCCTGGGCGATCCGGCGAAGCGGAAGAAGTACGACGAGCTTGGCGCCAACTGGCGGCTGTATGAGCAGGCGGAAGCGCAGGGCGGGCCGAACCCCTTCGTCCGTGAGTGGTCGGTCAACCGGGGGGAACGCGGAGGAGGCGCCGGATTCCGCACAATGACACAGGAGGAGATGGAGGAGTTGTTTGGCGACGCCAATCCCTTCTCCGACTTCTTTACGACGTTCTTTGGCGGCGACGTTCGCCAGGGTCCGCGTGGCCGCGCCCGCCAGCGCGCCGGCCGGGACGTGGAGCACGACCTCGATCTGGCGCTGGAGGATGCGTACCATGGGTCGACACGGCGGCTGTCGCTCGCGCACGACGGCCACGCACGCACGGTCGACGTCCGCATTCCCGCCGGCGTGATCGATGGTTCGCGTGTGCGCGTCGCGGGCGAGGGGGAACATGGCGCCGGTGGCGCGGCGGCCGGCGATTTGTATCTGCGGGTGCGCCTCGCGCCTCATCCGCAGTTCGAACGCAAGGGACGCGACCTCTACGTCAAGGCTCCGGTCCCGGTCACCACAGCGGTGCTGGGCGGCGAAGCGACCGTCCAGACGTTGGCGGGAAAGTCGGTTCGGCTTCGAGTCCCGGCGCTGACGCCGAACGGGCAGGTCTTCCGGGTGAAGGGGTACGGCATGCCGAAGATCGGCCACACGGAAGACCGCGGGGATCTCTACGCGCGTGTCGAGGTGCAGCTCCCGACCGAGCTCAGCCCCGCCGAGCGCGAACATTACGAAGCGCTGGGAAAACTGCACGCCGCGGCGAAGAAACACTCCGCCGCGTGAAACGATCACGACCGGCTATAGGCTTTCGGCTTTAGGCTTTCGGCTCCGAGCAATACCATGAATCTCACCAAGTTCACCGAAAAGGCGCAGGAAGCGGTCATCACCGCACAGAACCTGGCCACCGAGCTCACGCATGCCGAGGTGGTCCCCGAGCATCTCCTGGTTGCGCTGGTCGAGCAATCGGGCGGCATTGTCCCGTCGGCGCTTCGGAAGATGATGCTCGACCCCGCTCGCGTCACCGCGGACGCACGGAAACTCCTCGACAACCTTCCGAAAGCCTACGGCGCCGAGCTTCGCCTCTCCCCGCGGATGAAGCTGATCTTCGACTCGGCGCAGGCCGAGGCCCAGCGCCTCCAGGACGAGTTTCTCAGCACCGAGCACCTGCTGCTGGCGCTCGCGAGCGAGGCCGGCCGGTCGCCCGCGGCGCAGCTTCTGCAGCGCAGCGGCGCCACAAAAGACGCCCTGTTCGCAGCACTCACGCAGGTGCGGGGCAACCAGCGCGTCACGTCACAGAACCCCGAAGCGACCTACGAGGCGCTCGCCCGCTACGGCCGCGACCTCACCGAGCTGGCCCGAAAGGGCAAGCTCGATCCCGTGATCGGCCGCGACGAAGAAGTGCGCCGCGTCATTCAGGTACTGTCCCGCCGCACCAAGAACAACCCGGTGCTCATCGGCGAGCCGGGCGTTGGCAAGACCGCCATTGTCGAAGGCCTGGCGCAGCGGATCATCCGTGGCGACGTACCCGAGGGGCTCAAGAACAAGAAGATCTTCGGGCTCGACATGGGAGCGCTCGTCGCCGGCGCCAAGTATCGGGGCGAGTTCGAAGAGCGCCTCAAGGCCGTCCTCAAGGAAATCGCCGAGTCCGAAGGCCAGATCGTCCTGTTCATCGACGAGCTGCACACGGTCGTCGGCGCCGGCGCCGCCGAAGGGGCGATGGATGCCTCGCAGATGTTGAAACCAATGCTCGCGCGTGGGGAGCTGCACACCATCGGTGCCACGACGCTGGACGAATACCGGAAGCACATTGAAAAGGACGCGGCGCTCGAACGGCGATTCCAGCCGGTGCTCGTGGGCGAACCGAGCGTCGAGGACACGATTTCCATCCTGCGCGGGCTTCGCGAGCGCTATGAAATCCACCACGGCGTCACGTTCAAGGATGCGGCACTCGTGGCGGCCGCATTGCTGTCGCATCGATACATCTCCGACCGCTTCCTGCCGGACAAGGCCATCGACCTCATGGACGAGGCCGCATCGAAGCTGCGCATGGAGATCGATTCGATGCCAGCCGAGTTGGACGAGGTGCGCCGGCGGATCATGCAGCTCGAGATCGAGCGGGAGGCGCTCCGCAAGGAGCGCGACCCCGCGTCCGTCGAACGGCTGGGTCGCCTCGAGAAGGAGCTGGCCGATCTGAAGGAAGAGCAAACGCGCCTCCAAGCACACTGGGAACAGGAAAAGCAGGCCATCCAGCGCGCGCGCGAAATGAAGGAAGAGCTGGAGCAGGTGCGTCTCGCCATCGATCGCGCACAGCGCGCAGGGGACTACGCCAAGGCCTCCGAACTGCAGTACGGCAGCCTTCCGGAGCTCGAACGGAAGATCCGGGAACAGGAAGTCCGCCTGGCGGAGCTGCAGAAAAGTCAGCGCATGCTCAAGGAAGAAGTCGACGAGGAGGACATCGCCGAGGTGGTCTCCAAATGGACGAACATCCCCGTCAGCCGCCTCATGGAAGGGGAAATCCAGAAGCTCATTCACATGGAGGAGCGCCTGCACCAGCGCGTCATCGGCCAGGACGAGGCGATTGCCGCGGTGTCCAACGCCATCCGCCGCGCCCGCGCAGGGCTCCAGGATCCCAACCGGCCGCTCGGCAGCTTCATCTTTCTTGGACCGACCGGCGTGGGAAAGACGGAATTGGCCCGCGCGCTCGCCGAGTTCCTGTTCGACGACGAACGCGCGCTCGTCCGCATCGACATGTCGGAGTATCAGGAGAAGCACACCGTGTCGCGGATGATTGGCGCGCCGCCCGGCTATGTCGGCTATGAGGAGGCTGGTCAGCTCACCGAGGCCATCCGCCGCCGGCCGTACGCCGTCGTGCTCTTTGACGAGATTGAGAAAGCGCATCCGGAAGTGCTCAATGTGCTCCTCCAGCTCCTGGACGACGGGCGTCTGACTGACGGCAAGGGACGGACGGTCGATTTCAAGAACGTGGTCGTCATCATGACGTCGAACCTCGGCAGTCAGTTCATCGCCGAACACTCCGGCGATCTCACCGAAGGGGTGCGTCGTCAGGTGATGGACGCGCTTCGGCAACACTTCCGTCCGGAGTTCCTCAACCGGGTGGACGAGGTGATCTTCTTCCACGCGCTCGGCCTCGAGCACATGAAGGCGATCGTCGACATCCAGATTCGCGCGTTGCTGAAGCGACTCGAAGACCGGAAGGTGCAGGTCGAGCTGACCGAAACGGCCAAAGGCTTCCTGG
The DNA here is from genome assembly GCA_050742335.1 of Vicinamibacterales bacterium. Taxonomy (GTDB): domain Bacteria; phylum Acidobacteriota; class Vicinamibacteria; order Vicinamibacterales; family UBA2999; genus DATCJA01. Next base: position 839 of record JBOGIR010000634.1, on the reverse strand, counting down.
TCTCGGAAGGATACGATCCCATGTACGGCGCGCGGCCGCTCAAGCGCACCATCCAGCGCCGGGTGCTGGATCCGCTGGCCATGCGCGTGCTCGAGGGTGAATTCCGCGAGGGCGATCGAATCATCGTCGACGTAGGAGACAATGAGTTGAGGTTCCAGAAAGCTCAACCGGTGACCGCGTAGTGCCCACGACCCGAACTCCACCCGGGATGAACCCGCGGGACAAACGTCCCGGCGATCGGCGTACGCTCCCGCGCCCGGGACGGCCGGGTGGGGCGGTGTGGTACGTCCTCGGGTTCCTCATGCTGATGGCGCTGGCGCAGGCATGGTTTCTGGCGCCTGCCGGCCGCCAGGTCTCCTACAGCGAGTTCAAGGCCGCCGTTCGCGGCGGGCAGGTCACCGAAGTCACCGTTGGGGAGCAGACGATCCGCGGCACGTTCAATCGCGACGTCAATGGCAGCCGCAACTTCAGCACGGCCCGCATCGAGGATCCGAAATTGCTCGAGGAGCTCGACGGCGCCGGTGTCCGGTACACCGGCGAATTCGTCAGCCGATGGATTCCGGAAGTCATCAGCTGGGTCATCCCCCTCCTGCTGCTGTTCGCGCTGTGGAGCTTTTTCTTCAGGCGCATGGGCGGTGCCGAAGGAGGCGTGATGTCGTTCGCCCGCAGCAAGCACCGCGTCTTCGCCGAAGACGACGTGAAGGTGAGCTTTGCGGATGTGGCGGGCGTGGACGAGGCCGAGCAGGAGCTGAAGGAGATCGTCGAATTCCTGAAGACTCCCAAGAAATACACCGCACTCGGGGGACGGATTCCCAAGGGCGTGCTGCTGGTCGGCCCGC
>JBOGIR010000633.1:0-14483 GCA_050742335.1 Vicinamibacterales bacterium | reverse complement strand
GCGCCGATCGACGGTGTCGCGGCTCGCGGGCATCCGGCTGCCGCCGGCCGGCATGCAGAGCGCCGGACCGCCGCTCCCCTCGATGTAGTTCTCGAAATCGAGAATGCCGGCTTGCCCGTCCTCGCTGCGCCTGACGACAACGGCGCCGGCGCCGTCACCGAACAGGACGCACGTCGAGCGGTCGGTGTAATCGATGATGCTCGACATCACGTCCGCGCCCACGACGAGCGCGTTTCGGCTGCCGCCGGCCGCCACGAGGTGCGCCGCCGTGGTCAGCGCATAGGTGAACCCGGAACAGGCGGCCCCGAGGTCGTATCCCCAGGCACGCGTGGCGCCGATTTTCGACTGGAGCACGCACGCCGTGCTGGGAAAGAGCGTGTCGGGCGTCGTCGTGGCGACCAGGATGAGATCGATGTCGGCCGGCGTCAGCTCCGCGCGCTGGATCGCGGTGAGCGCCGCCTCTTTCGCCAGGTCCGAGGTGGCCACGCCGGCGTCGACGATGTGCCGCTCGCGGATGCCGACGCGCTGCATGATCCAGTCGTCGGTGGTGTCCACCATCTTCTCGAGGTCGGCGTTCGTGAGAATCCGTGGCGGGACGTAGCCGGCCACACTGGCGATGCGCGCGCAAATGGCGCGGCTCGTGTCGGGCGTCGTTACCACAAACGAGAGTCCTTCCCTGGAGCGGTGAGCCCCAAGTATGTGTAGGCACGCGCCGTGGCGACGCGGCCGCGCGGCGTCCGATCGAGGAATCCGGCCTGAATCAGGAACGGCTCGTAGATGTCCTCGATGGCGTCCTTTTCCTCGTGGATGGCCGCAGCCAGGCTGTTGAGGCCCACCGGACCACCGCTGAATTTCTCGACGATTGTCCGCAACAGCCGGCGATCGAGCTCGTCGAACCCGTGATCGTCCACTTCGAGCAACTGCAACGCCGCGCGCGCGACCTCCAGCGTAATCCTGCCATCCGCGCGCACCTGCGCATAATCCCGAACGCGCCGCAGCAGCCGGTTCGCGATGCGCGGTGTGCCCCGCGACCGGCGCGCGATTTCCTGCCCCGCGGCGTCCTCCACCTCGACGCCCAGGATGTTTGCCGAGCGGCGCACGATTTCGTGAATGTCGCGCTCCTCGTAAAAATCCAGACGGTGGACGATGCCGAAGCGGGCGCGGAGCGGGGCGGAGAGCAGCCCCGCGCGTGTGGTGGCACCAATCAGCGTGAACTTCTGCAGCGGCACCTTGACCGACCGCGCGCTTGGCCCTTGCCCGATGACGATGTCGAGCTCGTAGTCCTCCATCGCCGGATAGAGGATCTCCTCGATCGCCGGCGCCATCCGGTGAATTTCGTCGATGAACAGCGTCTCGTGCTGCTGCAGGTTCGTGAGCATCGCGGCCAGATCGCCCGGCTTCTCGATCACGGGGCCGGCCGTCGCGCGCACGGCGACACCCATCTCATTGCCGATGACATAGGCGAGCGTGGTCTTGCCGAGCCCGGGCGGACCGTAGAGCAGGACATGGTCGAGCGCCTCTCGCCGCCCGCGTGCCGCCGCAATCGACACCGTCAGATTGTCGCGCACCCGATCCTGCCCGATGTATTCGTGCAGGAAGCGTGGACGCAGGCCGGCTTCGTACTGCGTGTCTTCATCGAGGCGGCCACCGACAATCAGACGATCAGACACAAGTAGAAAGTGGAAAAGTGGAAAAGTGGAAAAGTAGAAAGTGCGAAGAGCAAAGTAGAAGCGCGGTGACGCACATCATCGCATCAACTCGCGAAGGGCTGCCTTGAGCGCATGTTCGAAGGACGGCGTGCCGGTCGAGGCCAGCGTGGAATCAACGGCTTTTTCAGCCAGCGGCCGATGATAGCCCAGATTCTGCAGCGCCGAGAGCAGGTCGTCGCGCAGCCGGTCGGCCGAGGGAACCGCGTCAGCGCGATCGACGTCGGGCAAGGCAAGCCGCGCGATCCGATCTTTCAGCTCGAGGACGATGCGTTCCGCAGTCTTGCGGCCGATGCCGGGAATACCGGTGAGCCGCGCCACGTCTGCCCGCTGCACCGCCGCGACGAAGTCGCGTGGCTCGATGCCCGACAGCACGGCGACCGCTAGCTTCGGGCCGATGCCGCTGATGCCGATGAGCCGCTCGAACAACTGCTGCTCGAGCGGCGTGAGAAATCCGTACAGGTGCAGCACGTCCTCGCGCACGTGCGTGTGGATCCGCAGCGCGACGTCCGTGCCGGTGTCGCCCACGTCGTAGTAGGTGGACAGCGGAACGTGGACTTCATATCCGACGCCCTGCACGTCGACGATGATCAGGTTGGGCTGCTTCTCGATGACCGTCCCGCGGAGAAACGCAATCATCCTGCCGTGCGGGGCCGGTACTGGCGCCACGTGCGCGGCGTGACGCGCCGGGATCCGGGATCCGGGATCCTGGGTCCGGCTGTCGGAATTCGGATCCCCGATCCCGGATCCCCGATCCCGTTGCGATTGCTGACGGGCGGCATCGAATGCAGGTGACAGATGGCGACGGCCAGCGCATCCGCCGCATCGTGGGGCGAGGGCGGCTGCGCGAGGCCGAGCAGCAGCTTGATCATCTGTTGCACCTGGTGCTTTTCGGCGCGCCCGTATCCGACGACCGCCCGTTTGATTTCGGCCGGCGTGTATTCCACCACCGGACACCCGGCTTCAACCGCCGCAAGCAGGGCAACGCCGCGCGCATGACCGAGCTCGAGGGCGCGGCGAACATTGGCGGCATGAAACAGGTTCTCGATGGCCACGCAGTCGGGCGTGCACCCGGCCAGCAGCCGCACGAGCTCTCGATGGATGCGCGCGAGGCGCTGAGAAAACACGTCGCCGGGCAGCGCCGTAATGGCACCGCACGTCACCAGGCGCGTCACCCGGCCGTCCGTCTCCACGCATCCGTAGCCGGTGCGCGCGGAGCCCGGATCGATGCCGAAAATCCTCACGCGAGGGAGGCCTCTATCTCCTTTTCCTCGACGTCGAAGTTGGCCCACACGTGCTGCACGTCGTCGTGGTCCTCGATGGCTTCCATCAGCTTGAGCATCTGCTGCGCTTCCTTGCCCACCAGCTTGATGTAGTTCTGCGGGACCATCGCGATCTCCGCGCTGGCGGGCTCCACGCCCAGCCCCTTCACGGCCGCACGTACCGCCTCGAACCCCTCCGGTGCACACGTAATCTCCCACGCGCTGCCGTCGTCATTCATATCGTCGGCACCGGCGTCGAGCGCGGCCGACAGCAGCTTGTCCTCGTCCAATCTGCCCTTTTCGACGACGACCTGGCCCTTCCGCGAAAACATCCAGGCCACGCTGTTCTCGGCGGCGAGGTTGCCCGCATGCTTGCTGAGAAGATGGCGTATCTCTCCGACCGTCCTGTTCTTGTTGTCGGTCAGCGTGTCAATCAAGAGGGCGACGCCGCCGGGACCGTACCCTTCGTAGGTCACCTCTTCGTAGGTGACACCCGGCTCTTCACCCGTTCCCCGGCGAATGGCGCGATCGATGTTTTCGCGCGGCATGTTGCTCGCCTTCGCCTCGGCGACGATGGTGCGGAGGCGCGGGTTGGTGTCGGGATCGCCGCCGCCATTACGGGCGGCGACGGTCAGTTCCTTGATGAGGCGCGTGAAGACCTTGCCGCGCTTGGCGTCCGCGGCACCCTTCTTGTGCTTGATGGTGTGCCACTTGGAATGGCCAGACATGAGAAAACTCCCCTGAAGCAGGGGAATCTTATCAGGTTCTTTTCGCCAATATCATCCAGACTTCAGCCCGAGGGTCCCAGGGGCCGCCGCGGTAGTCGCCAAGGAGGGCAGATACTGCAAAGCCGGCTTTTTCGAGGCGCCGGACCATCTGCGGAACCGACAGCGTCCGGAACGTGAGCGCAAACCGGGAGGTCCGCCGGTGGCGGCCGCGGCGCTCGGTGAATTCCTGGTCGAAGATCGTGAGGCGGCGCGCGCGCTCCTGTCGCACCGTTTCAATCAGCGTCACGTGGGTGCCGCCGCGTCTCCGCCACCCGCGAAGACTCCGGCGCTTCCGGTACTCCTCCCACGCAGGCAGGTCGGCCACCAGTTCCAGCCCGAACGATCCGCCGCGCTGCAGCGCGCGGTGGACCGCGCCGAGCGTTGCGGCCAGATCGCGCTCGCGCAGCAGCGACTGCAGCACGCCATACGGCGCAAGCACCGTGGCAAAGGCGGATTTGGGGAACGGAAGGTGGCGGATATCGCCGCGGACGAGGTGGACCTGGCGGGTCAGACCGGCGCGAGCGCGACGCCGCCGCGCACGCGCGAGCATCGGCGCCGACCGATCGATGCCGACGACGCGGACGCCGGCGCGGCCCAGCGGAAGCGTAATGCGTCCCGTTCCGCAGCCGAGCTCGAGAACTCTATCCGGGGTGTCCAGTGCGAATCGGCGCCAGAACGGAACATCGCGCCGGCCGAGCGTACGTGCGTTCTCCCAATCGTAGAACGGCGCGTACTCGTCCCATCCCCGCCAGCCTTCCATCCATGACGCGTCTCAGCCGGTGACGCGATAGCGGCTATTATTTCTATTTCTGTCCGCCATTGCCACCGCCCACGAGCACGGTCGCGTCGGTCGTGCACCTGGCGGTCTGACGCGCGGCATCGGTGGCCTGACAGAAGACGGTTGTGGTACCGACGCTGAACGTCGAGCCCGATCTCGGGCTGCAGCTCACTGCGACCGGCGCCGTCCCACCGCTGAACGCCGGATCGGCAAATCTCACGAGCGCCTTCCCGCTGTTGCCGCTTTCCGTGACAGGTGCGATCTCCGGGCATGTCAGGCTCAGTGGAGTGAGGGTCGGCTGCGTGGAGGGTGGAGGTGGGGGCGGCTGCGTGGTGCCCGTCTTCACGACGACGGTCGATGTGCAGGAGGCCTTCTGTTGTAGTGCGTCAACGGCGGTGCAGGTAAACGACGTGCTGCCGACAGGGAAGAGCGAGCCAGACGTCGGCGAGCAGCTGGTGGTGATCGGCGTGACTCCTCCGGCGACGGTGGGGGTCAGTGTCACTGACACCGCTTTGCCGTCAAGCGACGTCACGATAGGAGAAGGGCACGAAACTGCCAGGGACTGCACAACTGGGACCTGACCGGACACTTCCGACGAGGGTGCTCCGACGACACCGCTGCTGTCGTACGACTGTAGGACAAAATAGTAGGTCGTCCCGTTGGTCAGGCCAGGGAGACTCACCGAGGTGACGTAGCCGGCTTGGATGCTAGTCGTGTACTTCCCTGATTGGGTGCCGTACAACACCTTGTACCCGGCGACGCCGGTGCTCGAGCTGTGGTCCCAGGCCAAGGTCAGTGTGGCTGCCTCGGTTGAGTGCGCAACTCCGAGTGCGACGAGAGACACGAGACATGCGGCGCGGAATATGTTGGCAGCCATGGCGCCGTCGTGGGGCAATCGGAATGCCCACTGTATCGTCAGCGCGACTGACGCCGCGAAACATTTGGCAGTGAAGAACTTGGGGGCTCCAACCTTCTGCTGTCAGAACCTCGCGGACGTGTTCGGCGTCACACATCTGTGCCGCGAGTTACAGATCAGAGCCGGCGAAGAGATCGCCGTCAGCGGACTCGCGAGAATAGGACCGGTTCTGACAGCCACCCGGTCGGTGGCTCAGCCACAAAGCCATTCAGCGAGCCGGACGCGGTGACACCCGAGCCTGCGATTTGCCCCGAATCATTGAGGCCGAAGGGCACCAGCGATGTGATGCGCTCCTTGGGATTACCGGTGCCAGCCAGACGATGGAATCCCCGGTCCGGGCTGAACAGAAAGCCGTAGACTTGTCCGTCAATGTCCAGGTACTCGCCGGCTATGGCGCCCGCGTTGTTTGCTGCGTAGAGGTCGGTGAACCCGGAGCCGGGGACGTCGAATGTGGTGTACAGACCATCGCGGAGCACGAAGCCGCGTCGCGTTTGGTAGATGTCGTCGTTATAGCCGCCAACAATGTCGCCTGCATTGTTGATCCGAATCGCATACGTCACCGGGACGTGCGCAGGCGTTTCCGGCACCGGAAAATCAATGCGAGTGAAGGTCCCCTCCGCGAGTATGAAGCCGTGGACGCCGAGTACCTGATCCCCGTTCCACCTACTGTAGCCGCCGACGATCTGCCCGTGGTTGTTGATGCCAGTGACCCACGTGACCTGCTGACCAGGAAAGGTAATCGTCGTCAGTTGGCCGTCGGCGGCGCTGAGTAGAAAGCCGTGGGAGTCTCCGAACAGCTCACCCGGGCCAGCGGGTTCGTGGTACGTGCCGACGATGTCGCCAGCATCGTTGATGTCGCTGGCCACCGTAAGGACGGCGTCCGGGATGTCGATGGACCTGTACACACCCCCGCTCAAGAGGAAGCCATGGCCGCGTCCGGCCTCATCTTGCCAGAAGCCCACAGTCTCGCCGAGGCTGTTGATGCCCCTGGCTTCGGTGATCGAAGAGTCGGGCACTTCAATGCTGGCGAACTTCAGATTCTTGAGCGTCTGTATCTCTGGGGCGTCAGCAAGAGTCGTCACAGAGAGAAGCGCCACGGACGCGGGGAGCGCCAAGATCCGTGCGGGAGTCGTCATGATGGCCTTTCTACGTCGGGCAAAAGGCGCGGTTGTGCACGTCATGCATCCGCGCGACAGCGTTCACTGGGAAGTTATCGGCCGGTACGTGTAAGGCAATAGGATGCGACCGGGACAGACGGGCTGAATCCGATCGAAGCGGGCGGGGCGCCGATACGCACGATTGCAGTTCGCGACGTGGGTGTCCTATCCTACAAGTTCGAAGGTGTCGACCTCATGAACCATGAGTGGCTGCAGTCGTGGATCCAGGCTCACCATCTCCACGACCAGGTGCTGGAACAGTATGGACACTCCTTCAACTCCCACCCGATGCGCCTCATTTGGATCAGGGACTTTCTCCAACCAGCTGTGGCCGACCGACTGAGCCGGTTCTTGACTACAGAGGCGGAGTTTCTCACCGAGCACGGGCTTTACTCCGTCGAGGGCGCCGTGGCGGAGGAGCGATGGCTGGCTGCCGCCAGCGAGGACAGATTTTTTCGGCTCCGAAAGGTGCAGGGTACCGCACCGGAGTTCCGGATGAGCCGCAACGCGCTGACGTACGTGCAGTTTCGTCAGGCGTTTCAGCGACCGGAACTCCAACGGTTCTTCGAGACCATTTCCGGGCTCTCCCTCAGTTGGAGCGACGACTTCGGGGCGCACGCGATGTCCCGGGGCGACTTCCTCCGTCCCCATTCGGACGATAACCGGAACCGCCAGCTCGCGCTCGTGATCTACTTGTCTCCCGGCTGGGAATCCCGGTTCGGCGGCGTGCTGCACGTGGTCGACAAAGAAGGGAACGACACGGCGGTTCTGCCTGAATACAACAGCCTGGTTGCCTTTGACGTGTTGACCGACACACACCATCTTGTGACCGCCATCACGGCTGACGCCGAACCGAGATCGAGGCTCACCATCGGCGGCTGGTATCACAGGACCGCTTCATGAACGGGATGGTACGGTTGGCGAGGTGGTCACGGCCGCTCGTCCGGGGAGGACGCGCTACGTGCCGGTTGACGCGCCAATCACCGTACCCTCACGGGAGCGAATATGGCGATGCCTGCGTCCGTCTTCGGGAGTGTCGGGCTCTGGAACGAACAGGTGGGTCACCGCGGTGGGGTCCGCGGGGCGTTCGAGAATGACCGGCCTCTGTGAACCGCTACGCGTGTCATGAGGGTCCTCCGTGAGGAGGACCGAAACGGAGCAGGTTCACCGACGAGCAGATCTGTCAGTCGTGAGGGAAGGCGAAGGACGAGGGTCTGTACGGTGGCTCAGCAGGCTCAGCGGGCACTGCTGCACTTTCGGAACTCAATCCGCGGAGGTCAGTGACTGAGGGTCAGCAGTTGCGAAACAATTTCCTGCAGGCGGTCCACCCGCAGCGGCCGATAGACGTTCCACACGGGCACGACGGTCGCCAGCCGTGCCAGCTGGCTGAATGACCGGCGCCGTTCCGCTTCGTCCGGAAAGCGGAAGCTCAGGGTCCACAAGTCCGGGATCGCCTCCCCCTTCTTGACCCGTTCGAGGACGATCCGATCAGACGATTCGCGGAGGAACACGAGCGCCCGGATGGGCACGGGGCGTCCGTCACCCATGCGGTCGGCATCGAGCGCCAGGTGAATGCGATCGCCTCTCGCGGCAACGAGCGTGGTTCCGGCTGGAGCCTGGCCGTCGAACATGTCAGGGCGGATTCGGATGGACGTCGGTCCCGGGAACAGCAGCGGGTCCGACGCCAGGCTGCAGACGGCGGTGTCCTCGGTCAGCAGGCGGTAACCCTCGCGATGGAATGCCAGGGCGAGCGTGGTCTTGCCGAATCGGCCTGGCGCCGCCAGAAGAATGGCGCCACCGTTGACCTCGACTCCGGCCGCATGGAGCACGAGATCGCCCCGATTCTTGGCGCAGAGAACCGTCGGAATCCCCCACAGCCGCTGCTCGCGACGGAGCTCGTCGGGGTAATCCGACATCTCGATCCTGCCTGACGCAGGCTCAATGCGGTACCAGCCTGCGTCGCTGGTCCAGAAGTGCAAGATACCGTCGGCGCTGAACAGACGGGCGGTCACCTCGGCGCTCGGATCGCGCAGCGTCCATTCGTACAGCATCGTGGCCTCCGGCGCTGCGAGCGACTCGGCGGCCTGAGCGACCTCGACGGTATTCGTTCCGCCCCCTCGCCGCAGAAACCTGAAGGAGTGCGAGGAACGAACGCGCATTCCGAAGCAGGAGGGGCTTTCCTCCTCGCCCGGTTTCCCGTCGGCGCGAGAAGTCACCATTGCTTCAGGAACGCATGGATGCGGAGCAGATCGCTGAGCCACAACCAGTCGATGAGCGTGAGGTCCTGTCGTTCCAGGCGGAGCGCCAGACGTTCGTAATCCACGCCACGAACGCGGTGGTCGGGTTTCCAGAGGAACTGCTTCAACAGGGGATAGTCCACCTGTGACATCACGTGATCGTCGAAGTACGTCTTGTCGCGGCGCTCCAAGATGCGGTCCGGGACCCTGCCTCGCAGGAGTCGCCGGAGTAGCGTTTTCGTGCGTAAGTCCGGATACTTGATCTCGGCAGGCAGACTGAGGAAGAACTCCCACAGATCCACGTCGGCAAACGGGCGGCGCACGGTTACGCCGGCGACAGCCGAGCACGTCTCCACGCCCTCCATCGTGATGGGGCACCCCTCGAGCGGCATCGTCTGGACGGCGGTGAAGCGAGCCCAGCCCGGTGGCACGAGATCGGTCCGGTACGGAACCTCGTTGACGGTGCGGGCGTCGAGCCAGTCCGGGATCCGCTTGGGAGCGTCGTGTCCCCGCACGGACGCATACCACCGGGCCATGCGGCCCGGAACGAACGGCATCAACAACTGTGACGCGAAGTTCCTCCAGGAGCCGATCTTCCTCAAGGAAGCCCCTTGCCTGTGCTCGGTCGAAAGCAGGCGGGCAAGTGGCTTCCATCGTCCCCGAATCAGCAGGTGTCCCGCGACATGCAGCGGGAGATCGGCGACGCACTCGGCGATGTCTCCGGTGAGGACGTTGCGGTATCCGAGACGGCGCGCCTCGAGGTAGAACTCGTGCATTTGGGGAGCGCTGATGCTCGGAATCGGCCCGTCGAGCAGCCCGCACCACCTGACCAGATCGTCGAGAACTCTCGCCTTCGACGTGAATGTATGAAGCTGCATGCCGAGGAAGCTGGCAACTGCCTCGATATGGGGTCGCTCGTCGACCTTGGGGTGGTCGGGAAAAACGAGCGAGAGCGCCGCGAGTGGCGCGCGATTCGACTGGCGATACAGCGGCGCGGCAAACCCGGCCACGGCTGGAGAATCGATGCCGCCGCTGAGAGAAACGACGTCCTCGCCAGTCAGACAACGCGCAACGGCCTGCTTGAAGAGCTCGTCGAATTTGACCTGCACGTCCTCGAAGGAGGCAACCGACGCGGTCTCGACAAGGCGTCGTGGATGCCAGTACGCTCGTGCCGCTGGAGGGCCATCGCCGTTGACGCTCAGGGTCGAGGCATGCGGAACCCTGGAGACACCCTTGAACGCACTGGGCGAGTCCTGCCGCAGCCGACCGTAAAAGATCTGCTCGAGAACCCCTGTATCGGGCTGGCGCTGGATCTCCGCTCCCGCGACAACCTGCTTGACCTCTGTCGCCGCGAAAAAGGCGCGGGGATGGTCGGCGAAAAAGAGCGGCTGGAAGCCGAGATGATCGCGGAAGCTCCACATCCGCTGGCCGTCCGTGAGGACGCCCGCGAAGACGCCGCGGAATCGGTTGGGCGCCTCAGGCCCAAGCGCCTGAAACGCGGACACGACGACATCGGCCGGATTGGTGGCCGAGACGGGGGGACACCCCGCCGCGGAGAGCATGGCCGTGAGCGCCGAGGCATTGTCGAGCTTCCCCGAGAAGACGGCAGTCATCGGTCCCGGCGCCGAGATCGTGGAGTCGACGAAGTTGGGCGCGTTGCTCACGCCGAGGACGGCGTTCCCGCACACGCGCAGATCACCGGCAGCTCCTCGATGAGGCGCCGCTGCGAGCATCCGTCGAGCGGACCAGGTGTCGGGAGGGCCGGATCGCGACAAGATAGCGACGAGGGATCCCATGAGATCCGATGTACCTTTCGTTGCGAAGACCCCTAGTTTACGGGGTTCCAGAGATTGGGACTGGAGGCTCCGGCAGGGGGCGCTCGAGGTGCTGGCTGGCGTGAGCTGACATCGTTGACTCGCAGCCCGCCTTCCGCGACGTCACACGGCGGGGCATGGGGTCGAGCCACCTCCAGCCCAGAAACGCCACGCCCAAGCAGGAGGCCGCCGTGATCACGCTGAGCGCTTTGCGCGCCGCGGCGTCTTGTGCGTGTCCGAACAGGAGATCGTAGAGTGGCTGGATCGTCCAGGCCGCTCCAGGCGGAGACGCCTGGTGTGAGTGAAGCACGTAGACGAAGTGCACGTTCAGCAGGAAGCAGATCGACAGCACGGCCAGCGCCCACCTGAAGCGCCGGTCGGCAACCAACGGGGTCAGTGCGACAACGGCCAGGTACAGATAGCGCTCGTGCATGCGAGTCAACAGTGAAAACGCCGCGCACGTCATCGCCGCAGCACCGAACAGTACGACGGTTTCCGGTTCGAGTCCGTTCACGAGCGACTTCCAGCACCGGACCACGATAGCCGCGGTCATCAGTGCGAACGCCGCCAGACCTACGTACATAGCAGCAACGCCGCCGATTCTCACCGCTCCGGCGCCCACATCAGGTCGGTAGAAGCCCGCCGCGCCCCACACATTGAACGCCCATAGACTCGTGAACGGATACAGCGAACGGGATGGCGCTTCGCCATAAAACCCCACCATGTCGATTGGACTCACGCCAAAGGGAAGGAACATCGCTGCTGCCACGGCCCCCCCGAGAAGGGCCAAAGCTGTGAGCCGCCCGAGCGCGGACCAGCCGTCAGACATGTGACGCCAGACCAAGAAGACGCCCAGGATGGGGAGGGCAAAAACGACTTGCGGCTTCGAGGCGGCAGCCACCGCAAACAACCCAACAGCGCAACTTTCACGCCGAATGTTTGGAGGACCCGCAAGCGTGTAAACGATTGCGAGGACGAACAGCGCAAGGACCGAATCCACCTGGCCCCATGCGGCTGATGTCAAGACCAGGCCCGGGTTGAAGAGGATGGCGGCAGCGGCAACGGCTCGGATCCGATCCTTCATACTGGCGGGCGTCACCCGGGCCGCAAGCAGCATCGCGAGTACGGCGACGCCGAGGTCGGTGAGCATGGCCGGCAGCTTGAGCATCGCTGTCGACGGTGGTCCTCCCAGCAGCGCCCGGGACGCCTTGCCCAGTGCGAGCAGGACATAGAGATATCCAGGCGGATAGTCCACTTCGTACTCGGCGGGAGGCAAATAGAAGCCCGACGGCCCACGCTCCACGAGTCGATCCGACCAGAGTCGGAACAGCGTGACGTCGAACCACAGGCCCTCGCTGATCCGGGCAATCACGAGCCGAACCGTCAGGCCAGCCGCGAAGAGGCACACGAGACCGCGCGGCGTGTTGACCCACGAAACGAGGCGGTGGAACCTCATTGGTGTGCTTGCGCCTTCATCGACGTGGTCGGCACTGGCAGGCGGCTGGCGCGCCGCGCGTACCGTAAGCGCAGCCTGTAGAGTTCATACAGCCCGCGCACGACCACTCGCCATCGAAGACCCGTCGGTGCTCCGGTTGTTCGGGGCGAATGGTGGACCTCCACCTCCGCAATCCTGAAACCCGCCGAACGTGCGGCCACGCACAATTCCAGTGAGATACCCGCACCATTGCAGCCGAGATCGAGGGCGCCGACCGCCGCTCGATTGAGGAGCTTAAAGCCGCAATCGACGTCGTGCACGATGAAGCCGAAGGCAAGTCGGCACAGTTGATTCCATGCCCACCCGGCCCAGATTCGCCGCCACTGGTCGGCGCGCGCCGCGCGAATGCCGATGACGAGCTGGGCCTCGTCAGCGAGCGATACCAGCTTGGGCAGCTCCTCCGGATCGAACTGGTTGTCGCAGTCCATTTGAAAGATCCAGGGGTGGCGTGCGGCGGCGAATCCGCTCCGCAGCGCAGCGCCGTAGCCTCGGTTGGACTCGTGCGACACGACGCGCGCGCCCGTCTGGCGCGCTTCCGCGACGGTGCCATCGGTCGATCCATCATCGACGACGATGACCTCGACCTGGTCCGCGAGCCGCCTGCCCGCCGCACGGACCGCTTCGACCGCGCGCCCGACGTTGCCCTGCTCGTTCAGGGCCGGCAGCACGACCGACAGTCCCTCCAGGCGCCGTGTCGTCATTGCCAGCACCATCCCGCCGGGGGAGGGACCGGTCTGATGACGGGCGTCCTTTCGGCCGGGTCGCAGTTGCTGAACAACATGCGCTGTTCCCAGCGCTGGTGGCTGACGGGGCGGCCTGTCAGGAGCGGCCAGAAGAACAGGAACATCCCGACGGAAGCAACCACCAGCGCACCGCTCGCCGTCAGCCGCCTGAACCCGGCGGGCACGCTCGACACCAGGTGGCCCACGGCCAGATACAAGAAGGGGACCGAGGGCAGGAAGTAGTAGAGAAAAGCCTCCTGTCTCGTGATGAGGAGCCACGGGACGTAGCCGGCTGCGAATCCGGCGACGATGACCCATTCCCTGGCCTGGAAGGCCCCCCCGCGCACCGCCTGCCACGTCGTCACGGCAAGGGCCGCGAGGGCTGCCCACCAGATGACCGGGTTGCCGATCGCGAGAATCTCCTGATAGACACCGCCCTCGAGCTCCCGAAAGTAGAAAAGCACGGGTCGCTTGATCAGCGGCCACGACCAGGCCGACGACATGTATGGATGCGTGTAGAGCGAACCCATGTGGTGGTCGAACATGAGCCGGTGGCGCTCGAAGAAGACGTGCGTCCACGACCCCTCCGCCCACGGCCAGGCGAAGAGCGATCCCCGCAACGTCCCAGCGTAGGACCCCACGTACACGGCGGCTGGAACGAGCACGAACGCCACCAGCAGAGGCACGCTTTCTCTGGATGCCAGGTGCCGAATGCCAGACTGGCCGTGCCTGCGGTGGGTCACGCCGTGCGCGAGGGCAAGCAGAGCGACTGCGGCCAACAGGTAACCGCCCGACCATTTCGACGCAACCGCCGCGCCGCCCGCGAGGCCGGCAGCCAGGAGCCAGGGTCGCTGGTGTAGTCGAGGAAGACTAGTGCCGTCGGTTTCGCCAGAGGGGTCGCGATCGCAGTCGTAGACGAGGCACAAGAAGGACGCGAGGCCGAAGAGCACGACGAACACGTCCAGCATCGCCGTGCGTGACATGACGAAGTGGAGGAAGTCGAACGCGAGGAGCCCTGCGGCGAGAGAAGCGGCAAGGGTCGAGCCGAGCAGCCGGCGCGCAAGAAGGTACAGGAGGGCGACGCTCAAGGTTCCCGCTGCGAGTGGCGCGACCCGCCACCCGACTGGCGTGAACCCGAACAGTTCGATGCCGGCGCCGATCAGCCATTTGCCAAGTGGCGGATGCACCAGGCCGATTTCCTGGGGCACCGGACATCCTCCCGCAGGCCCCAGCACGAACAGACACGCGTCGGCGGCATAGTGCTCGTCGAACACGAGATCGGACGGCTGGGTGATGCCGGCGAACCGCATCCCTCCGGCCAGCACGGTCAGGGCCACAACCGCGAACGTGTCGATTCGGGTCCAACACCTGCGGGCTTGATGGGATCGTGTCACAGGTCGTCGGCGCCAATGGGCGATCGGCCGGAAGAGCCGGACGCTCGTGCGGCCCGAGATGTCGTGGCAACGCCTGGGGGCCCCGAGGTCGTCACCTTTCCTGCTGTTCGCCGGGGACCGTAACCAGCCGGCCGTCAATCGACTGCAGCACGACTTCGCCGCGAGGCACCGACTGCGGCCCCTCGACGCCGATTGGCGCTCGGCGGGCGTAGAAGAGCACCCATGGGAGCATGTC
>JBOGIR010000632.1:0-5814 GCA_050742335.1 Vicinamibacterales bacterium | reverse complement strand
GGGCCCCCGCCGCGCGGACTGTGCGCGGTGGGGTGCGTCTCACGGAGCTGGCGTACTGCGGCCGCTCGAGCCCTCGCAGCGCGGTCCGGCCACCGGCCAGCCTCCGCCAAGGCTTCGGCGGCCCGCCATAGCTTTAGCGAAGGCGGGAATCGGGATTCATCATCATCATCATCATCATCACCACCACAACTGAGCTCCGGGAGCTCCGGGGTTAGAATCAGTGTGAGCGCATATCGCAATTTCGCAAAGCGCTCCAGGAACAACAGGAGCACTGCCATGGCTTTTCCGGGCACCGGCAAGATCTGGATGAACGGGTCCTTCGTGGACTGGAAGGACGCGAAGATTCACATCGCGTCGCACGTCATTCACTACGGGAGCGGCGTGTTCGAAGGCGCCCGCTGCTACGACACGAAGCAGGGACCCGCCTGCTTCCGCCTGGATGCCCACCTGCGCCGGCTCATCGAGTCCGCCAGGATCTACCGGATGGACGTGCCGTACGATCGGCCGGCGCTGACCGAGGCGGTGATGGAGACCATCCAGCTCAACGGGTTCCGGGCGTGCTACATCCGTCCGCTCGTCTACCGCGGCTACGACTCGCTGGGCGTGCACCCGGGGGCGTGCCCCGTCGACGTGGCCGTCATGGTCTGGGAGTGGGGCGCCTACTTCACCAAGGAAGCCATCGAGGAAGGGCTCGACGTCAAAGTCAGCACGTGGGCGCGGAACGCGCCGAACACGACGCCGGCCATGGCCAAGAGCGTGGCGAACTACGCCAACGCGCAGCTCATCAAGATGGAAGCCGTCGTCGACGGCTATGCCGAAGGGATCGCGCTCGACACCGACGGCAACATCAGCGAAGGCAGCGGTCAGAACGTCTTCATCGTCCGGGAAGGGATGATCTACACCCCGCCCATCGCCTCATCGGTCCTGTGGGGCATCACGCGCGACGCGGTCATCACGATTGCCCGCGACCTCGGCTTCGAGGTCCGCGAGCAGGTGCTCCCGCGGGAAACGCTGTACCTGGCCGACGAAGTCTTCTTCGTGGGCACGGCGGTTGAAGTGACACCCATCCGGTCGGTCGACCGCATCAAGGTGGGCCGCGGGCGGCGTGGACCCGTCACCGAGGCCGTGCAGCAGCGGTTCTTTCAGATTGTCCGAGGTGAAGCGCCGGACCCCTACGGCTGGCTGCAGCCCGTCCAGGCTGCGGCGGCCACTGCTTCAGGGACCGGGAGAAGCCGATAGACCAACCAGGCCGCATAGCGGTCCAGGGGGTCCCCGGCCAGTCATGCACGTCAACGATCTGCTCAAGATAGCCGTGGAGCGTGGCGCGTCCGACCTTCATCTGAAGGCCGGCAGCTACCCCATGATGCGCATCCGCGGCGAGCTGACGCCCGTCTCCCAGGAGCGGCGCCTCGACCACGACGACATGATGGCCGTCACCGCCGCCGTGCTGCCCACGGCGCTGCGGGAGAAGTTCAAGGACAGCTACGAGGTCGATCTGGCCTACAGCGTCGCCGGGCTCGGCCGCTTCCGCTGCAACGCGTTTCAGCAGCGCGGCACGATCGGGATGACGTTTCGCGTCATCCCCTTCCGGGTGTTGACGATTCCGGAGCTGACGTTGCCGCCGGTCCTCAAGCAGATCACCCAGGAAGAGCGCGGCCTCGTGCTCGTCACCGGCACGACTGGATCCGGCAAGAGCACGACGCTGGCGGCGTTGATCGACGAGATCAATTCGAGCCGCACGGCCAACGTGGTGACGATCGAGGACCCGATTGAGTATCTCCACCGCGACAAACGGTCGATCGTCTGCCAGCGCGAGGTCGGCATCGATACCAAGTCGTTTGCGCAGGCGCTGCGGAGCGCGCTCCGGCAGGACCCCGACGTCATTCTGGTCGGCGAGATGCGCGATCACGAGACGATTGAAACCGCGCTCCTCGCCGCAGAAACGGGCCATCTCGTCTTTTCCACCCTTCACACTCTGGACGCCTCCGAAACCATCAACCGCATCGTTACCGTGTTTCCACCGCACCAGCAGCAGCAGGTCCGCCTGCAGCTGGCCAGCGTGCTGAAGGCAGTGATCTCCCAGCGCCTCATCCCGAAGGCCGACGGGAAGGGACGCGTACCGGCGGTCGAGGTGATGATCGTCACGGCGTTCATCCGCGACTGCATCATCGACAAGGAGAAGGCACATCTCATTCGAGGCGCCATTGCGCAGGGCACATCGCAGTACGGGATGCAGACCTTCGATCAATCGATCTACTTCCTGTACGAACAGCGCCTGATTTCCAGGGAAGAGGCGCTGCGCTGGGCCACCAATCCCGACGAGTTCAAGCTGCGGCTTCAGGGCATCACCAGCACCTCCGACACGGCGCGCGACGAGATGGCGCGCGCCGCTGCGGGCCGGGGCGCGCCGGCCGTGACTCGGTTCGGAGGGAACTGATCGAAGCGCAAGGCTCGAGGCGCAAGGCGCACACCGCAAGTCACCACGGCACACCACGAAGGCCACGAAGCAGCGCGCAGGCTCACGCCTGCGCTCTACGCTTGTAGGTACAATTAGCAACGTGCCCGACGCGTACATCAGTGGCCTGCGCATGCTCGCCCGGCGTGAGCTGAGCGAGGCGCAGCTGCGCAGCCGTCTCGAGCGCCGGCAATTCGAACCGGACGATCTGGACGCGGCGGTCGCTCGCCTGCGCGGCGAGGGTGCGCTCAACGATCGCCGCACGGCTCTGGCGTGCGCGCGCACCGAAGCGCACGTCAAGCGGCGCGGCCGGCTGCGCGTGCTCCGCCAGATCGAGGCGCTGGGCATCGCGCGCGGGGTCGCGAAGGCCGCCGTGGACGAAGTGTTCGCCGACATCGACGAGGATTCCCTGCTCGCGCAGACACTCGAGCGGCGGATCCGCCGAGGGGGATCGCTCGATCGGGCTGCCGCGCGGCGAGTGCAGCGGTACCTGCTGGCGCAGGGCTTCGAGGCGGCGCGGGTGAATGCCGCCCTCAGGAGCCGCATCAGACATACCCGACATGACGATTAGCGCCAACGAGATTCGCCGCTCCTTCCTGACGTACTTCGAGCGACAGCAGCACCGCATCGTTGCCAGCGCACCGCTCGTACCGCACGACGACCCCACCCTGCTCTTCACCAACGCAGGGATGAACCAGTTCAAGGACGCGTTTCTTGGGCGCGAGAGGCGCGGCTACACCCGCGCGACCACCGCGCAGAAATGCATGCGCGTCAGCGGCAAGCACAACGACCTCGAAAATGTCGGGCCGTCGCTGCGGCATCACACGTTTTTTGAGATGCTGGGGAACTTCTCCTTCGGCGACTACTTCAAGCAGGAGGCGATTCCCTTCGCCTGGGAGCTGCTGACTAGGGAATGGAAGCTGCCGGCAGAACGGCTGTTCGCGACCGTTTTCAGGGGCGAGGCCGGCATCCCCAGGGATGCGGAAGCCTACGACGTCTGGGCGAGGTTTCTCCCCGCCGACCGGATCGGCGAGCTGGGGACGGACGACAACTTCTGGCAGATGGGCGATACGGGGCCATGCGGCCGCTGCTCTGAAATCTATTACCACCGGGGACCGGGCATTGCGTGCGACGAGGAGCGCGCCGGCGGGTGCCGCGGCCTCGAGTGCAGCTGCGACCGTTACATCGAGATCTGGAACAACGTCTTCATGGAGTTCGACCGGCAGGCGGATGGGTCGTTGCACCCACTGCCGGCACCGTCTATCGATACGGGCATGGGCCTGGAACGAATCACCGCAGTGCTTCAGGGTCACCTGTCCAACTACGACACGGATCTGTTTACCCCGCTGCTGTCGGCCGTCGGCGAACGCGCCGGAACTCGATATGGCGGGTCGATGGCGCCGCCCGACGTCTCGATGCGCGTGGTGGCCGACCATACGCGCGCCATGACCTTCCTCATCGCCGACGGCGTGGTGCCGTCGAACGAGTGGCGCGGCTACGTGCTGCGCAAGATCATGCGGCGCGCCATGCGGCACGGCAAGCGCCTCGGCATCGACGAGCCGTTCCTGCATGGCCTGGTCGACATTCTCGTCCGAGACTTCGGGGCGTATCCCGAGCTGACGACCGGCCGTGATGCCGTTGTCCAGGTGATCCGCAGCGAGGAGGAGCGGTTCGATGCCGTTCTGGCCAGCGGTCTGCCGCGCCTCGAAGAGGTATTGGACGACGCGGCGTCGCGAGGCGGAGTCGTTGCAGGCGAAGCGGCGTTCAGGTTGTACGACACCTACGGAATCCCGCGTGACTTCATCGAAGACATGATCGACGAGCGGAAGCTCTCCTTCGATCGCGACGGATTCGAGCGCGCGATGGAAGGTCAGCGCGACAAGGCGCGTGCGCGGAGCAAGTTCGGCACGGCGACTGCTGGCGAGGCGACACTGTGGCAGACGAGGCCTGGCCTTGCGACCATGGCGGACGCATTCTGCGGGTACGACGTCACGTCGCTCAACTCGCAGATTGTCGAGTTGCTGAACGCGCAGCGGCAGCCGGTCGAGCAGCTTCACGAGGGCGACCAAGGGTTCGTCGCGCTGACGGAGACGCCGTTCTATCTCCAGGCCGGCGGGCAGGTGTCCGACGTGGGGCGCATCAGCGGCCCGGCAGGAGAGGCCACCGTCACCGACGTAGTGAAGGGCCCTGCCGACATGCCCCGCTTTCACGCGGTGAAGGTCGCGCACGGTGCGTTGAGCTATCGCGACCTGGTGACGGCGGAGGTCGATGTCGCCGCACGTGACGCCACGCGCCGCAACCATACCGCCACCCACCTCTTGCACGCCGCGCTGCGCCAGGTGTTGGGCGCGCGCGTCAAGCAGGCCGGATCACTGGTGGCGCCAGATCGGCTGCGGTTCGATTTCGTGCATGTCGGCCCCCTCACACACGAGCAGGTCGTCGAGATCGAGCGCATCGTCAACGAGCAGGTGGTGCGGAACACTCCTGTGCACACAGAGGTCACAGACACGCAGGAGGCGATTGCCGCGGGCGCGATGGCGCTGTTCGGAGAGAAGTACGGCGACCGCGTGCGCGTCGTGTCCGTTGCCAGCTTCAGCAGGGAGCTGTGCGGTGGCACGCACGTGCGTGCGACGGGCGATATCGGCCTGTTCGCCATCGTGTCCGAAAGCGGCGTGGCTGCGGGCGTGCGGCGCATCGAGGCGATCACGGGCCTCGATTCGCTCGTGGCCTTCCAACGGAGCCGGGACGAGATCGCCGAGCTGGCGGCGGCGCTCAACACCAGGCCTGGCGAGCTGACGGCCAGGCTGTCTGCCCTGCAGGACGAGAACAAGCGGCTCGCGCGCGAGCTGCAGCAGGCCAGGATGAAGGCGGCCATGGGCGGCGGAAGTGCTGGCGCGGCCGAGGATGTGGTGGAGATCGCGGGTGTCAAGCTGGTGGCGCGCGAGGTGACCGGACTCGACAAGGATGGTCTGCGTGCCCTCGTCGATCAGCATCGATCCCGCATCAAGAGCGGCGTCGTCATCCTTGCATCGCCGTCCGACGGCAAGGTCGTGATCGTCGTCGGCGTGACGCCCGACTTGGTGAAGAGGATTCCCGCAGGACAGGTGGTCAAACAGATCGCGCCGATTGTCGATGGAGGCGGCGGCGGACGGCCCGACTTCGCCGAAGCGGGCGGGAAGGATCCGTCGAAGATTCAGGACATGCTGGCCGCGAGCCGGGGAATCGTTGAGAAGTTGCTGACACAGCCCAGAGCCTAACGCCTAAAGCCCTAAAGCCCGGCCAGCCCCAGCAGTTCCTTGCTGTACTGGCCCCTCATCTCGCCGTAAATCGGTCGCACCGCGTCCACAAACGCCTTGTGC
>JBOGIR010000631.1:0-7776 GCA_050742335.1 Vicinamibacterales bacterium | reverse complement strand
GTGTGATGATCCCATGTCCGCGCGACTCTGTTTAGCTCCTCTCTGTGTCTCCGTGTCTCTGTGGCCTGTGGGAGAATCCGCTAGGTGCCGAAAGTCTCGGTCACGATCATCACGCTCAACGAAGCCGAACACGTGGCGGCCGCCATCGACAGCGCCGCCTGGGCGGATGAGATCCTGCTCGTCGACTCCGGCAGCACGGACGCCACCCTCGACATTGCACGCGCCAAAGGCGTCACGGTTCTCTGCCGCACCTGGTCCGGATACGTCGACCAGAAGAATTTCGCGGCGGAGCGGGCGTCCCACGACTGGATCTTTTCGCTCGATGCGGACGAACGCATTCCGCCCGCGCTGGCAACAGAGGTCCGTGCGGTTGTCGCGAGCGAGTCACCGAACCGCGGTTATCGCGTGCCGCGGGTCACCTATCACCTGGGACGCTGGATCCGGACCACGGACTTCTATCCGGACTACCAGACGCGCCTGTACGACAGGCGGGCGGCGCGCTGGCGCGGACAATACGTGCACGAGTCGGTGGCAGTGGACGGCCCGGTCGGGCGGCTGCGCCACGAGCTGGAGCACTACTCGTTCCGCGACCTTCGCGACCAGCTCGATCGCATCAATCGCTACTCGACGCTGGCGGCGCGCCAGATGCACGAAGCCGGGCGCCGCGCCGGACCCTTCGATCTCGTCGTGCACCCGCCCGCGGCGTTTCTCCGCAATTACCTCCTGCGCCGCGGCATCCTCGACGGCATGGCGGGGCTCACGATTTCGGTGATGAACGCGTATTCGGTGTTCCTGAAGTTCGCGAAGCTGTGGGAGTTGCAGCGGGGCTCTCGAAACGAAGGATGACCGCCGCTACGAGGCGCTCCTGCCGCGGCGAAGCTCGTCCCCCAGCACGATCGCCTCGGCGATTTCCTTCTTCGTCTTCCGCCGCTGCCGGCTTTGACGCTGGATCGTGAGGTAAGCCTCCTCTTCCGTGATGCCGAGGTCGCGCTGGAGGATGCCCTTGGCACGATCGACGACCTTGCGCGTCTCGAGCTGCTCGGAAAGTTCGACGTTCTCGGTCTCCAGGCGCGCCATCTCGATCTCGGCGCCGACGAGGAAGCCAATCATCGAGATCACCTGAATTTCCCGCCGGCTGTGCTCGTGCGGCTGGCAGTGCTGCAGGTTGATCACGCCCACGAGCTTGCCACGCGACAACACGGGGACCGAGAGGAACGCCTCATACCTGTCCTCGGGCAGCTCGTTGAACATCTGGAATCGCGGATCCTCGAACGCGTGGCGCGCCACGGCGACAGGCTGGCGGTGCTCGGCCACCCACCCGGTGATCCCCCGTCCTACCGGCAGCTTCAGGCGGTCGACGACGTCGGGGTGCGGCGTCTTCGACGCCCGCAGCACGAGGTCGTCGCCTTCGAGCACGTAGATGAAGCACGAGTCGCACGGAACGACGCTCGCGACGAAGCCGACCACGCGCGCCAGGACCGCGTGCAGCGGATCGGCGGCAGCCATGCGGCTTCCGATCTCGTGCAGCAGGTCGATGTCGGACTGGTCGCCCACGACGACGCCGGACTCCAATGGTTGTGGACCGATCACGAGTGTGCCTGTCGGTGTGCAAGATGTGAACCAGGAAGCGATCGTGGCACACGGCGTGGGGCGCCTGTTTCTCGAACATCTTGCGCGCGCGCCGCCGCGGACGAGATACGTGGAGCTACATTCATGTCGCCGCAGCGCCTTGATCAGACATTTCTGAAATGAACTGTGTCAGCCGGGCCCAAGAGGACCGGCCAATGCTGTGTCATCAGGCCACCCTGCGCCTCAGGCGGCCGGCTCGCCGTCGAGGCCGGACAACGCGCTCCGGTACGAATAGACGCCGGCCCGCCGCACCGCCGACGCTCTCCACCGGATCGACCAGCGCGCGCCAAGCTCCAGGAGCACCAGCGTGCCCGTCAGAAACACCGCCGCGCACCCCAACAGTCCGGCGGCGTACGAGCCGGTCATGTCGCGCACGGCACCGAGCACCGAGGGCAGAAAGAACCCGCCGAGGCCGCCGGCCGCTCCCACCACGCCTGTGACCACGCCGATGCGATCGGGAAACCGCTGCGGCACGAGCTGAAACACCGCGCCGTTGCCCATGCCGAGCAGGCCCACGGCCACAAACAGCAGTGCCACGGCCACGCGCACCGCGGGCATCGTTGCCACCAGCGCGACGCACACCGCGCAGCCGGCGAGCAGCAGCACCAGCATCCGGTAGCCTCCCACCCGGTCCGACAGCCAGCCGCCAATCGGCCGCAGGAAACTCCCGGCCACGACGACAAGCGTGGCGAGGTCGCCCGCATCCACCCGCGAGACCTGATACGCCTCGTGGAAGAACGTCGTCAGAAAGGTCGCGAACCCGACGAAGCCGCCAAACGTCAGGGCGTAGAGGAATGACAGAGCCAGCGTGTCGGGCTCTCGCAGCACGGCCCAGTACGCCGCGGCCGACGCCGGCTTTGCCCGGCGCGGGCTGTCGCGCGCCACGAGCGCAAACAACAGCAGGACGACGGCGATCGGCGCCATCGCGATGCCGAAGGTCGTCTGCCAGCCGAACCGCTCCGCCAGGCGCGGCGCGAACAGCGTCGCGAGGAGCGTCCCCGAATTGCCGGCGCCCGCGATACCCATCGCGAGTCCCTGGTACTCCGGCGGGTACCAGCGGCTCGCCAGCGGAAGCGCTACGGCGAAGCTCGCACCGGCAATACCGAGAAAGAAGCCCAGGAGCAGCAGGTGCGGGGTCGTGTGCGCGAATTGCCAGCCAAGAGACAACGTGACGAGCGTCAGGGTGAGGCCGAGGAGCCCCGTACGTCTGCCGCCGATCCGCTCCTCGAGGAGGCCGAGGACCGGCCGAAACATCGACCCGCCGAGCAGCGGAACCGCAGTGAGCAGCCCGATTCCCGTGGAGGTGAGTCCGAGGTCCGCCCGCAGGAAGGGAGCGAGCGGCCCCAGCAGGACCCAGGCCATGAAACTCACGTCGAAGTACAGGAGCGCGGCAAGGAGCGTCGGCGCATGACCGGCGCGGAAGAAGCCGGACTGCGACCCTGGTGCGACGACACTCATGCCGCTGCTCCGTCGGCGGGCGCCGCGCCGGCATCGCGCATCGGAACCGGCAGCCCCAGGACGATGACGCCGTCATCCACGCGGACCGGATACGTCGTCACGCACGGCGCATCGGTACCGGCCGGGCGCGCCACGCAGCCGCTGTCGAGGTCGATTTTCCACGTGTGCAGCGGACAGACCACCGACGCTCCCGTGACGATGCCGTCACCGAGCGGCCCGCCGCGATGGGGGCAGCGGTTGTCGACGGCGACGAAGCGATCGCCCAGATTGAAGATCGCGACCTCGCGGTCGGCCAGACGCACGATGCGCCCTTCCCGCGCGGGGACGTTCGCGCACGCCGTGATGCGGACCCATCGGTGTTCGATCACGCCAGCCTCTCTACGGTGCCGGTGCCGTCAATCGGGATCAGGGGAATGAACTGGGTGGGATGCTTTGGCTCGCGCCCTTCGAGCCACGCGTCCTTCGCGCGCGCCTTCGACTTCCCGAGCCGATCGAGCAGCGCCTGCCTCACCGGGTCGGGCGCGTACACCGTCTCCTTGCGCACCTTCTCGATGCCGACCCGCTCGACGAAGTCGTAGGTGCGCTCGAGGTAATTCGCGTTCTCGCGGTAGTACTGGAAGAAGAGCTCCGCCGCCTCGAGCGCGTGCTCGGTCGCCTCGACGGTGGTGAGCAGGTCGGCCTTGCGCACGCCCTTGCCGGCCGCGCCGCCGACGACCACCTGCCAGCCGCCGTCGACGCCAATCAGGCCGATGTCCTTGACGGTGGCTTCGGCGCAGTTGCGCGGGCAGCCGACGGCCCCCATCTTCACCTTGTGCGGCGTGTAGAGCTGCTCAAAGCGGCGCTCCATCTCGATGCCGGCGGAAATGGAGTCCTGCGTGCCGAAACGGCAGAAGTCGGTGCCGACGCACGTCTTCACCATCCGGACGCCCTTGGTGTAGGCCTGGCCGGACGGCATCCCGAGATCGGCCCAGACCTTCGGCAGGTCCTCCTTCCGGATCCCGAGCAGGTCGATCCGCTGGCTCCCGGTGATCTTGACCATGCGCACGTGGTACTTCTCCGCCACGTCGGCGATCCGGCGCAGCTCGTCCGGGCTGGTCACGCCGCCGCGGATGCGCGGCACCACGGAGAAGCTGCCGTCCTTCTGGATGTTGGCGTGGACGCGGTCGTTGATGAAGCGGGCCGAGCGATCCTCCTCGTGGTCGCCGCACCAGAGCATGTCCACCATGTAGCTGAGCGCCGGCTTGCAGACCTCGCAGCCGATGCCGTTGCCGTAGATGTCGAGCACCTCCTGCACCGATCGCAGCTTCTGGCTGCGCAGGATGTCGCGCAGCTGATCCTCGGCAAACGGCACGCAGGCGCAGATCACTTTCTTCTGTTCCTCTTCGAACTCCGGGGCCACGGCGCGGAGCAGCTCCTGGCAGAGGCTGGTGCAGCTGCCGCACCCGGTGCTCGCGCGCGTACACTCCTTGAGCTGCGACAGCGTATTGACGCCTCGCTCGTGGATCGCCTGGATGATGGCGCCCTTGGTCACGCCGACGCAGCCGCAGATGGTGGCGCTCTCGGACATCTCCGCGACATCGAGGCCCGTGTCCGCGCCCGGCGGCGGGAACAGCAGGTGGCGCCGCTGCGCGCTGAGGTCCGTCCCGCCGCGGAGCCACTCCATGTAGCGATGGCTGTCGGACGTGTCGCCGACCAGGATCACACCGGCCAGCTTGCCGTCGCGCACCGTGAGCTTCTTGTAGACGCCGAGTGCACGGTCCTCGTAGCGCACGGGCTCCGCGTGCTGCTCGCTCCAGTCGCCGGCGGAAAAGACGTCCACGCCCATAACCTTGAGCTTCGCGGCCTGCACGGTGCCGGTGTACTCCGGTCCCCGATGGCCCGTGATCGTCGCAGCGAGCACCTTCCCCTGTTCGAAGAGCGGGGCCACGAGCCCGTAGCAGACCCCGCGATGCTCGGCGCACTCCCCCACGGCGAACACGTCCGGGTCCGACGTCTCCATCTGATCGTTGACGACGATGCCGCGGGTGACGTCGAGACCGGCCTTGTGCGCGAGCTCCACGTTGGGCCGGATGCCCGCGGCCACCACGACCAGATCCGCCCCGAGGATGGTGCCGTCCTCCAGCGCGACGCCCTCCGCGTGCCCGTTGCCAACGACGGCCGTCGTCGTGCGCCCGAGGAGGACGCGGATGCCGAGGTCCTCCATCGTGCCGGCGAGATACCGGCCGCCGTCCGGATCGAGCTGCCGCTCCATCAGGGTCGGCATCAGGTGCACGACCGTCACATCGCAGCCCTGTACCTGCAGGCCGCGCGCGGCTTCGAGGCCGAGGAGTCCCCCGCCAATCACGACGGCGCGCGTCCCCGTCCCCGAGCGTTGAAGGAGCTGCCGCGTATCGTCGAGCGTGCGAAAGGCGAAGACGCCTTCCTTGTCGAGCCCGGCGATGGGCGGCATCCACGGAGTGCTGCCCGTGGCGAGCAGCAGCAGGTCGTACGACGTGACGCTCCCGTCGTCGCCCGTCACCGTCCGGCACCGCGCGTCGACGTCGACGATTCGAACGCCGAGCCGCAGCGCGATGTCGTTCCGCTGATACCACTCGAGGGAATTGAGGACGATGTCGTCGGCGGTCCGTTCGCCGGCCAGGACCGACGACAGCATGATGCGGTTGTAGTTGACGTGCGTCTCGTCGCCGAAGACCGTGATGCGGAATGGAGGCTCGTAGGTGAGGATCTGCTCGACGCACGCCATCCCGGCCATGCCGTTGCCGACGACGACCAGGTGCGTCATCGCGGCCCCCCGATCCCCGATCCCCGTTCAACCCGGACCGCCGCCTGCTTGTAGTTGGGCTCCCGGGAGATCGGATCGAATGCGCTCTGCGTCACCTCGTTCGCGTTCGCCTCGACGTAATGGAACGGCATGAACACCTGTCCGGGTGCCACCGTCTCGGTGATGCGCAGCTCGACATTGCGCACGCGTCCGCGCCGCGACACCACGTCGACGCGGTCCTGCGGCTTGAGCCGGAGCTGCCGGGCGTCGCGCGGGTTCATCTCGACCCAGGCCGCGGGCGACAACCGCTCGAGGATGGGGACGTTGGCCGTCTTGGTGCGGGTGTGCCAGTGCTCCACCGTGCGTCCCGTGTTGAGCACGAACGGGAACTCGGGCGTCGGCGGTTCCGGGAACGGCTCCCACGCGGTCGGAATGAGGCGGGCGCGGCCGTCCTCGGTCGGGAACCGGCCGTCGCCGTACAGCCGCTTCGTCTGGCGCGGATTGTCTGCGCCGGCCGGACATGGCCACTGGAGCCCGCCGTACTGCTCGATGGCGCTGTAGGTCATGCCTGAGTAATCGCAGAGGCGCCCCGCCGACACCCGCTTCCATTCCTCGAACGCATCGATCGGCTTGTGCCAGCCGGGAAAGATCGCGTCGCGCACGCCGAGCGTCGCGGCGACCTGCAGGAAGATGTCGAAGTCGGCGCGCGCCTCACCCGGCGGCGCCACCGCGCGGTTGACCTTGCTGACACGGCGCTCGGAGTTCGTATAGGTCCCTTCCTTCTCGCCCCAGATCGCCGCGGGCAGCACGAGGTGCGCGTACTCGGAGGTCGGTGTCGGGTGATAGCCGTCCTGCGCGACGAGGAATTCGAGCGATTCGAGCGCCTGCTGCAGCGCGCCGAGGTTGGGGAACGACACGATCGGGTTGGTGGCGATGATCCAAAGCGCGCGGATCCGCCGCTCCAGCACGGCTTCGATGATGTCGGGGTACGCAAGCCCGCGCGCGGTGGGAATCCTCTCGGCGGAAATGCCCCAGATGCGCGCCAGTTCCTCACGATCGGCGGCGCTCTCGAACTTGCGGTAGCCGGGCAGCGACGAGGCGAAGCCCGCCTCGCGTGTGCCCATGGCGTTGCACTGTCCGGTGATGGAAAACGGGGCGGCGCCCGCGCGGCCGACATTGCCCGTGATGAGCGCCAGGTTGTTGATGGCGTTGACCGTCTCGGTCCCCTTCGTGCTGTGGTTGACGCCCATCGTCCAGCCGATGAACGCCGCCTTCGCGTTGGCGTACGTCCAGGCGGTCCGGCACACCAACTCGGGCGTGAGGCCGGTGATTTCGGCCACGCGCTCCGGCGTGTACTCGTGGACGGACTCGCGCAACGCGTCGAAACCGGTCGTGTGGCTGGCGACGTACTCGCGATCGACCAGGTTGTGCTCGATGATCACGTGGATGAGGCCGTTAATCAGCGCCAGATCGGCGCGCGGCCGGATCGGCAGGTGCAGGTCGGCCAGCATCGCCGTCTTCGTCACCCGAGGGTCGACGACGATGACCGTAGTGCCGGGGTTCGAGCGGAGGCGCCAGCAGAGAATCGGATGGTTCTCGGCGATGTTGGCGCCAATGAGCAGCACGACGTCCGCAGTCTCCAGGTCCTCGTACGCGCCGGGCGGGCCGTCGCTGCCGAACGACCGCTTGTAGCCCGCGACGGCGGTCGACATGCACAGGGTCGTGTTCCCGTCGTAGTTCGGGGTGCCGATCCCGAGCTGCACGAGCTTGCCGAGCGCGTAGAACTCCTCGGTCACGAGCTGGCCGGTGCTGATGACGCCGACCGCGCCCGGACCGAACCGCTCCTGCACGTCGCGGAAGCGTGACGCCCTCGTCGTCAGTGCGTCGTCCCAGCCGACGCGGGTCATCGTGCCGTTGCGGCGCAGGAG
>JBOGIR010000630.1:0-2804 GCA_050742335.1 Vicinamibacterales bacterium | reverse complement strand
CAACACAACAGAGCTCCGGGATGGGCGCGTTGTCGCATCCGGGAGAAAGTGGCGTAGAATCGCGCCGCGGCCGCGTGCGAGGCCGCAACCGGCGCGGTGATCGCGCCCGCAGGAGGAGGCTGGATGGCGCGCGTGCTGCTCTCGGCTGTTCTGGCGGCGGTGCTGTGGGCAAGTACCGCGGCCCAGGCGCCACGTCCCGCAACCGCCGTGCTGTACGAAGGCGCGCGACTCATCAGCGGCGACGGCGGCGCGCCCATCGAGCGTTCCGCATTCGTGGTGCAGAACGGTCGCTTCACCCGAGTGGGCCGTCAAGGTGACAGTCCGGCACCGCCCGGCGCGGTCCGCGTGGATCTGACCGGCAAGACGGTCATCCCCGCCCTGATCGATGCGCATTCGCACATCGGGTACATGAAGAACCTGACGAGCGGACCGCAGAACTACACCCGGGAGAACATCCTCGACCACCTGTACCGGTTCGCCTACTTCGGCGTCGCCGCGAGTCAGGCGATGGGAAGCGATTTCGGCGAGCTGCCGTTTCTGCTCAGGGAGGACACACGCACCGGGAAATACCCCGATGCCGCGAGATTTCTCACCGCCGGGCGAGGCCTTGCGCCGCTGGAGGAAATCAGCCACGAGAACATGCGCCACGCCGCCTCCGTCGTCACGACGGTCGAGGGCGCCCGCGCGAACGTGCAGGAACTGGCGCGGCTGAAAGTGCCCCTCATCAAGACGTGGGTCGATACCAGGGGCGGCACGATCAAGGCGCTGGCGCCGGAACTATATGGCGCGATTCTCGACGAAGCGCACCGGCACGGCATGCGCGTCGTCGTGCACGCGACAGGACTCCGCGAGGCGAAAGACCTGCTGCGCGCCGGCATCGACGTGTTCGGCCACATGATCGGCGACGTGGACGACGAACTGGTCGCGCTGTTCAAGCAGCATCCCAACACGACCGTCCTGCTGGCGCTCAGCGCGCCACGCCGAGTCGTGTCGGCGCCGTGGCTCAATCCACCCCACCCGCTCATCCGCGAGACGGTTCGGCCGGAACAGATCAAGCGGCTCCAGGACCGCTTGGCGGGACAAACACCCGAAGCCGCTCAGCAGAGCCGTCAGGCGTGGGACCGGCTGGCGCGCGGGGTTCAACGGCTCGCGGCAGCGGGCGTCAAGATTGGCGTCGGCACCGACGGGGGTGGACAGACCGGCGACCAGTTCGTCGGCTGGACGATGCACGCCGAGCTCGAAAACATGGTGGCGGCCGGCATGACGCCGGCGCAGGTGCTGGTGGCCGCCACGCGCACGTCGGCAGAGATTCTCGGGCTGGACGATCTGGGAACGGTGACGCCGGGCAAGAGCGCCGACTTCGTCGTCCTCGACGCCAACCCGCTCGACGACATCACCAATACGAGACGGATTTCAGGGGTGTTCCTGCGCGGCCATCAGGTGGACCGCGCCAGTCTCAGAGCGAACTGGGCGACTGGCGCGGCGTCGAACTGACCATTACGTCACAAGCCACGGGAAACCACGAAAACCACGAAGTAATCTTCGTGTGCTTCGTGGTTCCTGCCGTTGCTGTCTATCTCTGCGCCGTGCTCTGCCCCGGGAAGTTCGCGACCCGCCGCGCGGCACCCGTCAACTCGACGATGTGCATGCCGGTATTCGCACGGTCGGCGATGTAGACGTAGCCGCGATCGTCCACCTCGACGTTGTTGCTCTGAATCGCGGTCTTGCAGCGGCGCTGGGCGTCCTGACCAATGCAGCGCTGGTCGGTCTTGTCCGTCGTTGCCGGGATGTAGAACCCGATTTCCTTCAAATCATAGGGATCGCGGATGTCGATGGCACGCACGCCGGCGTTGAACCAGGAGACGAACAACACTCGCCCGTAATAGATCGGCGTCGTGTTTTCGTGTGACGCGTGGGCGCCAAAGCGGCCGCCGCGCTCGCAGAAGTTGCCGCTCGCTTCCGGCACGTTGAATGTCTCGACGCCAACGGGATTGGTGTCCCACGTGATGTCCACCATCCGAACGAACTGCCGGTTCTCGAGACACTCGTTGCCGGTCGTCTCACCGACCACCGCGATGAAGTCGCGATGCGGGCCGGTCGTCGTTAGACGGGGAATCGTGTCGCCGTGTTCGTGGCCCATGCCCGGCTGCGGATGATTGGCCGGCGGCCGCTGCTTGGCGAATTCCGGCATGGACACGCCGAGTATCGGCAGCCCTGTGTGGGCTCCGGACTCCGGCGGGAGATCGATCTGCGTGATCACCGGGTAGCGCAGGTTCGCTTCGGTCGGCTCCTTGGGACCGTTCAACAGCTTCTCGCGATCGACGACCTGGACGATGCCGCCGCGCCCCGTGCCGTGCGAGAAATAGATGCGGTTGCCTTTCGGCCCCAGCGAAATCGGACCATGGAGCTCGGTGGGCACGTTGCCCGTCGAACCCGGCTGCTGCCCGACGACGCCGTAGTCGCGAATGAACGCCGGGCTCGCCGGGTTGCTCAGATCGTAGATCTTGGTCATCCGGCGGGTGCGCCACGCGGGGTCACCCGACACGAGATAGGCGATCCCGGTATCGCATTCCCAGAAACTCTTGTGGGTGTCTCGCAGCCCACTGACGACAACGGTGACGCGGGCCGGCTTTTCCGGTGTGGTCACATCCCAGATCTCGTGGCCGGAGCCGCCGAACGAACGCAACAGATAGACTTTGGTCCGGTCGGCGCGAGGCAGCGTGCTGCCGTTGCAGACGCTCGCCATCTGGGCGCCGCCGCCTTCGCCCTCTCCCGCATCACCCGGGATGTGCGTGAGATAGCGG
>JBOGIR010000629.1:0-2043 GCA_050742335.1 Vicinamibacterales bacterium | reverse complement strand
GCTTCCTGGTTGGCGTCGCCGGTGACGTGCATCTCGCATGCAACTGCACCCGAGATCGGTTGTGTAGGTGATGATGAAGCCCTATGGAGGTCAGGCCGACACGCATCGCCTGACCGCGCGAGAAGGCTGAGGGAATCCGCCAGCTCGCGGAGCTGGCGTGCTGCGGTCGCTCGAGCCCTCGCAGCGCGGTCCGGCCACCGGAATCGGGATTCATCATCACCGACACAACTGAGCTCTCGTGTAACTGATCCGTTTCTCCATCCCCTGCGGCGCCGCCTCCGCGCCTGCTGGCATGCGGTGTGTAACTGGCCGGAACCGCATGTCTGCCTGGCGCCGCCTTCTACCGATCCTCTTCAGTGTGGCTGCGGTCAGCATCGGGGCGTGCCGTGAAGGCGACGTGCAGATCGCCAACCTCGACTTCAACGGGGTCGAGCAGGTCGACGAGCGCGCACTCGAGCGCGCGCTCCAGACACGCGAGGGCTCGTGGGTTCCGTGGGGCCGGAAACGATACTTCGACCGGCGGGCGTTCGACGCCGATCTCAAACGCATCGAAGCCTTCTACCGCGATCGCGGCTTTCCCGACGCACGTGTGACGTCGGTCGACGTCGCCTTCAACGACGCGCAGGACAACGTATCGATCACCGTCACCATCGCAGAAGGGGAGCCGATCCGCGTGGCGGCGGTCGAGCTGGCCGGTTTCGATGTACTGCCGGAGGACGATCGTCGGCGGCTGGAGGATTCGCTCGAGCTGCAGGCCGGTGCGCCGCTGGACCGGCTGCTCGTGCGCACGACCCGCGAACGCGCTTTGAACGAACTGCGAGATCACGGCTATCCGTTCGCCGACGTCACGATCACCGAGGACGATGTCGGCGCACGACAGCGGCGCCTCACCGTTCAGGCGGTGCCCAAGACTCTTGCCAGCTTCGGCGACATCGACATCGTGGGCCACGCGAGCGTCAGCGAAGAGACCATCCGTCGCCAGCTCACGTTCGACACCGGAGACGTTTACTCGCTGCGCGCGATGCGCGACAGTCAACGGCGGCTCTACGGCCTCGAGCTGTTCGAGTTCGTCAATGTCGAATCACGCGAGGACGAGACGCCGGGGTCCCCCGAGGTCCCGGTGCGCGTCACTCTGGCCGAGGGGAAGCAGCAGAGGGTCACGTTCGGCGCCGGCTACGGCAGCGAGGAGAAGGGGCGCGCCCGCATCCGCTGGGACCACGTCAACGCTCGAGGCAGCGCCGAACACGCCGGGTTCGAAGCGAAATGGTCGTCGCTCGATCGAGGGGCGCGGGCCGAATATCGAAAGCCGTACTTCCTCATGAGGAATCTCTCGTTGAACTTCGAAGGCGAAGCGTGGCAGACGGCCGAGCCGGTCTACACGCTGGATTCCTTTGGCGGCCGCGTCACGCTGCGCCACCAGATGAATGCCCAGAACGCCTGGTCGATTTCCTTCAGTGACGAGTACCAGCGCAGCTCCGTTACGCCCGAGGCGCTCGAGGACCTGTCGATTCGCGATGAGTTGATTGCGCTCGGACTGGATCCCACAGACGGCGAACTCACCGGGACACTGTCGCTCATCAACGTCGAGGCGAGCCGCAGCACCGCCGACAGTCTGCTCGACGCGCGCTCGGGATACGTGCTCAATGCCAGCGTGCAGCAGGCGGGCCAGTGGCTGCCGGGCACTTTCAATTTCTGGTCGGCGACCGGCGAAGCCCGCCACTACCTGCCGGTGAGGCGAGCGCTGGTGCTCGCCAATCGGCTCCGCGCCGGGACGATCGCCGGGCTCGGCGACCGCGAGCTGAACGTGCCGTTCTACAAGAGGTACTTTCTTGGCGGCTCGACGAACATTCGCGGGTGGGGCCGGTTCGAGGTGGGCCCGACCAGCGCGCTCGGTCTCCCGATTGGCGGCCTTTCGATGCTCGAAGCCTCGTCGGAGGTCCGCGTGCCCCTATCGGGAACAATCGCCGCGGTGATCTTCCTCGACGTCGGCAACGCCTGGCTGCAATCGTGGGATTTCAATCTGAACGACATGCGGTACGCGGT
>JBOGIR010000628.1:0-6735 GCA_050742335.1 Vicinamibacterales bacterium | reverse complement strand
TTCCAGGAGTTTGGCGGTCTTGCCGGCCGCCTGCTGCTCGCGTTTCTGGCGGCGATCGTCATCAGTCGCCGGCGGCTGCTCTGGATGTTTCAGATCCCCGGCCTGATCCTGCTGCCGATCGTGTTCTTTCTGACGCCGGCCGTTGGACTCACGCTGGCACAGTGGGGCATCTTCCTGGTCGGATTGGCGACGATCGCGCAGTTCAGCTTCTGGGGTAATTACCTGCCGCGCGTCTACCCCACCCACCTGCGCGGGACCGGCGAGAGCTTCGCGGCCAACGTCGGCGGGCGCATGATCGGAACGATGGCGGCGCTGGTGACCGTGCAGATGGTGAGCGCCATGCCCGGGGGGTCTGTGCCCGTGCAGCTCGCCTACGCCTCGGCGATCGTCGGAACCGCTGCGTACGTCATTGGTGTGGTTGCCAGTCGTTGGCTGCCCGAGCCGAAGCAGGCGGCACTGCCGGACTGACAGTTCATGCGAGGGATTGCGGCGACACTTGCCGGCTCGCTCCTCATAGCAGGTCTCAGTACGCTGGGTGATTTCATCTGGGCGACCTGGATTCCGCGCCATCTGGTGGTCTACGGCCTGGCCCACGGGGCGCTGTTGTTCGGTGCAATCGGCCTGGTCCTCGGTGTGCTCGCAGGACGACCGTGGGCGGGAGCGATCGCCGGCGGGGCGATCGGCGCTGGCGCCGCAGCCGCGTTCTATCTGCTCTCGCCGCTCGCCGGCTTCTCGGCGATGTTCGTCGTCTGGGTTGGCGGCTGGATGGCGCTTGCTGTCCTCTATGCACGCGTGAGCGGGCGACGACACGTGAACGGCGTCGTGCTGGCGCGCGGTGCGTTGGCTGCGGCCGCGTCGGGCCTCGCCTTCTACTCCATTTCCAGCATCTGGAGGCCGTTCAATCCTGAGGGATGGGATTACGCCGTGCACTTTGCCGCCTGGGCGGCGGCCTATTTCCCGGGGTTCGCTGCGCTGCTGCTGGCCCGGCGGCCAGCCGCGTGACACGCTACGCCATCGTGAACCCCTGACGCGCTTTTTCACCTCGACGGGCCACAGAGACACGGAGAACACAGAGGAAATTCCTTCCTTTGTTCAACTCCGTGGCTCCGTGGCTCCGTGGCCTGTCGAAGTGAAAAGTGCGTTCGAGCGCGTGCGTCACGTCGTCGCGTACCGTTCCTCGGCGACGGCCGCCCGGAGCGCCTCGGTTCTGCCGGCAAACAGCTCCAATGCCCGCACGTCCTGGGCGAGGCGCTCGATGATGTGTCCTCGCTGAAAGCTGTCTACACCGACGACCTGGGTGGCACGCTCCACCGCACGCTGCGCGGCTCCGGTCGCCATCAGCTTGGCCAGCGACGCATCCGCCAGGGACAACGACGCGGCGCTCGCGGCGTTCCACGTCATGAGCATGGCCGCGTCGAGCTCGGTCGCCGCATCAGCCAGCAACCCCTGCACGGTCTGTTCTCCGGCGGCCGCCGTGTGCGCGGTACGCGCCGTCGTCAGCGCCTCGCGCAGCGCTCGTCGCCCCATCCCGAGACCTGCGGCGGCCATGAGGATGCGAATGCGGGTCATGATCGGCAGCGTGGCCCCGATCGGTTCACACGCCGCACGGTTCAGGTTCAGATGTCCGCACACCAGCCCGGCGAGCGCCGCGGTCTGCACCACCTCGACGTCGACGCCCGGCGCGTCGAGCGCGACGGCGTACGCGACGCGCTCCGTTCCGCGTCGAGGTCCGACGACCGCGATCCCGCGTTCGGTCACCGGCGCCACCCACGGCGCGCGGCCGGAGAGCCGCCCCCCTTCCTCCACCGGCACAGCGTCCGACGACAGACCGACCGCAACCACCGTTTCGCCGCGGACGCATGACGAAAAACGATCGTCGCCAGCCACCGCGAGTGCCGTGCCCGAGTGCAGGGCGAGGATGACACCGGCGGCGGCCGACTCGGCAGCCAGAGCCTCCACTGCCAGGGCCACGGCCAGGAGGTCGGCGGCGGGATCGAGGAGTCCGTACCGCGCCGCCCCCATCACAATCGTGGCGGCGGTGGCGTCTCGCGCGACGTCGCGTCCCAGCGCGGCGCCTCTGTGGCGCCACGCAGCCTGGACGTCGCTGAGATCGAAGGTCACCCTGAAATTGTAGGCTCTGATGGCATGTCCGACTGAACGGCGGTCAGGGCGTCAAGCACGGCAGGATCGAACTCCCGGGCACGTTCGCCGCGCAGGACCGCGAGCGCCTGATCCGGGAGCAGGCGCCCGTGTCGCGCGCCGCCGACCAGATCGATCCAGGCCTCGGCCACCGCCAGAATGCGCGCGCCCGGCGGAATCGCGTCGCCGGCAAGTCCCAGTGGAAATCCCTTCCCATCGAACCGCTCCTCGACGGCCGCCGAAATGGTGCTCGCGGCGGCGAGAAACGGCACGTGCCGGCCAAGGGCATGCACGTCGAGCCGCGTGATGTTGCGCAGGATCGCCGCGTGCTCGATGTCGGACACGTCCGCGCCGCTGGCGTTCAGGGCACGGGCGATCGCGACGGCCAGCTGCGACACACGCCGGGCGTGGCCTACCGCGTCCTCGTGGTCCGCACGGAGCACCGACAGCAGCGCTTCGGTGGCGCCCGTCGAACCGTCCCGCGGTCCGCCTGTCTCGCAAGGCGCCGCGGCGCCGAGCACCGCCTTCCGCGACTGATGTTCGGCCAACGCGCGCCGCAATGCCTCTCTGAATCGCTCGCGCGTGAACGGCTTGACGATATAGTCGATCGCGCCCGTGCGAAGCCCTGTGACCGCCGCATCGAATTGGTGCAGCCCCGTCGTGACCACGACACACGTGGCTGGATGGAGACGATGCAGCTGCTCGACGAGCCAGAAACCACTCTGGCCTCTCGGCAGGTTGATGTCGCAGAACGCCACCGCCGGCGACTCCGTCGATGCCAGCAGCAGTCCCTGTTCGGCACTTTCTGCCTCCACGGCGCTCGCACCTTCGGCATCGCTCCATCTGTGAAGCAGCCGCCGAATCGGCGCTTCGTCCTCGACAATCAGTACCTCACTCATCGAAGCGTTCCCTCCGAACACTCCACGACAGACGAGCGCTGAACAATCGTCATTCAGAAATCGCCAACATCCCTCAATCGAACCGTCTGAAGTCGGCAATAAATTGCGGAGAGTGTCGCACTAAAGCGGTCCGCGGCGAAATTCGCGTCGCTCGTGTCCGTTACTTACCGTTGATGTCTGTTCGCGAGGGCGCACGCGCGGCACACGCCGCGCCTGCGAAAAGCCGATCCGCGGATGCTAGGGCCGGGCGAGGCGCGCGAAGATCGGCTTCAGACGCTCGGCGCTCGCACCGAGATTCTCGGGCAGCACACGCATGTCGCCGATCACAGTCATGAAGTTGGTGTCGCCATTCCACCGCGGCACGATGTGTACGTGCAGGTGCTCCAGGACGCCCGCGCCCGCTGGCTTGCCGACATTCACACCGACGTTGAACCCGTGCGGCCGGTACGCTTCCGTGAGCGCCGCCTCGGCGCGCTGAACGAGCACGGCGACTTCTGTCACCTCTTCGATGGACAACGCCCCGAACGTGGCCAGGTGGCGGTACGGCACCACCATCAGGTGACCGTTGTTGTAGGGATAGAGATTCAGGATGATGTAGGCGGTGCTCCCCTCGAAGACGATGAGGGCGTTCGATTCACTGGAGCGTGTCGCCTCGCAGAAGATGCAGCCCGATCCGGGCTCGCCACGGGCGACATACTCGAGCCGCCACGGGGACCAGAGGCGATCCATCAGAGGCTGGGTGCGGCGTTTCGCAACTACGCTGACGTGTTCTTACGGGCCACAGAGGCACGGAGGCACGGAGAAACCATCTGTGGCCACGTGGGGAGTCAGCAGTTGTGAATTCACACCATCGCGCTGTCCGCCGACGGCGCGGCCGGCTCCGGCGCCGGCGACGCGTCGACCGCCGGCTGCCTGTTGATGAGGTCCTTCAGCTCTTTGCCGGGCTTGAAGTACGGCACCTTCTTCGGCGGCACATCGACTTTGTCGCCGGTCTTCGGGTTGCGGCCCTTGCGCGGCTCGCGCTTGCGCAGTCGGAAGCTGCCGAACCCGCGCAGCTCGATCTTCTCGCCGCGATGCAGCGCGTCGATAATGCTCTTGAACACCGTATCGACGATGACTTCCGAGTGCTTCTTCGTGAGCTCCGACACCCGCGACACTTCCTCCACGAGCTCAGCCTTCGTCATGCTGCCGCCAGGTGTATCCACTGCTGATCCTCACCTGTTCTTGATGTGGTCGCCGAGTGTCGCCGTGCCCGTCCCCTCAGCCGCCGAATACGCCTCCCAGTCGGTCCGGTAATCGTCGGATCTGAGCGCGCGGATGCTCAAGCCGATCTTCCGCTCCTGTGGACTCAGCTTGATGATTTTCATCTGGTAGCTGTTCCCCACCTGCAGTTCGATCTTCTCGCCGCCATGCGAGTCGTCGAACTCCGACACGTGGATGAGACCCTCGATGCCCTCATCGAGCTCGACGAAAGCGCCGAAGTTGGTCATCCGCGTCACCTTGCCCTCCACCACGTCACCGGCGTGGTGACGGCTGAAGAAGTCGTCCCAGAGGTCGGTCGCCAGCTGCTTCAGGCCGAGCGACAGCCGCTGATTTTCTGCATCGATGCTCAGCACCATCGCGTCGACGACATCGCCTTTTTTGAGCACCTCCGAGGGATGCTTGACGCGCTTGCTCCACGACATGTCGGAGATGTGGATCAGGCCGTCGATGTCTTCCTCCACTTCGACGAAGGCACCGAACTCGGTGAGGTTGCGCACCTTGCCCTTGATGCGCGTGCCGACCGGATATTTCTCGGCCAGCTCGTGCCACGGGTTGCTCTCGACCTGCTTGAGGCCGAGCGAGATACGGCGCGCCGCCGGATCGACCCCCAGCACCATCGCTTCAACGGTGTCGCCGACGTTCAGGATCTTCGACGGATGCTTGACGCGCTTGCTCCACGACATCTCCGACACGTGGATGAGGCCTTCGACGCCCGGCTCGAGCTCCACGAACGCGCCGTAGTCGGTGACGCTGACGACCTTGCCGCTCATCCGCGCCCCGACGGGATACCGTTCCTGCACGGTGGCCCAGGGATCGGGCACGAGCTGTTTGTGACCCAGCGACACGCGCTCGGTCGACGGGTCGTACTTGAGCACGACGACATCGACTTCATCGTTCACCTTGAACAGCTCCGAGGGATGGCCCACCCGCCCCCACGACATGTCGGTGATGTGCAGGAGCCCGTCGATGCCGCCGAGGTCGATGAAGGCCCCGTAGTCGGTGATGTTCTTCACCGTGCCACGCAACCCTTTCCCTTCGGCGAGTGTCTCGAGCGTCGTCTTCTTCTTCTCCGCGTTCTCCTCTTCGAGGAGCACCTTGCGCGACAAGACGATGTTGCCGCGCTTCTTGTTCACCTTGATGACCCGCATCCGGAGCTCCTGCCCCTTCAGCGCGTCGAGATTGCGGACCGGCCGGATGTCGATCTGCGATCCGGGCAGAAACGCCCGCACGCCGATGTCGACGGCCAGCCCGCCCTTGATGCGTTCGATGACGCGGCCGATGACGACCTTCTTCTCCGAGTAGGCCTTCTCGACCTCGTCCCAGATCTTCATCTTCTCGGCCTTCTCGCGCGACAGCACGATGTGGCCTTCGCGGTCCTCGGTGCGCTCGAGCAGTACATCGACCACATCGCCCGACTGCACGGTCACATGGCCGTGCTCGTCGAGGAATTCGCCGACGGAGATGAGGCCTTCGGATTTGTAACCGACATCGACGATGACATCGGTTTCGGTGACCTGGAGGACGGTGCCTTTGACGACCTCCCCTTCCGCCATGTTCCGGAAGCTGTCGTCATAAATGCCGAGCATGGCCGCAAACTCCTGCGGATCCATCTCCTGGTGGTGCATCGGTTTCACAGCCGGGCCCGTGGCCTTGCCAGTCCGGGTGCGCACCGCTGCTCCGGGCTGCTCGCCCACTTTCTCGGGCGCCACCAACCCGTTGTCTACTACATTCGCCATTCCGCGCGCGTCCTCCTTACGTCTGATGTCGCCCCGATCGATGCCGAAGCGCTCATCCTGCCGGTTGCGGTTGCCCGTCGACGTGACTCAGGACAACCCTGAGTAGAATCGAAGGGTTGCGGGGACCGGCCCCCCGCGGCTATAACGGCGTTGGATGCGAAAGATACCCGCCGACGCGTCGACAGGCCCAGGGTCGCCTCCACTCGCGTCGAGGACGACTCCTCAGTGTCTCTGCCTGGAGTCGAAGGCTGATGCCCGCGGCTATCGCTCACGATAGGCCGAGCGAGTTCGAAGGTCGGACCGCTGCAGCCCTGGGGACCCGAGTCTCGCGCCGGCACCCCGGTGGACGTTTGCCCTTCGCCGATAAGACATAGAGGATAAGTAACTTATGGGACACTGTCAAGGTAAACGGGCCAGTCGAGTGCGGTCCAACGAAAGGATGACCTAATGGCCAGACGCAAGACGCCCCGAGCCACCCGGCGCAGCCCGGCCGCCAAACGCAGCGCTACTGGCCGATCGCGCGCCCGCACGGCGGGTGCGGCGCGCAAGAAGCGCGTGGCTCGCAAGAAGTCAACGGCACGGCCGGCTCGGGTCACCGCGGGGAAGCAGGCCCGCCTCCGCAAAGCTTCGGCGCGGCAGGCCCGCCTGCACAAGACTTCGGCGAGGCGAGCCCGCGTACGCGCGGCGTCGGCGAGGCA
>JBOGIR010000627.1:0-11881 GCA_050742335.1 Vicinamibacterales bacterium | reverse complement strand
GGCTCAGGGAATCCGCCAGCTCACGGAGTTAGCGTGCTGCGGCCGTTCAAGCCCTCGCAGCGCGGTCCGGCCACCGGCCAGCCTCCGCCAAGGCTTCGGCGGCCCGCCGTAGCTTCAGCGAAGGCGGGAATCGGGATTCATCGTCACCAACACAACTGACCTCCGGAATTAAATTTAGGTCGCGGATCCGGCTGACGGCACTACGTCACGGGTCCGGCTGAAGCCGGACATTACGTACCGCGGAGCGCCGACTCGAGCGTCTCGATCTGGTCCGCAGCGACGATCAACGATGTGACGCCGGAAGGCAGCGCGCGGGGAAAATAGCGGTCGACCAGTTCGCCCGCATCCGCCTTTGCAGCCGCGTCGACGGCCAAGGCCGGCTTGACGAGCACGAGGCGAGCTGCGCCAACCGCGCCGGCAACCCACGCGGAGATGCTGTCACTCGTGACGTCCCAGTTATGGGGGAGCGGATCCGCCTCGCGCAGCCAGCGCGAGGGCGCGAGCACGGGGAGCAGGTTACTCTCGATCGCGGAGGCGACCTCGTGCGGCGCCGAGACCAGCACGCTGCCGCGGAGCCGCGAGACGACGACGTGCCCGTACTGATCCATTGCCAGCACCGCCATCCAGTGCGCCGCGGTGTCGGGCAGTCCGACTTCGCGGTCCACCTCGCGCACCGCGTCGGCAAACGGGCCGCCGCCGGGGACCACGAGCAGCCCGCGCTCACGGGAGACGAGCGCAATCGTGTGCAGCACGGCGTCGAGCTGCCGGGTGTTCGCGAGGAGGCTTCCGCCGAGCTTCACGACCGTCTGCACCGTCCGGCGAAAGCCGGACACTACGTACGGAGCGCCGGCCCCCGTCGTCATTTGGTGAACCCGCGATGCGCGTAATCGGCGTGGTGGATCTGCGCGGCGGCCTGGCGGTGCATGCGCGCGGCGGGGTGCGCGGTCAGTACGCGCCGGTGGACGCGGTCGCCGGGTCTCGTATCGAGCGGGGCGACCCTCTCGCGCTGACCAGGGCGTACATCGATCGGCTCGGCCTCACCGAGCTCTATGCCGCGGATCTCGACGCCATCCTGGAGCGCCCGCCGCAGGACACCGTCATCGCCGCGCTTGCCGCGCTTGGAGCGCCGCTGTGGGTGGATGCCGGCGTGTCCACCGTCGATCGCGCTCGCCGGCTGCTGGCGCTGGGGGTCCATCGGGTGATCGTCGGCCTCGAGACGCTCCCCTCCTACGCCGCACTTCGGGCCATATGCGACGCCTCCGGCGGCGGCCGTGTCGCCTTCAGCCTGGACCTGCGTGACGGCGAGCCGGTGGTCGCCCGCGGCGGCATCGCGCCCGGTGACCCGCCCGATCGGCTCGCGGCCCGCGCCGCCGACGCCGGTGCCGGCACCATCATCGTGCTCGACCTCGCGCGCGTCGGCGCCGGCGTGGGACTCGACCTCGATACGATTGCCACGATCCGCCGGGCAGTTCCGCACCTGA
Source organism: Vicinamibacterales bacterium (assembly GCA_050742335.1). Classification (GTDB taxonomy): domain Bacteria; phylum Acidobacteriota; class Vicinamibacteria; order Vicinamibacterales; family UBA2999; genus DATCJA01. The sequence goes on along the minus strand of JBOGIR010000627.1, from coordinate 10,400 downwards.
CCCTGCTTGCCGGCGGCGGGGTTCGCGGGTCCGGCGATCTCGAGCGGCTCGCAGGGGCCGGTTGTGACGGCGCGCTCGTCGCCACTGCGCTGCACACGGGGCTGATCGGAGCCGAGGACATCGCCGCCGCCGCGCAGCTGCGATCTCAGGTCACAAGTCACAAGTCTCAAATCTCAAAACCCACGTGACAAAGACAGGCCACAGAGCCACAGAGCTTTAATTCAAGTCGAGGATTAAGGCCTTCTCTGTGACTCTGTGTCTCTGTGGCCAGTGATCACAGAGCGTTCGTAACGCGAATGGCGCAGACGACCTCACTCCAGCGTCACCCGGCAGACCGCGGACTGACCGAAGTTCTCCTCCACTTCCATCTCGATGGCCGTCAGCCCATGGGTCCCCATCGCGGCAAGCTCGGCCCGAACACGGTCGGCGAGCAGTCTGGCCAGCATTTCCACCGTTGTGTTCGGCACCGGCAGCAGCGCGCAGTCGCGACGAGGGAACACGTACCGCGGCGTACCATCGACGGCGACCGAGACGCTATCGCCCTCCTCGGATACTCGGACGCGGTCGCTCTCGAGTGGCAGCAGGACGAGGTGGTCGATTTCGTCACAGAGGCGGCGCATGATCCGCTTCAGCTCCACGAAATCGAAGACGAACCAGGTCTCCTCGTTGAGCCTGCCCTCGACCGTGACGCGGGCGCGATAGTTGTGGCCGTGGAGCCCCTCGCACCGGTGCCCTTCGAACGTGATGAAGTGTGCCGAGGAGAAGACGAGATAGTCCTTCGCGACCGATACCCGGTACTCAGCGCCTGGCTCCATGGTCCTCTCCGTGCCCGCCGCTACACAGCAACACGCAGGTCAACGGTCAAAAGTCAAAGGTCAAAGGTCAAAAGAGACTGCTGAACGCCAGCCGCCGCCGAGCAGCACGACGAAGGCGGCCGCCGCCGTCAGGTCGGCCGTGGTGCCGGGATTCGCGGCATTTCGCGCGTGGCGCAGCACGCGATCCATCTCCTCGATCGCGCGCCTCCCCTCCGGCGAGCGGACGCCGCCCGCAGCGAGCGCGACAATCGCCCGGTGCTGGACGGCTGCGGCAGCGCCCGCGCCGCCGCGCCGGGCCACGTGCGTGTCGGGCGCGGCAGCGAGCAGATACAGGAACGTTTCGACGATCGCATCGTCCCAGGTCAAGCCGTCGCGCCGCGCGCGGACCAGAGCGGGCGCGCCGGTCTCGAATGTCGTTTCGAATGCCGTCACGTACTCGCGCGCGACGCCGTCGCGGTGCGCCGCCAGGCGCATCGCCTCGATCAGTGTCACGTCCGGATCGCCCGCAACGTCCTGCTCTTCCACGCGTCCGAGTCCCCCTGGGCTTGCCTGACGGATCGCCGCGTACACCTCGCGGGCATCGTCGATCGTCGTCGTCTCGAGTACGCGGCGGACCGCATCGCGAAGCCCGGTCAATCCCCCCTGTTCCTGTTCGAGCGCGGCGCGGGCCAGGGGCGTCAGGAGCAGAACGATGCCGAGGTTGGTGTTCGAGCGTGTCCACTGCGCGGTGGCGTCGATCGCGAGGCGGACGGTGGCGCCGACCGGCCGGCAGCCGACACCGGCCAGTGGACCCCCGATTGCGGCCGCGCTTGCGAGAAAGTCCTCGTACCGGGTGTCCACGAAGTGGCGCCCCGGAGCTACGTTGCCCGGCTTGGGTGCGCTCACCTCGAGCAGACAGGCCAGTTGCGCCGCGGTCGACACCGCTGCGGGCCCGACAAGCCAGTTCACCGCCGCCCGCGTGTCGGCGCGCATCAGGCCGGCAACCCTTCGGCGGAGACGACTCCGCCTGCCCTGAGCGACGCCGAAGGGCCTGTCCTGAGCGACGCCGAAGGGCGCGCCGCCTCGAACGCGGCAACCTTGTGCGCCAGATGATCGACGATGGCCCCAGCCACATCGATGCCGGTCGCCTGCTGCAGGCCCTTCCATCCCGGGATGCCGTTCACCTCGAGCACGAATATCGTGCCGTCCGTCGAGGGCAGCAGGTCCACGCCCGCGTAGTCGGCGCCGACGGCCGCTGCGGCGCGCAACGCATACTGTGCCCATGCAGGCGGCAGGTCGACCGGCCGCACCGTTCCGCCGCGCGAGACGTTGGTCCGCCACTCGCCGTCGGGCGCTCGACGCTCTATCGCGCCGAGCACCCGGCCTCCCACCACGAAGACGCGAATATCACAGCCACCGTGATTCACCGCGCGCTGCGCGTAGAACACGCTGCGCAGTTGCTCGAGCGACTCGACCACACGGTGGGCCAGATCCGGGTCGCTTACACGCACGATCCCGTGCCCGAGCGAGCCGAAAATCGGCTTCACCACCACGTCGCCCATCGCCCGGATCGCCGCAAGCGCCTCATCTGCGCGCTCGCAGACGACGGTCTCCGGCACCGGCAGCCCGGCCTCCTGCAGCAGCGCCGTCGTGTAGAACTTATCGACGCAGCGTTCGATCGCGCGAGGCGAATTCATCACCGGGATGCCGCGGTCCTCGATCCAGTGGAGCGCGTCCACGCGGAAGATGATCTGCTCGAGCGAGCCGCCGGGAATGATGCGGGCAAGCACCGCGTCGGCGTCGAGAATTGAGGCGCGTTGGCTCGAGAGCGAATCCGCCCCTGGGGTTCCAAGACTCGCAACGAGCCCTCCGTACGGCACGACGACACCCGCATGCCCCCGCTCGCTCAGCGCGCGGCACAGCTCATCGGTCTGCCATCCGGCACTGGCGCTGAGGATCGCGACGCGCATGGGTCCTTTCAAGTGACGAGAGATAAGTCACAAGGCATAACGATCACGGGGCCACAGAGACACAGAGGCGCGGAGAAGTTCGTGCTCAGTCTCCAAACAGCGACGCGCGCAGCACGTCTGGCGCCACCTGTCCGGCGTGGAACGTCCGCCCGCTGGTCGCGCTGGTCAGCCACACCTCTGCCGGGCTGAAAAGCTTCGGGTCGATTCTATAGAAGTCGTTATTGTACCGCCTGAAGATCTCGTAGAACGGTGTGCCGTAATCAGAGGAGGCGCACGCGGGCAGATGCGCGGCCAGCTCGGCGAGCTCCGAATCGGCGGCATCGATCGTATAGCGCGCCTGGCCGCCGTACAGAATGCAGTCGTTCGTGCGGCCGATCGCTCGGATGTCGCTCGCGGCCGTGGGCGCGAGCGGCGCCGTTCCGGTGGCGGCCACCACTCGCCGTACGTCGAAACCGATGACGTCCATCTTATGCAGTCCGGTCTCGATCACCCGCGCGGCGATCTGCACGCCGCCGGCGAAGCTTGCCGTCGGCGCAACGGCGAACGTGAGCGCGCCCGGAGCCACCTTCGCCTTGGCCGCCACCCACGCCGCCACCTCGTCGGTGGGAAGCGTCCGCCCCTCCAGCACGAGCACCCCGCGGAGCGAATCTTCTCCGTATTCGAGCCTGGCGAACAGCTCCCGCTCCACGCGCGCTCTGGCGCGAAGCGGGCCCGAGCCCATCGCGAAAAAGCCGTCCGGATTGATCGCCCATCCGGCGTACTGTGCGGCCATGCAGGCGGCGGCAGGATGATCGGTCCACACGTGCACGCCCGGCCACACGTCGCCTCCGATGGAGAGCGGCACGAAGTCGAGATGCCCAAGGCCACCCATGCACAGCTCGGCCAGCAGACGTCCGGCGGCAAGGCCGCCCACTACGTGCACTCCCGCGTCCACGACGCGCGCGCCGTTCGTCAATGCGTGGACCGCGATCCGCAGTTCCGCCGTGCTGGCCGTGCACGAATCGGCCAGCGCCCACGCACGCTCGTTCATCGCGAGGTCACGCATGCTCCACGTCCGCAGCCAGCAGATACGCCACAGCCGCCGCCGGCGTGGCGCGTGCGACGGCAGCTCCAGCCTCCTCACGCATGTCTTTCACATCGAGTCCGAGGCTCCGCGCCGCCTCGCAACCGAGGACGGCACCCTGCCCGGCAATCATCGCCACGCGCGGACAATCGGCACCGAGGCGACGCATCACCTGGCGAATCCCGTCCGCGATCTGACACACCTGCGCGCGCGCCACGCGCTCGGCGATCGCGGTGATGTCGGCCGGCGTGAGCATCTCGAGGTCCCCGCATACCATCCGGGCGAGGCGCGCCCCCGCCTCCCCAACGCTGCGGCCGCGGCCGTCCGGCGTGTCGCAGGTGTAATCATCCGCGCCGATGCGCCCAAGCCACAAATGGGCGTCGGCCGTTACGGCGAAATGCTCGGCCGCTACCCTGCAGCGCCGGCCGCGCAGCGGTAGCCACTGCACGACGGCACAGACGGGCGTCCGCAGCAGGCCCGTGTACACGAGCTCACCCGTGCGCAGGCGGGCGGGATCGGTCTTCCCGCGCGCAACGACTTGCCCCGCGACGATGGGAGTGACATCGGTCGTCGTGCTGCCGACGTCGATGAAGAGCGCGTCGGGCGTGGTGTGCGCCACCAGCGCGGCGCCGGCCCTCCAGTTGGCCGCAGCGACCTGCCGCGGTGCGCGACGCGCCGCGGCCGGCGATCTGAAGCGGCCGTCCACACCGTAGATCCACGCGTCGATCCCCGGAAACGCCGTGTCGAACGCGTCGAGCACGCAGGCGACGCCTTCGCGCTTCGTGGCGAAGCAGTCGGCCAACTCGGCGGTCATCGTCACCGCCATCACATCCGCCCGTCCCAGAGCCTCGGCGGTCTCGCCGAGCATCGCGGGCAGGCGTTGCGGATCGCGCCACAGGGCAAACGGACGTTCGACGACCCTGGCCTCCGATCGACCGTCTTCGATGCGCGCCGCCTTGAGATTGGCGCCGCCAATGTCCCAGCCGAGGATTGGACCGCTATACGGCCCCAGACGCGAATTCTGCACTCGTTGTGCGGCGTTGATGCGCGCCGTGTAGCGGTCCAAAGCGCGCGGAGCGCGCCAAGCCCGGGGTCCCCACGGCGCACGCCTGCGCCGTGGGGTGGAAGTAGACACTGCCGACCAGCCAAGGGCACGCAACCGGGATATCAAGGGCAGACCCTTGGCTGGCCCGGTCATCGCTGGACCGCCGGATACGTGCGCACCGACAGGATGCGGCCACCGGAGGAGAAGCGAACCCGTCGACGCACGCGCAGCGGCGCCGGAAGCACTCCCCTGCACGCAGCAAGCGCCAGGTCTGCGACATTCTCCTCGACCGCCGCTCGTACGCCGAGATAGGCGGTCGTCAGGCGGGGATTCACCTCGATCACAACCGCTTCGCGATCCGTGAGCACGAGGTCGACGCCGATATAGCCGCGCAGCCCGGGCAGTGCCTGACACGTCCGCCGCGCCGCCTCGGTCGCCTGTCTCGCAAGAGGATGGTCGAGCGGCGTGCGCCCGCCGTTGTAGGACAGCCACCGCGACGTCCGTACGTGCTGCGCGTTCAACGCCAGGGGGACAGCTCGACGGCCGTCGGCGAGGAGCGAGACGCTCGCGGCCGCTCCCGACACGTAGCGCTGGAGCACCACCGGTGCCCCACTGCCCGGGTAATCGGCGAGCGTCTGACGCAGCTCACGCGCGCCGCGTGCCAGGCGGACGCCCTCGCAACCCGCGCCTCGCCCTGGCTTCACAATGACCGGGTAACCAACCTCGCGCGCGGCGGTCAGAGGGTCGACGCCCGACCCCAGCACGCGGGTTTCCGGATGCCGGATGCCGTGTCGCGCCAGGCGCTGCGGGAGGGTCGTCTTATCCGACGCCATTCGAATCGCTGACACGCAGGGCCCGAGAAGCGTCTTGCCATGCCGCTCGACGCGGCGAGCCAGCCGCTCGAGACAGCCATTCGTCTCGGGCGCGATCAGCCACACCGCGTCCGCCGACGTGACGAGCGCATCGAGCGTCGCCGCTCCGGGCGCGACCGTCACCACTTTCACACCCCGTGACGCCGACAACGGGAAGCGCGGATCCGCCGTGGTCACGACCTCGTGACGGCCGATCGCGGCCAGATCCGCGACGAGAGCGGCCCGCATCGCCGCGCCCTCGCGTGCGAGCGAGGCCGGGACATCTTGTCCGGTGAGGCCGCCGCCGCTCGCGAACTCGTACACCAGAATGCGCATCGACCTGTGCTCTCTACAACCCCGAATCTGAACGTCACACGTGTCGTTCACACTTCTGACTTCTTACTTCTCAAGTTCGTGTTCACGTTCGACCCGAGGTCCGGCTGAAGCCGGACACTACGTACGTTCTTGTAATAGCGCATGCAGGTCGAAGTGGTGCTTCCCGAGCCGGCCGCCGTAGTTGCCGGCGGATATCTCGATGACACCGGGACGACAGGCCGCCTCGATCCCGACCCGCAGCGCGCGCTCGATGGCAAGACGGTCGAGCCCGTCGACCACGATTTCGAGGACCGAGTTGACACCGTCCGACAGGGCGCTCGCGACGCCGACGCGGCCGCGCACCGTCGGGCAGTACACCTCGTTGGTCGAGGCCACCATGTTCTTGTACCGCTTCGCCCCCACCTTGCTGCCCGAGCGGACAATGCCTCCCGGGAACGGCAGAATGACTCCGCGCACCGTTCGCATCGCCTCGACTGCGGCTTCCGCGGCAGCCAGCACGGCGTCCGGGGCGCTCCCCAGAATCAGGAAGTTGCCACCGCCAATCGCCTCCTGCACGCCAAAGGTTTCCTCCACGAGGAACTCGCCGTCCATCACCGGAATCCGCCAGTAGCGACGCCCGTCGAGAAACTTGCTCGACTGCAGACGGTCGCCGAAATGGCGGAGCACCCCGCCGACCGTGACCCGCTCGGCCGCTCCGGGCAGCCCGTCGAAGCACGCGGTGGTCGGGCATGTCAGCACGGTCTGGCCCACGCGGTCGACCAGCCGGCTCGCGAGCCCCTCCGTGTCGAAGCCGAAGAGCAACACGCTGACGCCCGGCCGTCCGTCCGGCGTGTCGCCGGGCGTGAGCTCCGCCTCGATGCCCGCTTCGACCTTGCATCCAATGACAGAGGTGGCGAACCCGGTCATCGACTGAGCGGCGGTGCGCGCCCACGCCAGCATCGCGGCCGTGATCGTCACCCGCGCCGCGCGCATGTCGAACGCCTCGGCGAACGTGTCGGCGATTCTCACGCCGTGCCGCTCAATCGCCACGGGGGTTCCACACCAGAATCTCCCCTTTGCCGGGGACCGACGCGTCGCCCGTGTACCGCCGGTACGCGCCACTCGCCTCGTCTACGGGAAGCGTGAATCCGAGCGTTCCCAGATGCCGGGCATAGAGACGCAGGAACGCCGGGAGATAGGTGCACGCGTAGGCAAACGTCGGCAGCAGCGGAATCGGCTGCAGCGAGATGATCGTGCCGCGCACCATCCAGGCGCCGGTACGCAGCTCCGCGCCTCCACCCAGGATGATCGTGCCGCCCTTCATCTGCAGCCCGGCGAAGTCTCTCGCACGGCCGGAGACGACAATCGTCCCGCGCTTCATCCGCATCCCGACCTCGAGACCCGCGCCGCCTCCGATGAGAATGGTGCCGTCCCGCATACCCGACGCGCTGCCACGATACGCCGCGCCGGCCTGGCCGCCGACGCTGCCGCGGACGCGTATGAGCCCTCCCGACATCTCGGCGCCGACCCAGTCGGAGGCGTTGCCGGAGACCTCGATCGTGCCTCCCTTCATGTATGCCCCCAGGTGCATCCCGGCGTTGCCGCTTACGAGGATACGGCCGCGGGTCATCGCGCGCCCGATCCACTTGATCTTCCCCGCGTCGCCCCGGATTTCCAGGTCGTCGCTCGCCTCGCCCTCCACGCGAAAGAAGTCGTCCAAACGCCGCTGCCGCTTGCCGAGATGGACAGGGAGCGCCCGGATCACCTCATGGGAGAGCGGCGCGATGACATCCGGACAGAGCACCTCGGCTTCGAGCGGCACCGCCGGCTGTTCGACGAGCGTCAGCGTGATCATGTCCGCTTCCGACCGAGCGTCATCTGTTCCGGCCGGCGAAGCCGCTCGATTTCCACGGGATAATTCTCGAACGAGATTGTGTACACCTGCTGGAACAGTGGGCGGATGTACTCCTCGATCCGATCGTCGTACGCGGGCCGCACGATGAACTCCCGGCCCTCGCTCACCGCGACGACATCTCCCTCTTCGACGACGACCTCTCCGCCCTTGATGACGTATCGCGGGTATGAGAAGAGACACCCTCTCTCGTCGGGCTTCGCAGGATAAATCGCCACATCGGCATCGGCGCCGACGCCGAGGTGTCCTTTCTGCGACAGCCCCAGCGCGCGCGCCGGTCCAGCCGACGTGATGATCGCGATCTCGGAGAGCGTGTACTGGCGGTCGAGGTCGCCCAGCACGATGCGCTGCTGCGCCGCCGCAGGAAGCCGTTTGACTTGCTCCTTGCGGAAATCCACATCCATCAGGAGCTGGACGATCTCCGGATACCGCCAGAAGCAACCACCGTTCGGGTGGTCGGTCGTGAGGAAGACGCGCCAAGGGTCGTCGATGAGCAGGAGCAGCTCGAGACCGACGGCCCACTGCACAGCGTTGACGAGATTGCGATCCTTGTACACGTAGGGAACGATGCCGCAGCCGGTCTCGTTCTCCACGTCCAGATTGCCCCATTTCCGGCCGGTGAGCTGGTACAGCAGGTGCTGCCACGGGCCGTCAGCCGTGATCGTGACGGCGTCGCCGAAGAGCACGGCGCCGGCGTCGGTCGTCAGGTTCGGATGCGCGTTGAACGCCTCGGCCACTGCCGCCGCACCGGAGCGCATTGTGCCCCATCCCTCCCCGTCGTACGCGTGGAACTGGAGGTGCGCCAGATGCGCGCGACGGCCGTCCAGGATCGTCATCGTCTCGATCGTCGTGGCGACGTTGCCGGGTATGCCGAGATTGTTGCAGTGCAGGTGGAGCGGATGCGGCAGATCGAGATCGTCGACGATGGCCGCCAGGCCGGAAATAATCTGCGCCGGGGTCAGCCGCCGGTACCCTTCGATCGGCTCGTGCAGCGCGCGCGCGTTCTTGCCCCATTTCCAGGCAGCGACGCCACCAGGATTCACCGCCTTGACGCCGTACACCTTGGCGGCCCACACCAGCCAGCCGACGACATGCCGCGCCCGTTCCACCTCGCCGGCTTCGAGCAGGTCCAGCACGATCTCGTTGTTCGCCATGAGCAGCAGGCACGACTTGTCGACGATCGGCGTGTCGTGGAGCTCTTCGTGCGTGTGCTTGGCCGACAGGATCGGCACGGCGGCCTCATTGACCGTCGTCCATCCCATGCCGGCGTACAGGTAGCCGGTGGCGAAGGTCGTCGGCGTCATGCCGCCGAGCCCGGCCCGCCGCTCCGCGCCGTGCAGGAACTTGCGGGCCACGCGCTGGTTCTCCGGCACGAGGCCTCGCGCGAAGTTGAGGGCACCGCCCGCGACGTGAGTATGGACGTCGACGCCTCCGGGGAACACCATCATCCCGCTCGCGTCGATCGTGCGGCCGCCGTCGAACTGCGAGACGATGCGGCCCTCCGCGATGCATACGTCCCGGACGGCGCCATTCACGCCATTAGCCGGGTCGTACACGGTTCCGCCGGTGATGCGAATGCCGTCTTGCGTCACGTGATCAGGGTGCCTGGGGTATCTAACGTGGTCTTCATCGGGGCGTAGCGCGTAGGCCTTCGCCCACGCGCGCCACCGACGCGCAGGCTGAAGACTGCGCGCTACACGAATATGAAAATCGCAACAGGCATCCTACGCGATCGGCATGGTCGCGTTTGCCGGCGGCGACCATGCCGGCCTCGCCATCACCGCCTGGCGGATGCGGCGGACGACCTCCTCGTCGGTTGGATACGGCGACCTGAGAGCAGGCCTGAGCGGCAGCGGAACCTCGTCCATCCGGTACACGGTGCCGGGCGCGCTGATCCCTGTGACCGCCGTTGTGATGTGCACGCGGGCCAACCGGCTCGTGTGCGTCACCTTGGGATCGAGCACGATGGTCGGGATGCGCGCCAGGTGGTCGATCGCCGGCTGCGGCATCGTGGCGCCCGGATCGGCGCCGAGAATCAACGCCGCGTCGTTATCGCCGCGCACCAGGAGATCGATCGTGGAAAACTCCCCTGGGTTGAACCGTGGAAAGCCGCGCGACAAGTCCACGCCGAAGGGGTACCCCGTCGTCCAGCGCAGCACGACGTCGGCGCCGGTGACGTTGCCGTGCCCACGCATGGGCATGCAGACGAACTTCGTGAAGGCGTTCAGCTCGGCGGCGAGCGTCAGGATAGCGCCCGAGTTCATGTGCTTCCCGCGCGTCATCGAGAGACCCATGCCGAAGAAGATCACACCGAATCGGGCGCGCTTCAAGCGATCGGCGAAGTCCTGGAGCTGGTCGAGTGTCAGACCGGTGTCGTCGACAGCCGCCCTGTCCACCGGGTGCCCCTTGATGAGTGCCCGGAGCGTCGTTGCCACCTCGAAGTCCTGGCC
>JBOGIR010000626.1:0-28095 GCA_050742335.1 Vicinamibacterales bacterium | reverse complement strand
CCTCTGGACCGTGCGGCAGACTCAGTCGAACCCGTCGATCTTACCGGTTCTTCCGCCGACCGACAACCCCACGGCCAACCGCACGGCGCGCACGTTCCACCTCGACCCGGTTGGTGCAGCCCTCGAGATGATCGTTCACGAGACCCACGGCCTGCATGAACGCGTACACCGTCGTCGGCCCCACAAACGTCCAGCCTCGCACCTTCAAGTCCCTGCTCAGCGCCATCGATTCCGGTGTCCGGACGAGCTGCATCAGGGCGTTTCTGGTCAGACGTCGGGGACGCAATTGCGGATCCGGCTCCCAGCGCCAGAAGTACGCCGCCAGAGAACCGCACACCTCCTGCATAGCCATGGCGCGCCTGGCATTGTTGATCGTCGACTCGATCTTGCCGCGATGGCGCACGATGCCCGGGTCGTCGAGCAGGCGCGCGATGTCGCGCGCCCCGAACCGGGCGATGCGAGTGATGTCGAAGCCGGCGAACGCCTTGCGGAACCGCGGCCGCTTGCGGAGGATCGTCAGCCAGCTCAAGCCGGCTTGAAATCCTTCGAGGCAGATCTTCTCGAACAGCCGGCGGTCGTCAACGACCGGCACGCCCCATTCTTCGTCGTGATAGCGCACGTAGAGCGGATCCTCGCCAGGCCACCAGCAGCGTGTCGTGCCATCGGCGTGGCGAACAAGACCAGCAGGCAGGGACATGACGCGATGTCGTTCTCGTCGAGACTCTGACGGCCAGGCGCTGAGCGCGTATCAGGGCGTGATGCGTGGCGGAGGCTGGTCGCGCAGGAACTGCAGGAGCAACGCGCTCACCTGTTCCGGCTGCTCCTGCTGCACCCAGTGTCCCGCTCCGTCCACGAGATGGACGCCGACCATACGCGTGCACGCGCGGCTCTGCATTCTGTCCACGGCGCCCGGGGTTTGGTACGTTCCCCAGTCGCTCGTGCCTGCGATGTACATCGATGGCACATCGATGGAACGGCCCGAGAACGTACGCATCTCCGCGAGGCTCTTGGGGTCCGAGCCGCGTCGCACTCGATAGCCCTGAAGGGCGCCGGTGAACTGGGTCCGAGCGTATTCGAACGCGTACACGCCGACTTCGGGCTCGGTCAGCCACCTGTACGCCGCGATCTCAGTTGCCGACGGCATGAAGGGCGCTACCGTCTCCGCCATCCCTTTGTCACGCTCCATGACGTAATACGTGGGGATCTGGGCCATCTCCGTGGCGATCCGCGCCTTCAAGGGATGCGGTCTGTTGCCTTTCCAATCCGCACTCTTGTAGTGGTAGTACGCCCGGAAGAACGCGTGGAGGCCTTGGGGGGCATGGAGCATGTTGTCATTGGCCCCGCGCGTGCGCTGATAGTTCTGGTAGTACTTCCTCGGTGGGTCGAGCGTGGCGAGCTCTGCGTCGAGTTCGTCGTCTGTAGGCGCCGGGCGCGGCGGGGCGGCGCCGTTGGCGGTGTCGAACGGCAGCAGCGGCGGGCCCTCGAACGGGGAACTCATGATCGTCACCGAACGGAAGATGTCGGGCCGGATGAGCGCGGACCAGGACGCGACGGGCGCTCCCGCATCGTGTCCCACGACCATCGCCACGGAGCGGTAGCCGAGCGCGTAGACGAGCCCGATGGCGTCTCTCACCATATTGAGCATGCGAAAGGGATCGGGATCGGCGTCATAGGCATCGTCCCACCCCGTGGTGCGGCCGTAGCCGCGCTGATCGGGTGCGATCGCGTGATACCCCGCCGACGCCAGCGGCAGCATGACTTTGCGCCAGCTGTAGGCGAGCTCCGGGAAGCCGTGCAGCAGCAGCACCGCCGGCCGGCCCGGCGTCTCGTAGCCGGCCTCCAACATGTGCACGTCCAGGCCGTTGACGTTGGCGACACGTCGAGACCGAATACCTGGCGGCAGCGTGGAACCGCCATAGGGTGGAAGGCTCGCACTGTCGGCGCGGACCGTCCCGGGCTGCGCGAGGCCTTGTGCGAGCGTCACTCCGCCCATCGCCACCGCGGAAGCCGACGCAAGAAAACCGCGCCGGGAAAGAGTGGATGTGGTTACGGTCATACCTCGCCTTTCGACCTCCAGTGAGGTGAGAACTGCACGCGCTATTTCCGCCGCCGCCGGCCGACTCTCCCCTTCTCGCCGCCGGTGATGCCGAGCTGCACGCCCGTGCCGATCGCGCCGAGCGCCAGCCACGCGTATGGGAGCCACCGCTGACCCGGCGCCGGATTCATCGGATAGACGACCCAGACGTCGTGGGCCGCCGCCGCCGCCAGCGCTGCGCGATCGCCAATCAGCGCCATCGCGCCGACAATCATCGTCCACGCGCCGCCGAACCCGGTGCCGACAATGATGAAATAGCGCTGCAGGTACATCGCCGCCGCCGCGCCTGTCATCGAGAAAAAGACTACGACGAGAAAGTGCGGGTCGCGTTCCCCCGCCGCGAAAAACAGATTCGCCGCGACGGCGCCGAGCCCCGCACCAATCAGTGCCACCCCAACGAAGTACGCGGCAATGAGAATGGCTGCGCCGACGAGTCCCCCCACCACTGCGGCAATGAGCATGGGCGTGGTGTCGCTCATGCCGAAAATCGAGCTGGCCGTCAGCGCACCCAGGATGAAACCGGCGATGGCCAGGACGATGCGGAACAGACGGTAGCCGAAGAAGCAGGCGACGATCCCGCCGACAAGCAGCACAATCGCGGCGGGAAGCTGATAGGAAGCCGGCAGCATTGCAGATCGACGATTGAAGACTGGCGATTGTTGTCGAATGAAGATTATGGGATTGAACGAATCTCAAATATCCCGTCTGCCTTCCATCGCACGTGTCATCGTCACTTCGTCCGCATACTCTAAGTCAGAGCCGACCGGAACGCCCATCGCAATCCGCGTGACGCGCACGCCGAGCGGCTTCAGCAGCCGCGCCAGGTAGAGCGCCGTTGCCTCGCCTTCGACGGTGGGACTGGTGGCGAGAATCACCTCGTCGACGCCGCCCCCGCCGGCGCGATTCAGCAGCCCTTTGATCTTCAGGTCGTCAGGCCCCACGCCGTGGAGCGGCGACAGCACGCCCATCAGCACGTGATACATCCCGCGAAACTCCCGCGTCCTCTCCACGACGATGACGTTCTGCGGCTCTTCGACCACACAGATCACGCGCGAGTCGCGCGAGCCGCCGGCACAGAAGGCGCACGGATCGGCGGTGGTGATGTTGTTGCAGATCGAGCAGTACGTCACCTGCTCCTTGACGTCGCGGATGGCGTCGCACAGGCGCTCGGCATCCTCGCGAGGGTTCTTCAGCAGGTGAAAGGCCAGGCGCTGCGCGCCTTTCGCGCCAATGCCGGGGAGCTTCTGGAGCTGCTCGATGAGCCGGGACAGCGGTTCAGGGAGAGGCATTCAGAATTGCAAGAGGCGGATGGCAGAGGGCTACAGGCCGGGAATCTTGATGCCGCCGAGCAGGCCGCTCATCGACTGGCCGAGCTGCTCGTCCACCTTGCGGCCGGCGTCGTTGACGGCCGCGAGGATGAGGTCCTGCAGCATCTCGACGTCTTCCTTGGATACCACATCGGGATCGATCGCGATCGACTGCAGCTGCTTCACGCCGTTGACGACCACCGTCACCATGCCGCCGCCGGCAGTCGCTTCGACGCGCAGGTCCGCCATCTGCTTCTTCAGGCGCTCCTGCATTTCCTGCGCCTGTTTCATCATGGACTGGATGTTCATTGGCTCTGGACTCTAGGCTTTGGGCTCTAGGCTTTAGGCTCTGGACCTGGCCGAAAGCCTAGAGCCTATAGCCTAAAGCCAATCACATTTCTTCTACGTCCCTGATCTCCGCCGGGAACACGTCGAGCATCGCTTGCACCGCCGATGACGCCATCGCTTCGGCCTTCAGATCGCGCCTGGCGGGAGTCGGCGCCTCCTTCTTCGACTGTGCGCCGGCCGGGGGCTGCGCCGGCGCGTCCTGAGAGGCAGGCGCCTGCACGGCCGTGACGGCGATCCGCCGCCCCGCCAGCCGCTGCGCGGTCGACTCCAGCCACGCGTTGGCCTGATCGAACTGCTCGCGCAGCGCGCGGTGCTGCGGAAGAAAGCTGAACGTGATCGCATCGTCTGCCACGTCGATCCGCTGCGCCTGAGCGACGACGGTGTTGTAGAAGAACGTCTTGGCCGCGCGAACTTCTCCGAGAAACGCGTCCTTCAGCAAGCCGCCTGGCGTGGGGAGGGTCGGCTGCGCGGGCTTTGGCGCGACCGGTGCCGATCGCGCCGATCCCCCGGCGCCGGTTCCAGGCGTGGCGCGGCCGGCTCCAAGCTGCTCCATCAGCTCGGTCAACGGCACCAGCTTCCGCAGGTGCATCCAGTGCAGCAGCGCCATCTCGAAGTGGTAGCGCGGCTGCGCCGACGTGCGGATCTCCTGCTCGGCTCTGGCCAGCAGATCGAAAGCGCGCATCAGATCCTCGCGCGAAAAGCGGGACCCCAGATCCCGGAGCCGCTCCAGCTCGCCCTCGGCCAGCTCCCCGCCGGTGGCACGAGCCGGATCGACCGACAGCACCATCATGTCGCGCACGACGCGGGCGAGCTCGCGGCACACGAGTTTGAGATCGTGCCCCGCTTCGACGGCGCGGTCCGCCAGGGCGAACGCGCGAGGCCCGTCCTCGGTGACCACGGCGTCCACGAGGTCGAACAACAGGTCGCGGCCAACCAGCCCCAGCACGGCCGACACGTCATCGACGGTCACGCGCGCGCCGGCAAACGCCATCACCTGATCCAGCGCGCTCTGGGCGTCGCGCATGCTGCCCTCGGCCGACCGCGCGATGAGCGCCAGCGCGGCATCCGACGCGTCGATCGTCTCCGTATCGGCAATCTTCCGGAGCTGCGCCGCGATCGCGTTTGCCGGGATCGTCCGGAATTCGAAGACCTGCGCTCGCGACAGGATGGTGTCCGGAATCTTGTGAAGCTCGGTGGTCGCCATCATGAAGATGACGTGCGCCGGCGGCTCCTCAATCGACTTGAGCAGCGCGTTGAACGACGGCGCGGACAGTTGATGGACTTCGTCGATGATGAAGATCTTGTACCGGCTGCGGACGGGCGTAATCGCCAGCCCCGCAATCACCACCTCGCGAATGTTGTCGATGCCCGTATGGCTCGCGGCGTCGATCTCAAGGACGTCGATGTCGCGTCCCAGCGCGATCTCGACACACGCGTCGCAGGTGCCGCACGGCTCGGGGGCCGGTCCCGTCACGCAGTTCAGCGCCTTGGCCAGTATCCGCGCCGTGGTGGTCTTGCCGCAGCCACGCGGACCGGCAAACACAAACGCGTGCGCGATGCGCCCGCTCGCGATGGCATTGCGCAGCGTCCGCGTCACCGGCTGCTGGCCGATGACCTCGTCGAACCGCTGCGGGCGCCATTTGCGGGCGAGAACCTGGTATGACATCTAGGCCAAGTTCAAACGTGAAAGTTGAAAGTGAAAAGTAAGTGCGAAAGTCTGCAAGTACACGTGATGGGCCCCACCGCGACCCGGTGCACCTGCGGCACACCTCAGGGGCTGTTTAGCGCTGCTGCCTTCCGGCCCTGACGCGGTTCGCAGGCTGAAGTTGCACAGGGTCCGGGCCGCGATGCGGCCCACCAACGCGTCAGTATACCAGCCGCGTCGCCAATCTTCGTGTGCGAGGCCGGTCACACGCGGGCAGCGGATCCGAGCAGCTTGAGGTCCTGGAGGACCTTCATGATCTTGTCGCGCGCGGCCGCACCCGGGGACACGAGCGGCAAGCGATACGCTTCCTCGATCAGGCCCATCGCCGCCATGGCCGCCTTGACCGGAATCGGATTCGCCTCGACGAAATTCACCTGCAGGAACGGGAGCAGCCACCCGTGCAGGCGCCGCGCGCCGGCAAAGTCGCCTTGCTCGGCAAGCTCGATCACCTGGACCATTTCGGCGGGCACCGCATTGGACGCCACCGAGATCAGGCCTTTCCCTCCAATCGCCATCACGGCAACGGCGATCGGGTCGTCGCCACTCAGGAGCACGAAATCGGCAGGCACCGCAGAGACGATGTCGCTCATCTGCACGAGGTTCCCCGACGCTTCTTTCACCCCAACGATGTTGCGGAACGCCGAGAGGCGGACCACGGTCTGGACTTCGAGGTTGACGCCGGTTCGACCCGGCACGTTGTACAGCACGATGGGCAGTGTCGTGCTCTCGGCAATCGCCTTGTAATGCTGATACAGTCCCTCCTGCGTGGGCTTGTTGTAGTACGGCGTCACCGAGAGGATCCCGTCGACGCCGATGCCTTCGAGCTCGTGGATCAGGTGGATGACCTCGCGCGTGTTGTACCCGCCCGCGCCTGCCAGCACCGGTACGCGACCTGCCGCCTCCTCGAGGACGAGCTGGCAGACGCGCAGCTTTTCCGCGTCGCTCAACGTGGGTGCCTCGCCGGTGGTGCCGCACGGTGAGACGAAGTGGATGCCGGCCTCGATCTGCCGCCGGACGAGCCGCCGCACGGCCGTGTCGTCTATGGACCCGCCCGAGCGGAACGGGGTGATCAGCGCGGTGCCGACGCCGGTAAACGGGATGCGCATGGGAGGGCCTCGTCCTGCAAGTGCAAAGTTCAAAGTGCAAACTCTTCTCTGTGCCTCCGTGTCTCCGTGGCTCGTGATCGTTCTTGCATCGTGGATCGTTCACGTTCCCCGGAGCACGTCTGTCATTGTGAACCAGCCGCGCCGCCCCTTGATCCATCGCGCCGCCAGCAGAGCGCCTGCGGCAAAGCCGCGACGGTCGCGCGCCGAGTGGGTCAACTCGATCGTATCCGAGACGCCGTCGAATCCAACCGTGTGAATGCCTGGGATCGCGCCCGCTCGCGTAGACGACATGTCGATCGGCCGCCGGTACGAGGCCGACACCATCGCGTCGCGCAACAGCAGCGCGGTGCCCGACGGCGCGTCGCGCTTGGTGGCGTGGTGCGCCTCGTGAATCCACGCGCCGTACTGATCGTGCGCCTGCATCAGACGCGCCGCCTCGGCGACGATGAGCTGAAAGAGGTTCACGCCAATCGAAAAATTCGCCGACGCGACGACGCCGAGCCCGGCGTCCTCGGCCCGGGCCCGCAGCTCGGCTTCCGCTCCCGACCAGCCCGTCGTCCCAATCACCACGGGCAGTGTGCGCTCGACATACCGCACGAAATGTCCGCGAAGCGCCTCGGCGGTGGAGAAATCGACGGCAACATCGGCCGGCACCGACCAGTCGCCGCGGCCCACGTCGATGCGATCCGCAATCTCACACCCGTGCTCCGGCGCCAGCTCCTCGACCAGCCGGCCCATCTTTCCATAGCCCACGAGCAGCAGTCTCATCCCTCGACCACACCCGCAAGTACGTAGTGTCCGGCTTCACCCCTCGACCAAGGCTCGGGGTGACCTGAGCCCAGTCGAAGGTCAGCCGGACCCGGTCCTCGCCCGTCGACAGGCTCGGGGCAACGCTGACGTACGTAGTGTCCGGCTTCCTTGTCCGCCGTAGCTGCAGCGAAGGCGGAAGCCGGACCGTGGGCACGCCTCACTCGAAGAACTCCTCGTGCAGGCGGCGCATGGCGTGCGGAAGATCCGCCTGGCGCATGATGACGGTGATATTCCGGCGCGACGCCGCCTGCGAGATCATCCGCAACGGCACTTCCTCGAGGACGCCGACGACGCGCGCCGCGATGGCCGGTTCGGCGCGCAGGCGATCGCCCACCGCGCACAGGAGCGCCATCTCCGGCTCGATGGACACCTCCGCAAAGTCCGACAGCGCCTCACCGATGGCGTCGAGGTGCCGCCGGTCGTCAACCGTCACCGAGACGCTGACTTCCGACGTGGTGACGACGTCGACAGCGGTTTCGAACCGCTCGAACACCTCGAACACGCGGCGGAGAAATCCGTACGCCATCAGCATCCGGTCCGACGTGATGTCCACGACCGTGACATCCCGCTTGGCCGCCAGCGCCGTGAGCGGACTCGCGCCCGGCGCCGGTTCGGCCGTGATCAGCGTGCCGGTCCCATCGGGCTTCCTTGAATTGAGAATGCGAACCGGGATATTGCGCTCCACGGCGGGATGAATGGTACTCGGATGCAGGACCTTGGCGCCAAAATATGCAAGCTCGGCCGCTTCCGCAAACGACAGCCTGGGCACGAGCCGCGCCTGCGGGATGATGCGCGGATCCGTCGTCAGCATCCCGTCCACGTCGGTCCAGATATGGATCTCCGCGGCGCCGATGCCGGCGCCCACAACCGCGCCCGAATAGTCCGAGCCGCCGCGTCCGAGCGTCGTCGTATGCCCCTCGACAGTGGCGCCGACGAATCCGCCGAGCACGGGGATGCGGCCGGCATCGACCAGTGGAGTCACGGACGCGCGCAACGCCGCGTGTGTCTCGCGCATGAGCGGCACAGCGCGCGTGTAGTCGTGGGTGGTGACGATCGCCCGGCGGGCATCGACCCATTCGCCGGGCAGCCCGGCATGGACGAGCGCGCCGGCCACGATTCGTGAACTGAGGAGCTCACCCATCGACGCAACGACGTCGAGGGTGCCGGGCGACACCTCGCGCAGCACGCCGAGCGCCTTGACCACGGCCACGAGCTGATCGAACTGCGACTCGATCTGCGCGGTGAGCGCGGCCCTGTCACCGTCACCCACGAGGGCCTGTGCCATCGCCACGTGCCGGGCGCGCAGCTGGTCGACCTGCGACAGCGCCTGCTCGACCCGAGCAGCGCCTGCCTCCGCGGCGACGGTGAGCAGCGCGTCCGTCACGCCGCTCAAGGCCGACACTACCACCACCGGACCGCGGCCGTCGCGAGCACGAGCCGTGCGGGCGATCTCGATCAGGCGGCGAACGGCGTCGGGATCGGCAACGGAGGTCCCGCCGAATTTCTGGACGACCATGGGGGGTGGTTGGTGGTTGGTAGTTGGTAGTTGGTCGTTGGTCGTGGGTGGTTGAAAACAATCGATCGTGGCCGGTTAAGTCTTACCACTAACCGCCAACCATCCAACCACCAACCATCCAACCACCAACCAGTCAGGCTACCGCCGGCGCAGCCCGGCGCGGTTCCGTTGCGACGCCCAGAACGATGCGGAGCACACGGCGCAGCGGTTCGGCGGCCCCCCAGAGGAGCTGATCGCCCACGGTGAACGCCGCAAGATACTCCGGCCCCATCGCCAGCTTGCGGAGACGGCCCACGGGAACGCGCAGGGCGCCGGACACGGCCGCCGGCGTGAGCTCGCGCAGGGTGGCGTCGCACTCGTTGGGCACAACCTGCACCCACTCGTGCGCCCCGGCCAGCATCGCCTCGATCTCGCGAAGCGGCACATCACGGGTCAGCTTCACGGTGAGCGCCTGGCTGTGGCAGCGCATCGCGCCGATCCGCACGCAGATGCCATCGACCGGAATGGGCGACGTGGATCGTCCGAGGATCTTGTTGGACTCGGCCATCCCCTTCCACTCTTCGCGGCTCTGTCCGTTGCCCAGGTCCTTGTCGATCCACGGCAGCAGGCTCCCCGCCAGTGGATGTTCGAACTGCTCGGTCGGCAGATTCCGGCTCCGCAGCGCGCCCGTGACGGCACGATCGATGTCGAGGATCGCAGATGACGGATCCGCCAGGCCCGCTGCGGCCGCGCCGTGCACCACCCCCATCTGCGACACGAGCTCGCGCATGTGCCTGGCGCCGGCGCCTGAGGCCGCCTGATAGGTCATGGCGCTCACCCACTCGACGAGACCCGCACGGAACAGTCCCGCCATCGCCATCAGCATCAGGGTGACGGTGCAGTTGCCGCCGATGAAGTCGGCGACGCCGGCATCGAGCGCCTCGTCAATCACCTCGCGATTCACCGGGTCGAGCACGATGACAGCGTGATCCTTCATGCGCAGCGTCGACGCGGCGTCAATCCAGCAGCCGGTCCACCCTGCCGCGCGGAGACGCGGATGCGTTTCAGCCGTATAGTCGCCGCCCTGACAGGAGATCAGCACGTCGGCGTCCATCAGCGCAGCCAGATCGTGCGCGTCTTTCACCGGAGGAGCGGACTTGCCCACGGAGGGAGCCGGAGCGCCGGCCTGAGACGTGGAGAAGAAGATCGGATCGATCAGATCGAAATCGTGCTCCTCCCGCATGCGCTGGACGAGCACGGAGCCCACCATTCCGCGCCAGCCGACAAGTCCTACCTGCATATCTTGATGATGATATCAAGGCACAAGGCCCAAGTCACAAGGGGCTCTCGTGGTTTGCCTTGCGTCTTGTGACGCTCACCCGGCAGGCTCGAAGGTCAGCGCGACGCCATTGATGCAGTACCGCAGCCCGGTTGGGGGTGGACCATCCTCGAAGACGTGGCCGAGATGACCACCGCACCGGCTGCAATGCACTTCCGTGCGCGCCATCCCGAAGCTGCGATCGGTGGTGGTGCCAATGGCGCCGTCGAGCGGGGAGAAGAAGCTGGGCCACCCGGTTCCGCTCTCGAACTTCCGATCGGCGACGAACAACGCCTGATCGCAGCCGGCACAACGGAACGTGCCCGGCCGATGCTCGGCCAGCAGCGCGCACGATCCGGGTGGCTCCGTCCCATGACGCCGCAACACTGCATGCTGCTGCGGCGTCAGCGTGCGGCGCCATTCCTCATCGGACTTCTCTACGGGGAAGCGATCGGAGGGCATGGAGGTCTTCAGGGACTGAAGTAGGCAGTAGGCAGTAGGCAGTAGGCAGTAGGCAGTGAGCAGGAGCGCGCGGCTTTACGTCGCGCACGCCTCGACGTTGCTCGGAGTGGCCCCGAGCATCGCCGAAGGGCAGGCAGGCGGGCCGTGAAGGCCCGCCCTACGGTCCTGAAACTGCCTACCGCCTACTGCCTACCGCCTACCGTTGTTGTCCTACTTCGCCAGCGGATTCGGACGCACCTGCCACTTCACGACTTTGCTCGTCGTCCCCTTGCCGCCTTCGGCATGGAACGGGGCGCGCGTGGCGAAGGTCGAGTAAATCCCCTTGCCCTTCCATCCGGCGTTGGGATCGTCGATGCGGCCGTCAAAGCCCTTGCCGTAGTACCCCATCGGATACGGTACGCGGAAGGTCTCCATGCGGCCGTTCACGAGCGCTACCAGCGCCTCCGACTGGTTCCCCGTGACCATCGGCACGTTGTTGCTGCCCGTGCCGAGCATGTCGAAGCGATCCACGAACGCGTAGTACGGCGACTCGGCGCTCCCTGACGACACCGAGTTCTTGTAGTTCGGTCCCGGCAGCGCGTGCACGGTGAAGCCCTCGGCGCAATGCTGCCCCGTGGCGTTCGGCCCGTTGAGCGGCGCTTTGCACTTACGGCGATCGAAGCTCACGAGATGCCCGCTGGCGGTTCCGATCCAGACGACGCCGTTGCGGTCGACGTCCATGCCGCGCGGTGAATAGGCGGCCACGGGTTTGCCATCCTTCATCGGCAGCTCGTAGTACTCGGCGAGCGCGGTCTGCGGCGGATTTGAACCAGGCACGAGGCGTGCGACGGCTCCCGGGAAGCCCGTGACCGATCCCCAAATCGACCCATCAGTCGGGCTCGGGGCGACGCCGTAGTATGGGGCGCTGATCCGTTTGTCCTTGGCCGGATCGACCGGCTGAGTGGGCTCGACGTACGCGTCGCGCTTCCCGTTGCCGTTGGTGTCGAGCACCAGCGCGGTCCAGCCTTGCGCCTTCTGCTCGTCGCCCGTCTGATCGTACAGCTTCGTGTTGAACCAGCCGACCACCTGCCCGCCGCCGCAGAACCACAGCGTGTCGTTGGCGTCCTCGGCGAAGTTGAGGTGGTGCGTCCCGAAGCAGGTGTCGATGGTCGTGACCTTCTTCGTTTTCGGGTCGTACATCGCAACCTGCCGATTGCTCTGGGGGATCGGGAACGCCTGGGCCGACGCGTGCGTCGAACCCTCACGGCAATACGCAGGCGTCTGGTTGGTTCGAACCCGCGACGCCACCCACACTCGCCCCTGGGCGTCCATCGCGAAGCTGTGGGCATTGGCCTGGCTGTTCCAGATCACTTCCTCGCCCCAGTACGGCGACGGCTGCACCGGCGGGGTCGCGCCGGAGCTCGGCGTCTTTGGATCGCGCACTTCCAGCCTCACCTGCGTCGCCTTGTGAGTGACGGGATCGACGATCGGCATGTAGTCGGCACTCGCCTCGAGCGCGCCATAAATCGGGCCGTTGGCGTTGACGCGCGGATTCCGCTTGTCGCTCGTGATCTCGTCGTGCAGATAGACCTTCTCGTCGGCCCAGTCCCACAGCGTCACCACGACATTGCGCTCCATGCCCTGCGGACGCGGCGGCGCCGTCGCCGGGTACTCGCCACCCTTGATGCGATCCGTCCAGTCACCATACATTCCAAGCGCGCGTGCCTTTCCGACCTCCGTCATCCGGCCAATCATTCCGCCGCCGGCCTGTCCGGACTGCACCCGGCGTTCCCACGCCGCGGCGGAGTTGGCAAAGACACCGAGGCTGGCCGGGATCGTGCGCGTCGCCTTGTTGCCAAGCTGGTGACACCCAATACACGCATCGGTGCTCACAGCATCAGCGATCCATTCGGCCTGGTTCCGGATGTCGGTCGAGATGCCGTTGCCCGACGGGCCGGTGCCTGGAAATTCGTTCTCGCGAGGCAACTGCAGCAACGAGAACCAGTACTGCGCCGGGTAGTACTCGGCGGCAGCCTGCGCGCTCGGAGCGGGCAGGGAGGACAGATTCACGATCTTGCCGGGCTCGCTCTGCACCTTGGCTGAATCCATCAGCCCGTAGCCGCGCACCCACACGTTGTACATGGCCTTGGGGAGATCCGGAACGACAAAGCGCCCCTGATCGTCGGTGACGACGGTCCTGATGAATTTCGTCGGCAGGTTGGTGGTTTCCGCAATCACCCACACGCCGGCTTCCGGACCCCGCGTCCCGGTGACGACACCACCGATATCGTCGCCATCGATCGCGACGGTCGGACGCTGGCCGACGAGCTCCCCGCTGTTGACCCCAAATAAAAGGACGGCGACGACGACCGCAATCGCGGCCGCCAACGCTCGCGGATATCGACTTGGTCTAGCCACTGCTGACCTCCTTCGGTCGCCTGACATCTCCGTCAGGACGGATGACTTGGCAACGACATGTACCGCGGGGACAGACTACGCCTCCCGCGAGCGGGGATCAAGAGCTGGATTTCGACCCGGAGCCCAGCGGGAACCACGAAGATCACGGAAAGCGTGAAGAGCACGACCTACACTGGAGCTCGCTTGGGTTGATACCGAATACGCCAACACCGCGACACCGAGACACCGAAAAACTCCAATGATTCGCCTCGGTGCCTCGGTGTGTCGTGATCATCAAGTGAAGTGAATCTAGGGGTGGTTCAGGTGTTCGTGGCCTTCGTGGTTCCGGCCTATCGACCCGGATTCCCTGCGCCGGCACCAGCTCCCTCGCCCGCACCCGCGCCGCGGCCTCCCGGGGCAGCGTTGCCAGCGCCTGCGCCACGACCCTGGTTGCCGTATGTCGGGACGGGGTAGATGCCCATGGCGTGGTACGAGTTGGAGTAGATGGTCTGGTAACGAATCCCGTTCCCATCCTTGTCGACGTACCCCATCGATTGCTGAAACAAGCCTGGCTCCGGATAGCCATCCGGTACGGTGCCCTCCAGGATGTAGAGCTTGTGCTGATGCATCGAGACGTAGGCGAAGGTGCGCGACCCGTCGGCGTTGGTCAACTGGACGTTGTGCCCTTCCACCATGTCTTGCCATTCCCACGCCAGATCGGTCAGCTTGGCATTCCGTTGGAGCAGTTTGAACGTCGCATACACGAGCGCCCCACGCTCGTCATGTCTCCAGTACCCCGGACCGAGGGCGGCGCCGGCGGTCGCGCGGCAGTTCGCATTGCCCGGCGGGCAGGTCTTCGAGCGCTCGATGCCCTGCTGTTCGAGGCCGCTGTAGTCGACAACGGTCACGGTGTACCGCTCGCGCCCTCGTTCGGCGCTATAGACCCGCGCCGGAAGTTTGTAGTTCAGCTGCGAGATCCAGGTCGTGTCCGTAATCCTCGGCTGACCCGGGAAATTGATCTTGAAGCCGTCCTGCAGGCTGGTGTACTGGTCCCATTCCTGGGCGGCAGCGGGCCCGGACACCGACAATACCAGTGCGACAGCGAATAAAAAGGTCGTGCGCATGACGTATGCCTCCCTTGCGGCATCGCCATACTGCCAGAAATCGAGGTAGGCTACAACCAGCCAAGGGCCTTCTCTTGACATCTTCGTGAGAAGGCCCTTGGCTGGTTGCCAGTATCTCTTGGCGCGCTTCGCGCGCCTACGCTTCTGGACATCCTATGAACAAGCACATTCTCGCAGCTTGCGCTCTCGCCTTCGTCGCGGCTAGTACGGCTGTCGGGGCGCAGCAAGTCGCACCGGCCGTTCCCGCACCGCCGGACGTGAAGCCAGGCAGCATCACCTCCGAAGACGTGCCGTACCCGCACGCCGTCTCCTATCTGCCTCTCACGCTGTACGGGCAGGATGTACGAATCGCGTTCATGGACGTGCCGTCGTCCGGCCCGCCAAACGGCCACACGGTGGTGCTGCTGCACGGGAACAATTTCGCCGGCTTCTACTACGGCGGACCGATCGACGTACTGCGCAAGGAAGGATTTCGCGTGGTCGTGCCCGACCAGGTTGGCTACGGCCGGTCGTCGAAGCCGATCATCCCGTACAACTTTCACGACATGGCCCGAAACACGCGCCTGATCCTGCAGAGCCTCAAGATCGACAAGGCGATGATCGTCGGCCACTCGATGGGCGGGATGCTGGCCGCGCGCTTTGCCACCCAGTATCCGGACATGACCGAGCGGCTCGTCCTCTACAATCCAATCGGTCTCGTCGATCCGCGCTTCGATCGGCCGTGGGAAAGCACCGACGAAGCGTACAAGCGCACGCTCGCATCGACCTATCAGACCGTTCGCGCGGGCATCATGCGATACGTGGCGCACAACCCGGCGGCGTGGACGCCGGAGTTCGAGAAGTACACGCGCGTCCGGTACGCATGGACCCTCAGCGCCGACTGGCCGCGGCTCGCCATGGTGCAGACACTGATCAACCAGGTCCAGTACCTCGATCCCGTCGTCTACGACTGGGAGCACATCAAGGCGCCGGCGCTGGTGTTCGGCGGAGCCGAGGACGTCCTGCCCGGGTCCGCCGCGGTCTTCCAGCAGCGGATGAAATTCGTGGCCGAACGCATTCCGAACGGGCGCGGGCGGCTGCACCTGATTCCAGGCCTCGGGCACGTGCCGCACCTCGAGGCCCCGGAGAAGACCTACCCGCCGCTGGTCGCGTTTCTGAAAGAAGGACTCACGGACCGTTAGCGAGATCGTCCCTTACCTCGCTGGCGGGGTCCAGTTCATCAGTCTATCTCTCGCGACTCGTGCTGGCGGAGCCATTCGCGAAAGGCCAGAAGCCGCGGTAGCACCTCACGATCCCGAACCCGATTTGCGGCTTGCTTGCTGGCAATGATGTCGTCGATGTGACAGACGGGGAACCCCTGGACGTCGACATGCCGGTCCCAGGCAGCGGCGAAATGCTCGATGCCGTCCGGTGCGTAAATGACATTCAGGTCGAAAGGACCATTCTTGAGCTGAACGAAATCCTTGCCAGCCTCCGCGCCTTGCTCGTACGATCGAGCCTGTTCATCTCGCTCGGCGGCGACCGGCGGATCGCCGTGTTTGCCGAGGTCTTCAACGTGTTCGACAACGCCAACTTCGGCGGGAGTTATACCGGCAACGGCCGGAGCGTGCTGTTCCGGCAGCCCTCCGGCGGCTTCATCCCGGCGATTGGATACCCACGCCAGCTGCAACTGGGCGCGCGGTACCTGTTCTAGCTGGTAGCTGGTAGCCGGTAGCCGGTAGCCGGTAGTTGGTAGCCGGCCCCGTGACGCCTCGCTGGCGGCGGCCGTACCTCTGCTGCGCCGCGACCTCCGACTCGCGCGACACCCGGCACGTAAAACGCGTCCGCAGCGTGAGGGCCGCGCTGGGTTGGGGACCCAGCGCGGGTCGCGAGCCGCGTGGCGGAGAACGCGTTTTTCTGCGCGATGTCGGCGGGAGCAAGCAGCGGAGGTACGGCTGCCGCCGGCCAGCGCGATGGACGGTACCGGCACGCCACGCCCGTCCATCCCTACATCTGGCGGCTGGAGCCGTCTGGGCGCGAGGTGGTTCGGGCCACGTGCCCGCGAGCTGCCTACCGCCTACTGCCTACTGCCATACCGCCTACTGCCTACCGGTGTATCATTCGCCTCGTGGTGGATCGCCACACGGCGGTCCGCGACCAGGTACGGAGCTTGGGAGGACTCATCATGCGCGTTGTTCCACTGCTGTCGGCGGCGCTCATCCTGTTCGTATCGGGGCCGGTCTTCGCGCAGGGCATGACCTGGACCGAATATGTGAGCAAGCAGGACTTCTTCAGCATCAGTTTCCCTGGCACACCGAAGGTGCAGGAGATCACCTATCCCACGGAATATCGCATTACGCTGCCGGCACGCGTCCACAGCTATGAGAGCGGCCAGTACCGCTTTTCCGTGACGGTGGTCGATTACAGAGACGCCATCAAGCTCCACCTGGAGCGCAACAAGAAGTGCGTCGCCGCGGGGGGCGATGGCGACGAATGCCAGGACGACGGCCCGGAGGAGATGCGAGGCGCACTCGTGTATGGCTCCTGGAATTTCATGAAACGGGAGGGCGTGAAGCTCACGCACTACGCGCACTTCAACTCCGACCGGGTGGAAGGCCATGAGATCCATCTGACCAACGCCGATGGATCGCGTACCTTCGGCGTGGTCCATATGCATGAAGACCGTCTCTATATCCTGGAGGCCACCGTGCCGCGAGGCGCTCCGGCGCCGGGGCTGTTTCAGATTTCCGTGCGATTCCTCGACAGCCAGTTCAGGCCGGTGCGCTACGAATGGGAGGGCACGCGGCTCTACTCGAACGGATATCCGCCGCCTGCCCGTACCGGTCAGGGCCGACAGGGCGGTCCAGGCCGGCAGGGCGGCCCCGGCCAGTAGGACTGCTCACGCCAGCAGTTGAGTCGAACGCGGTGCATCGTGCAAACTGGTCATTCCGACGGGTTGTTGTCATCGTAGGAGGGTGAGTATGCGGTCCAGATTCCTGAGCCTTGCGGTCATGTGTGCGGCGGTGGCCTTTGCCTTGCCGGCGTCGGCACACCATTCCCACAACGCCTACGAGGTCACAAAGTGGTCGACGCTCGAGGGGACGGTCAAGGAAGTGCACCTGATCACCCCGCACTCGTGGGTCTACATCGAGGTCAAGGACGAGAAGGGGGAGGCGACGCTGTGGGCGCTGGAAGCCGCGGGCCCCAACGCCATCCTGCAGAACGGCGTCAAGCGCGAAGACGTCAAGGTGGGCGACCGCATCAAGGCGCGGTGCCATATCCTCCGGGACGGGACCAACGGCTGCCTTCTCGGCTTCGTGACGCCCATGCACGGCGACAAGGCGCGAGGC
The DNA here is from genome assembly GCA_050742335.1 of Vicinamibacterales bacterium. Taxonomy (GTDB): domain Bacteria; phylum Acidobacteriota; class Vicinamibacteria; order Vicinamibacterales; family UBA2999; genus DATCJA01. The sequence goes on along the minus strand of JBOGIR010000626.1, from coordinate 10,620 downwards.
CATGGCGTCGAGCTCGAGTGGGATTAGCCTTGGTATAGCCTGACCGCACGGCCCGAACCGATCCGCGCCGGCGAAGTCGGCGCGGATCCGGCTTCCCCGCCTGTTCGTCTCCTCACAGGCACTTCGTCTACTGACACGCTCGCGAATTTCGGAGCTAGACTCGCTCATACCCATGGATCGCTATCGTCATCTGGTGGAATCGTCGCCGGACGGAATCCTCGTCGTCGAGGATGAGCGGATCGCCTTTGTGAACCCGGCGGCGGTCGATCTGTTCGGGGCCGGCGGGCCTGAGCAACTGCTGGGGCAGTCGCTGTTCGATCGTCTGGACGCGGATAGTCACGCAAGCGTTCGCGAACACCTGTCGCGCTGGCAGTCCGGCGGAGCGGCGCTGCCGCTCGACGCCCGGATCGTCCGGCCCGATGGACGGATCCGCGATATGTCCATGACCGGCGCACAGGTGCCGCCCGGTGGGGATCGGGCGGTCCAGGTGATCGTGCGAGACATCACCGAGAGAAAGCACGCCGAGCGGGCCGTGCGCGAGAGCGAAGAACGGCTCGCGCTGGCGGTGGCCGGCAGCCAGGAAGGTGTCTGGGACTGGAACTTGGAGACGAATGCGGTGGTGTACTCGGCGCGATGGAAGCACATGCTCGGTTATGCCGGCGAGGAGATCGAGCCGCATGTGAGCGCCTGGGAACGTCTGGTGCATCCCGACGACAGGCCGCGCGCCGACCAGGCGCACGAGAGCGTCGCGCGGGGCGAACGGGCCACCTACGAGGCGGAGTTCCGCCTCCGTCACAAGGACGGGCATTACGTCTACGTCCTCTCGCGCGGCTTTCCCGTGCGTCGCGAGCCCGGCGGACCGGTGGTCCGCATCGTCGGCACCCACCTCGACCTGACCGAACGGAAGCGCGCCGAGACGACACTGCGCGAGAACGAGGAGCGGCTCAAGCTGGCGTTTGCCGGGGCACAGGAGGGCGTCTGGGATTGGAACCTCGACACGGGCGCGGTCGTGTATTCATGGCGCTGGAAGGAGATGCTCGGGTACGCGGACGATGAAATCGAGCCACACGTCAGCGCGTGGGAGCGCCTGCTCCATCCCGACGACCTGGAGCGCGCGTATCGGGTGAACGAAAGCGTGAAAGGGGGCTCGCTGACCTACGAAGGAGAGTTCCGCCTGCGTCACAAAGATGGGCACTATGTGCCTGTGCTCTCGCGCGGTTACCCGGTGCGCCGCGAGCCGGGTGGACCAGTCGTCCGGATCGTCGGGACACACTTCGATCTCACCGCGCGGAAGCAGGCCGAGGCCGAACGGGCCCGCACCGAGCTCCTGACACGACTGGTGCTCGCCCAGGAAGACGAGCGGCGACGAATCGCGCGCGAGATGCACGACCAGTTCGGCGAGCAGTTGACGGCGCTCGCCCACCGGATTCGGATGCTCAAAGACGCGTGCGGTGACCATGACGACTGGCGCGCGTACGTCGAATCCATCGAAGCCGTTGCACAACAGATCGACCGCGACGTCGATCACCTCGTCTGGGAGCTTCGTCCGACCGCGCTCGACGACCTGGGCCTGCGCGCGGCGCTCGCCAATTACGTGCAGGACTGGTCGAGCCGTGTCGGCATCTCGGCCACGCTGCACTCGTCCGGGCTCCTGGACGATCGACTCCCTTCCGACGCCGAAACGGCGCTCTATCGGATCGCCCAGGAAGCCCTTACGAACGTGGCGAAGCACGCGAGGGCGGCCAATGTCGACGTCATCCTCGAGCGGCGCGCCGATCAGGTGCTGCTGATCATCGAGGATGACGGCGTTGGATTTGACCCTGCCGCGGGCGGAGCGACGGGACAGGGGTTCGGTCTGGTCGGTATGCAGGAACGCGCCGGACTCGTGGGCGCGACGGTCGAGATCGAGTCGTCTGCAGGAAAGGGCACCACCGTCTTCGTGCGAATGGATGCCGGAACGGGGGCCGGCGCCGCCACACATGTCTGAACGCACGGCCCCGCTTCGCATCCTGCTGGCCGACGATCACGTGACCATGCGTCATGGGCTCAGGCTGCTCATCGACAACCAGGCCGACATGAAGGTCGTCTCGGAAGCGAGCGACGGCCACGCCGCCGTGCAGCACGCCATCGCGCAGAAACCGGACGTCGTCGTCATGGACATTTCGATGCCGGGCATGAACGGACTGGAGGCGACGCGCGCCCTCAAGCAGCAGCAACCCGGCGTCGCCGTCGTCGCGCTGACCAGGCATGGCGATGATGCCTATGTGCAGGAGCTGCTGCGGGCCGGGGTGTCGGGGTATGTGTTGAAGCAGAGCGCGCCAACCGAACTGCTCCAGGCGATTCGCGCCGCGGCCGCTGGCGGGCAGTACCTCGACTCCGCGCTCACGGCACGCGTGACGGCGCGTGCCCTCGGGCGCGCGAACAGGGCGCACAGGCCCGCGGCCACACTGAGCGAGCGCGAGTCGGACGTGCTGCGGCGGATCGCATCCGGCTACAGCAACAAGGAGATCGCCGCTCAGCTCTCCCTGAGCGTCAAGACCGTCGAAGCGCACAAGGCGAACGCCATGCGCAAGCTGGGTCTGAGCGGACGAATCGACATCGTGAAGTACGCGGTGCTGCAGGGCTGGCTCAACAAACCGTAAACCAGTCACGGGCCCTGCCCCCGTCCTTCGACGACCGCTCAGGACACCCGAGCGAAGTCGAGGGGTCATATACCCGGTAAGGATTAGGGATCTTCCCTAGTCCCTCCTCCCTTCTTCCCGATAGCACGCCGGCCCCCCGGCGCATACAGTCGCATCGATTCTTCAACGGTCTGTCGGACCCAAGAGGAGACACGTCTTCATGGCGGCCCGATCGAATGTCGTCGACTGGCGCTTCACGCGCGACGCACACAGGGACTTGCAGATTGCGGGCTGGCAGCGTACCAATCTGCTCCTGCTCGGGTCGCCCGGTGCGACTCGGATCGTCCTGGACATGCTGGAACTGGGCCTGAGCGAACCGATCCTGACGTGGCGTCCCGGCCAGCCCCTCGAGCTTCCGCCCCCCGGCCGCGCGGCGACACTCATTCTTCACGACGTCGACGAACTGGCCTCTTCCGATCAGCACGCGGTGCTTCGCTGGTTGGAGCAGGCCGCCGGACAGGTTCGGGTCGTAAGCACGGCCGTGCAGGCGCTATGGCCGCGCGTCCAGGCTGGCGCGTTCAGCGAGGTGCTCTACTACCGGCTGAACACCGTGTGCCTGAGCGCGGCGGCGTCGGCGGAAGAAAGCTGGCTAACCGGAGCGCGACGGCACTGAAGCGCGTCAGGAAAGGCTACCTGGCGATTTGAGGCTCGGAGCCGGTCTGGCGGGCGAACGTCTTACGTCCCGGGTCGCAGGTTCAAGCGATGCATGACCCGTTTCTCAATGGCACCACGGGTGAAGAGCAGGGGAAGATACTCTCCGTTCCCCAGGTTCTCGCGGAGGTTGTCGTAGAAGGGACTCCCGGGCTGACCCGACTGGCCCGGTGCGTTTGTCCAAACCGAGTTATCGAGATTGGAAAGGTCCACGATCCGGCGGAAGTTCGCGCCGTTCGCGTTGACGGTGCCGAAGGCCCCTGGCCGCTCCACCGGCGGCAGATCGAACGCCGGCACGAACATGTGTGGGAGCGGAGTCTGAGCGATCCGGCCGTACCGCCACGCCCCCCAGTCCGTCCCGAAGTCACCTCTTAACCCTTCCAGCGCTTTCGCGAGACCGGCCTCGATGAGCGACCGCTGTTCGGTTGGTTTTGCGGTCCGCACCGCGTTGTCGACGGCGCCGACCCAACGGACGAAAATCGCACCCGCCGTGGTTTCTCTCGTGAGAATGCCGTCCCACACTGCGATCATCGCCCGAGCTCGCTCGGCCTCCGGGTCGTGGGCCGTCCACCCCTTGAATAGGCGAAGGTCGCGCTCAGCCGTGAGGGAATATGCATCGTGCTGGATCCGTTGATGGTCCTCGACCGACAGGATCGTGCCCGAGCCAAGGATCTGATGGAGCCGCGTGATCCGAGACGTCGCAACGCCTTCCTTCGAGTGATAGAAGACCGGCCGGCCCTCGTATCCCGGGGGATGCGTGTTGTCGTTCGCGGTTGCAATGTAGCCCCGGGCAGGGTTCATCTCGCGGGGCAGATCGCTCCGGAAGCCCTTCCACTCGTACTTTCCAATGCCGGGGACCGGAAGCCGGCCGTTCCAGCCGTCGCGATCGGGTGTGAGCCCGGACACCTGCAGAGCGATGTTTCCGTCGACGTCTCCACAAATCAGGTTGTGCGTCGGGACTTTCCAGTACATCGCGCGATCGAAGAAGTCCTTGCAGCCCAGCGCCTGAGCGAGCTTGAAGCTTCCGAGATAGGCGGCCGTTCCCGGTTCCTGGACAGCGGAACGTGCAGCGTAGGCGCGCCGGTTGGCGATGTCCTCGTAGAAAACGGGGCCGTGCCGGCTGAATTTGAGCTCGACGTTGCGAGGCGCCTCCCCCTTAACCCGGATCTGCTCGCGGACGACCCGTAGAGGCTCCCAGCCGTCCTGCCAACGGACCATGTTCGGATTGTCCGGGTTGAGCTCCTCAACATAGAGGTCCACCATGTCCGTTCCGGCGAACGTGAATCCCCAGGCCATGCGCTCGTTGTGCCCGGCATTGATGCCCACGAAGGGCGGCTCGCTACCCCCCAGCACGTTCCACCCGGGTGCGACCAGGTGCGTGAAGTAACGGAGCGCCGGCATTTCGATCCGGCGGTGCGGGTCGTTCGCCAGAATCGGGATGCCGCTCGGCGTGAGCGATCCGCTCATGACCCAGTTGTTACTTCCGGCATCGGCTGGATCCCAGGGGCTCGAAACCCGCGCCGTCCGAACCTCGGGCATCAGAGCTTTGTAGGGCTCGATGACCTCGAGAGCGGGCAGGTCTCCTGTGAACGGGTCGCCGTCGCCGGCGCGCGCAGCGTTCAGGACTTCCTGGGTGATGAGCTTGACATCGAGCCCGGCCGGCACCTGCAGGGGCTCCATCGGGTCCGTCATGGCCCGTCGGTTCGCGTTCTGCGCCCCGAAGCGCGCGACGTCCATCGCAAGCTGAAGCTCGTTGATCGCGTGACCACGAACGCTCGAAAGCGCGATTTGGGCCCAGCGGAGGACGACAGTGCGGGCGGTCCAAGGATCCGGGCGAATTCCGGTGAGCGCGAACTCGACCGGCAGGTTGTCGGCGTTCTGCTCGATGAAGGCGTTCACCCCGTTGGCGAAGGCGGTGAAGATCTGCTCGCCCTCCGGATGGTAGCTCGTCCACTCGGAGGCGTCCCACGGTCCCCGAAACATCATGAGTCGGGTTCGCACGTCGTAGTCGAACGCCTGGGGCCCGAAGATCTCGGCGAGGCGTCCTTCGTGCCAGCGGCGCCACATCTCCATCTGCCACAGCCGGTCCTGAGCCGTCACATAGCCCTGAGCAACGAAGAGGTCATTGGTGTTTCTGGCGTAGATATGCGGGATTCCCCACTCGTCGCGAAGAACCTCCACGGGTTCCTTCAGGCCGGGTACGGCGAGAGTGCCTTGTATCTGGGCGAGCGACTGGCGGGCCAGCTCCTCGAGGGACTCAGGGACCGCGGGTTCCTCAGGCGCTGTGGCGCAACCTGTAGTCAGGAGAATCAGGAGGGCGGAACAGGCGGCAATCTTGCGAATTCTGGACACGGGGCCTCACGCCAGCGCAAGCGCGCAGAAAGACGAAGTTGAACCCTCGCCGAATCTTGTCCCCCTCCCATCGCGCAGTCAACCGGAATTATCCTCCCCCGACCGCTTGAGCGCACGAGTCGCGGTCGCCTACCGGCACCTGCCCGGTGGGCGCGCACACCGGCGTCTGAGATCGCGGTCCTCAGCGCTGGTTGTCTGATTTTGTCGGGAACGCGTCATAGCTCGCCTTCTCGGGTGTGCAATCCCATGGAAGGATTTCGCCGCCGGGAAGCCGTTGATAGCTGAAGGTCACGATGAGCGGTTTGGCGTAGTAGACCGCGTCGTGATGAGTGACGACGACCGTCATACGGTTGCCGTTGCCGTTCGGAATGAAGCGCTCTTCCGTGCGCATCTGATCAGACTGGACGAGGCCGGGCGCACCGAGCGTGTCGAGGATGCCGGCACCCTGGTCCACTGTGTCAATGACGAGCACGTCGCCGTTATAGCGTCCCACCGAGCGTCCGAGGTGCGGGTGCGCTTTTACCGTGTAGGGTGCGTCCTTGGCTGCCAGCCCCGGCTTGATCGGCACTCGCCGATGCACATCCATGAACTCGTAATTGATCTCCACCTCGTCGCCCTGCTGGCGCATTTCAATCGGGGGTGACGGCGTGTGCATCACCCGCGTGAAGCTGGCGGGAATGCATCGCATCGCGGGGTCATCCTTCAAATAGTCGTAACGGGCGCGCGCGGCTTCGCCGACAGGCGTCAGCATCAATTCGATCGTGGGGTTTCCCGCGAGAATCCAGACCCCGTCCAGTGCTGCCCGTCTCGACTGCGCGGACATCGCGGCCGCCGCGCCCACGGCCACACAGGCGATCACGGCGGCGACCACCCGGGTGCTCGTGTCGCTCACTTTGCACGCTCCGGTTGGCAATCGACCGTTTCGCCGTTCGCGATCGCCTCGCGGAACGCGCCAAAGCCGCAGTCCCGCAGGATCGACTTGTCAGGCAGCACGGCCGTGCGGAAATAGGCGAGATTGTCCAGCGTCCGGCTGGGACTTGCAGTAATCGTGACCATGTCGCCGACGTGAAGCAGCTGAAACGATACTTTTCGTCGGACCAGCGCGTTCCTGTCGGACCACTCGATCAGCCACTCCTTCACGGTGCCGTCCGGCTGTGTCACTTCGAGCGTGATCCGCGAGTGCGGGTTGCGAATGTCCACCTCCTTGAGCCGCCCCGTGAGGTTCATCGTCCTGGAGTTGTCGAAGTTCACCGCCACGGAGTGATGGGCAAGCGCGGCGGCGCACAGCCAGAGCCACGCCGCGGAGGCGCCGATTATGACCTTGCCAGCCATCCCGTCGCCACGGCCACCGTCAGTGCCACGACGAGTCCCGCTACGAACAGCATGACACCGCGCATACATCCTCCGCAGATGATCGATACGTCGCGATACATTCTGCACTGATTTCCCGGTGACCGCAGCAACGTTGGAACGAACAGAGGGCCTCCAATAGCGGCGGGATGGAATCGTGAAATGTTGGGCTTCGGGTTGGGCAGGCTGTCCGAGACGAAGTTCATCGACCGTCCTGTGGCGTGGACTTCGGCGTCCAACGCCGCGCAGCCCACCAACACGGATTGGCACGAGAATCGCTTCCCCGCTTGCGCCAGCGATTCGCAGCAAGGAGTGAGAACGTGCTCCAGCCTTCACGTGTGTCCATGTCGGCGGTCCTCGTCTACGCAATCGCGCTGACGGCGGCACCACCAGCGTCGGCCCAATACTTCGGCCGCAACCAGGTCCAGCACAAACAGTTCGAGTTCGCGGTGCTCACGACCGAGCATTTCCAGGTGCACTTCTACCCCGAGGCGCGCGACGCCGCCGAAGAGACCGCGCGGATGGCGGAGCGCTGGTACGCACGCCTGTCGCAGATCCTGAAGCACGACCTCTCGGGTCCGCAGCCGCTCATTCTCTACGCATCCGGTCCGGACTTCCGCCAGACCAACGTCGTGTCCGGCATCGGGGAAGGCACGGGTGGCGTGACGGAAGGACTACGGCGGCGCATCGTGATGCCGGTCTTCGGGACGCTCGCAGAAACGGACCACGTGCTGGGGCACGAACTGGTGCACGCGTTTCAGTACGACATCGCGAGTGAGAGCCGGGAGGCCGGAGAAACCCGCAGCGGCCTCGAGAGTCTTCCACTGTGGTTCGTCGAGGGCATGGCCGAGTATCTGTCCATCGGTCATGTCGATCCGCACACGGCCATGTGGATTCGCGACGCGGCGCGGGAGAAGGACAAGCTCCCATCGATCCGTCAGCTCGACAGCCCCGATCACTTCCCGTATCGCTGGGGCCAGGCATTCTGGGCGTACGTGGCCGGACGCTGGGGCGACGGCATCGTCAGGCAAGTGCTCGACGAGGCCATCCGGTTGGGACCGCCCACCGCGATCGAACGCGTGCTCGGCGTCAAGCAGGAGGAACTGTCGACCGCGTGGCATGAAGCAATTTCGGCACTGTACGCGCCAGCGCTCCAGGCTGGGACCCGCGCAAGCAAGACGGGCCGTCCACTTGCCCGCGACTCAAAGCGGGAAAACTTGGCGATCGCCCCTTCGCTCAGTCCGGACGGCCGGCACGTCGTCTACCTCTCCGAGCGGGACATGCTCTCCATCGACATGTACCTGGCGGAGGTGGAAACGGGACGCGTCGTTCGGCGTCTGACCAACACGGCGATCGATCCGCATTTCAACAGCATCCAGTTCCTGGCATCCGCTGGCGCGTGGCACCCCGGTGGCCATCAGTTTGTCTTCGGGGCGATTCGGGACGGACATCCGGTGCTGGCCATCGTCGACACCGATACCGGTCGGCGCATGCGCGAGATCCCGTTTCCCGATCTCGGCGAGATTCTCAACCCGACGTGGTCGCCGGATGCGCGGTGGATTGCGTTCTCGGCATCGACCGGCGGCCGCTCCGATCTGTTCGTCTACGACCTGACGATGAACACGCGTCGCCAGCTCACCGCCGATGCGTTCGCCGACCTGCAGCCGGCGTGGTCTGGCGACTCGGCGCAACTGGCGTTCGTCACCGACCGTGCGTTCACCGACCTGAACACGCTGCACGCGGGACAACTGGGTCTCGCCGTGCTTGAAGTCTCGTCCGGACGAATCGAGCTGCTGCCGACGTTCGGGCGCGGCAAGAGCATCAACCCGCAATGGGCGCCTGGCGGCCGCTCTCTGTACTTCCTGTCCGATGCCACGGGCGTCACCGACGTGTACTCCATCGACGTGGATTCCAGGCGGATGCGCCGGCTCACCCGTCTGGACGCTGGAGCGAGCGGCATCACGGCGATCAGCCCGGCGCTTTCCGCCGCCGTGGACGCCAACCGCGTGGCCTTCACCGGCTACGAGGAAGGACGCATCGGGATCTATTTCATCGAGGGGCGCGACGCGTTGAGCGGCGTGGCAGTCGAATCGACCGTCTCAGAAGACATCCCCGCCGCCGCCATGCTGCCGCCGACAACGCGAGCGAGCGAGATGGTCGGGCCGGCGCTCGCCGATGCCACCACGGGCCTGCCGGCTGAGGTCGCCGAGCCGGCGCCGTACCACGCACGGCTCGGGCTCAATGCGGTGTCGCAACCGTATGTCTCCGCGGGCTACGGGCCATTCGGCGGGATGTTCGGGGGCGGGATTGCGATGTCGTTCAGCGACATGCTCGGCAACCACAACCTGTACGCAGCCGTCGATGCGAACACGTACGGCGGCTTCAGCGACATGTACCGCAACACCGGTGGCCTCGTCGCCTATACGAACCTGACCAGGCGGTGGAACTGGGGGCTCAGCGCCGGCCAGATTCCGTACCTCACGGGCTATACCACCGCCCGCTCGACGCCTTCTGGATTCGCGGAGCAGGAGGTGATCTTTCGTCAGACGTTTCGCGGCGCCGACGGCCGCGTCTCGTATCCGCTGAGCACGGCACGCCGAGTGGAGCTGGGTACTGGCTTCCAGCAGATCTCGTTCGACCAGCAGATACGCACCATCCAGTATTCGCGAGGAGGACAGTTCCTGGGGCAGAACACCGAACGGACATCCCTTGGGAACGCGCTGCAGATGGCGACGGCCACTGCCGCATTCGTGTATGACACGTCCGTGTTCGGCGCGACGAGCCCGGTGTCGGGCCAACGGTCGCGTCTCGAGGTGACACCCGCGTTCGGTTCCCTCGACTTCGCGACGGCGATCGCCGACTACCGGCGCTATTTCATGCCCGCGCCGTTCTACACGCTCGCCACCCGCGTGATCCATTACGGCCGCTACGGCCACGACAGCGAAAGCACCTCGCTGTATCCGCTGTACCTCGGATATCCCGAGTTCATCCGAGGCTATGGGGTGGGCTCCTTCCGCGGGAACGAATGCTCCGCCGGCCCGACGGGAGGGACGTGTGAGGTCTACGACCGGATGCTCGGATCGCGTCTGCTGGTTGGGAACCTCGAGTTGCGCTTCCCGCTGCTGCGCCCCTTCGGCGTGCGGACCGGGATGTACGGGCCGGTGCCGATCGAGATGGCGTTGTTCGCCGACGGCGGCGTCGCGTGGACCGATTCGCAGCGCCCGTCGCTCTTCGGCGGCGAGCGCAAGCCGATCTCGAGTACTGGCGTGTCGCTGCGTCTGAACCTGTTCGGGTTTGCCGTCGTGCAGACCGATTTCGCCTATCCGTTCCAGCGGGCCGGCCGCGGCTGGGTCTGGGCGTTCAACCTGATGCCGGGATTCTGATCTCGGAAGTCTCGTCGGTTTGGCCGGGTCGGGCCCTTCCTCCGAGCGACAACACAAGTGATCGCCGGCGATCTCCGGACTAGTGCCTCGACCGCGACATAGTGCTCCGCCGTTTGTAGCGGAAGACACGCCGAGCCTTGGCGGTGGTGAAACGCCAGATGATCTTCCGTCTCGCGCGATCAGCGCGCACGGTCCAGGCGCGC
>JBOGIR010000625.1:0-3188 GCA_050742335.1 Vicinamibacterales bacterium | reverse complement strand
AATGTGTACAGGCCCGCACCGCGCTCGACGCCTGGGTGCGGGAAGTCGTCGACTGGCATTTCGATCCCGCAACCGGGTGCCCGTTCTGGCTGGAGCGTGCGAAGACGCTCGGGTGGGATCCACGGCGCGAGATTCGGAGTTTCAGCGACCTTCGGCGGTTCGGCCCGTTCGAAGACGAGTGGCTCCGCGGCGGACCGGTCCAGCGGTGGGTGCCGCGCGGCCTGGCCGGCAGGCCGGTGTTCGTCTTCGAAACAGGCGGGACGACCGGCATTCCGAAGACGCGCATCAACTGCGACGACTTTCGCATCGATTACGAGCTGTTCAGTGTGACGCTGCCCGATGAATACTTCCCGAAAGGATCGAACTGGCTGATGCTCGGCCCGTCCGGCCCCAGGCGTCTGCGTCTGGCGGTGGAACATCTTGCGCAGCACCGCGGCGGGATCTGTTTCTGCGTCGATCTCGACCCGCGATGGGTGATCAAGTTGATCAAGAAGGGCTGGAGCGAGCATCTCCAGGCGTACAAGGATCACGTGATCGACCAGGCAGTCACGGTGCTGTCCGCGAACCACGACATCAGGTGCCTGTTCACGACACCGAAACTGCTGGAGGCGCTCGCCCTCCGGCTCGAATCGATGGGCACGACGATTCACAAGGCTGGGATCACCGGGATCTTCTCCGGCGGTACGGAATTCACGCCGCAGTGGAACCGCTTTGCCCACGAGGAGCTGCTCGACGGCGCATACATGACGCCGACCTACGGCAACACGCTGATGGGACTGGCGGCGAGCGCGCCGACGGGCCCGCACAACAACTACAAGATCACGTATCACGCACCGCAGCCGCGCGCGGTCATCGAGGTCGTCGACTTCGATGATCCCGGCCGGATCGTCGAATACGGCGAGGCGGGCCGCATACGGCTGACGTCGCTCACGAAGGAGTTTTTCATGCCCGGCTTTCTCGAGCGCGACGAGGGGGAGCGCGAGCCGCCTCACGAACGCTATCCGTGGGACGGTGTGAGCGGCGTGCGCCCGTACCGCGGCTTCGGCGAGGCAACGACGGTGGGAGTGTATTGAGAAGGCTTTAGGCTTTAGGCTTTGGGCTTTAGGAGGCCCGACGCTTTGAGCCTAGCTAGGGCCTAGAGCCTAGAGTCCAGAGCCTATGCTGAGTCTTCCGATTATCCGGTGGGGCGAGCCCTACACGAGCATGGACGTGGACGAGGTGGTGCACTTTGCCACCGGCGAGCCGATTGCCCGTGTAAGCCGCGCGAACGGCGGCCTCATCCAGCGCGACATGCGCAAGGCCGCCCGCGCGCGCGAGGCGCTTCGCGCCATCCCGATCGACGACCTGATCGCGCGCATCGGCAAGGCGGGCGATCTCTACATGCACGCCGCGCTGCCGATGGGCGACGGGACGCAGAGCGCCGAGGCGTTCGTACACGCACAATCGGCCACGACCGGCCTGCCCGAGCGGATGTGTCGCGCCAACATGAAGAAGAACGCCGTCGTACTGGGCGACATGCGGAACATCCTGACGTCGCTGACGCGCGGACTCGCCTTCGACGTGCTCACGTCGGGCCACGGCGAGGAGCGGCAGGTCCCGATCAGTTACCAGGCCCAGAGCCCTGTGCTCGGGCTGGTGCTGCCGTCGAATTCCCCCGGCGTGCACACGCTCTGGTTGCCGATCATCCCGCTGCAAATCGGGCTCGTGCTCAAGCCTGGTCCCCAGGAGCCGTGGACGCCCTACCGCATGGCCGCCGCGTTCGTCGAGGCCGGCATTCCGCGGGAGGCGATCGCGATCTATCCCGGCCAGGCCGATGTCGGGGCGGCGGTGCTCGAGCACTGCGGCCGCAGCCTCGTGTTCGGTGGCAGCGCCACCATCGAGCGCTACCGCGGCAGTCCGCGCGTGCAGGCGCACGGCCCGGGATTCTCCAAGATCCTGCTCGGCGACGACCAGGTCGATCACTGGGAGCGCTACCTGGACGTCATGGCCGACAGCGTCTTCGTGAACAGCGGGAGGAGCTGCATCAATTGCTCGGGCATCTGGGCGAGCCGCCACACCCGCGAGATCGCCGATGCGCTGGCGCGCAGGTTGGCCGGCGTGCGGCCGCTCCCGCCCGATCACCCGGACGCCAGCCTGGCGGCCTTTACCGTGCCGGGCGCCGCCGAGGCCATCTCGCGTGCGATCGACACCGATCTGCAGGCGCCTGGCGTCATCGATGTGACGGCGAAGTACCGGGAGGGGGGGCGCCTCGTCAAAGAGGGGAGCGCGGACTATCTGCTCCCCACCGTGCTGCACGCGGAGCGCCCCGATGCCGCAGTGGCCAAACAGGAGTACATGTTCCCGTTCGTCACCGTGGTCGAATGTCCGCAGGCGCAGATGCTCGACGCCATTGGGCCGACGCTGGTGTGCTCGGCCATCACCTGCAATGAAGGGTTCCGGCGCCAGCTGCTCGACGCCGTGCATATCGACCGCCTGAATCTCGGCTCCGTGCCGACGACACAATTGAACTGGCTGCAGCCGCACGAAGGCAACATCGTCGAATTCCTGTTTCGCGCGCGCGCGTTCCAGACCGCGCCCCTGACGTGAACGATGCACAAGTCACAAGACTCGGTTTCATGACCATGTTGCCGACCTGGCCATGTCGCTTCGCAAACCGGGAACTGACGCTGCAGAGCACGGTTTGCTTCGGACGTGGCGCAGGTCGGCCTTCGTCCCCTTCGTGCCTTGTCACTTGTGCCCTGTGGCTCTACTGCCTACTGCCTACTGCCTACTGCCTGCTGCTGTGTGACTCGAGATGAGAATCCTCCAGATCACAGCCGGCGCTGCAGGGATGTACTGTGGCAGCTGCACGCGCGACAACGCGCTGGCGCGTGAGCTGCTGGCGCGTGGCCACGACGTCACCCTCGTACCGGTGTACACGCCGACGCGGCCGGACGAGCCGAACGTCAGCCGCAACCGTGTGCTCTTTGGCGGGATCAGCGTGTACCTGCAGCAGCACGTCCCGCTGTTTCGCCACACGCCGCGACTGCTGGATCGGTTGTGGGACTCACCGCGGGTGATTGGCGCCTGTGCGAGCCGCGCCATCTCCACTGACGCGCGGATGCTCGGCGACCTGACGATCTCGATGCTGCAGGGCGAAGGTGGCGTGCTGCGCAAGGAGTTCGACAAGCTGATCGACTGGATAGGTG
>JBOGIR010000624.1:0-11019 GCA_050742335.1 Vicinamibacterales bacterium | reverse complement strand
GACTCGGCGTGAATGCGTGCCGAGTGTCGACCGGTTGCGCGCTGATGGTGATCAGGTCTTCGACAAGCGTCCACAGCGCCACCACGACGGCCATTGCTGCTGCGAGTCGGCCCTGCAGGCCGCGCGGCGTGCCGACGCCGAAGACCTGACGCATGACGAGCCCAAGATTGAAGCCACCGGCATGAATCAGAAGCCGCTTCAAGATGTTTGGGTGACCGCGCAGATGGGTGCGGCGCATCCCGCCCGTGTCATAGACATGCGCGAAGGAGCGTTCGATCGTCTCGCCGCGTCGACGCATCAAGCGCCGGCCGCGTGGTCCGCGGATCCGACGACGATTGCGATACACCGGCGCCTGCGCCTCCGGCTCCTCCGACCAGTCGCGTCGCCCGCGGTCCGGCTCCGCGATGTAGGACCGTATGCCGACAGCCTCGAGGTCCACCATCGTCTGATTGCTGTGGTAGCCCTTGTCCGCAATGATCTCTTCCAACGCCTGCGGCTCCTCGACGTCGGCCTGCGCGTCTTCGATGTGATCCGCGGCGGCCGTCGCCGTCTCCACGATGGTGGTCGTGTCGCCGGCATCCGCCCCTTGCAGCGTCACCGCGACAATCGCGCCGGTCTCCAGATCGACGGCATGCTCGGCTTTGTGGGCGAGATGCGTGCGCCCATCTTTCATCTTGGTGACCTTCGCATCGGGATCGTTCGGGTTCGTCCAATCTTTATTCGAGGTCTTCTTCTTCCGCTTCCGATCGAGCCGCGCCAAGTCCTCGCGCGTCGGCGTGTCGATGCCCGACGCCTTCGCGAGCCCGCTCAGAAAGGCCTGATAGCTCTCCCCGGTGTCACGCCGCACGATGCTCCGCATCGCCGCGTTCGCCTCGAGCGTGGTGGCGTCGATCGCAATCGTCCGTCCCGTGAGCAACCCCGCCTCGACGAGTCGTTGTTGCACCCACGTGAAGACGGCGCGGTGCGTTTCCAGATCGATCAAGCGTCGCGTCCGAGAAATCGTCGAATGATCCGGCGGGCGCTCGTCCACCGGGAGCCGCAGAAAACTGCGGATCGCCAGCGAGTCAGTCGCGCGCCATGCGATCCCACGTTCGGCATCGATGCCTTCGAAGTAGCCGACCAGCAGCAGCCGGAAATAGCGCCCTGGCTCGAGGCTCGGTCGTCCCAAGACCGGCGCGTAGAACCCGGCGCACAGGCGTTCGACGAATGGATCGAAGTCGTGCGCGTCGAGCAGCGCATTCAGCCGCGTGTAGAACGGATGCCCCGGCGACGTCGGCAGGTCCGAGGTCGCGACCCACAACGACGACTGTTCGCTCTCTCGGGTGCCCATCGCCATGGGCGACAGTGTAGGGCGCGGGATCGATCGTGTCGATCCCTAATTCAGACTTTCACCACGGGCTGCTAGGCTTTGGGCCTTGGGCCTTGGGGCTGCTGGCGACTCACCCGTGTTGACTTTGCGGATGCCCCGCCGCAACATTGTGGCGACGGCGTGAGAGAGGATTCCATCGGAGGTGTGAAGATGGCACGCAGCGTGTTCGGGGTTCTCGTCGCGGCGAGCGTCGGCGCGGCCGCGATGACTCCGCCGGCCTGGGCACATCACTCCTTTGCGGCGGCGTACGATGCGGACCAGCCAGTGATGGTGCGCGGCGTGATCGTCGAAGCGAGACTGGCCAACCCGCACTCCCGGATCGTGTTGGACGTGACCGACGCGGCCGGCACCGTGACGCGCTGGGGATTCGAGGCTCAGACGCCGACCGCGCTCATCCGCAGCGGCGTCAAGCCCGAGGTCTTCAAGGTCGGCTCCCAGGTCACGATTCGCGGCGTGCACGCACGAGACATGACCAAGCATGAAGGGGCGGCGCGAGAGATCGTGCTCGCAGATGGCCGGTCCTATATCATCGGGCCGAAGGGCAACGAACCCGATCGCGATCAGTAGGAGGATGTCGGACATGAAGCAATCCTGCGTCGCGTCCGCGCTGACGGCTGCGCTCGTCACCGCATGTGTCTTCGTCCTGTCCGGGGGTGTCTCGCCGGCCGCGCAGTCTGGCAACGGCAACGGCGCGGGCGCGCCCTCCTCAGTCAAACCCATCCCACGCATGCCGGATGGGCGTCCGGATTTCACGGGTGTCTGGTGGCCCGGCCGTGACATCACGCCCGCCACGTCCAGCGCGGTCTATCGCGAGGGGGAGCGCACCGGAATTGGGCCGCGGTCGTTCGGCAGCTTGTACAAACCGGAATTCATGGACAAGGCGAAGACGCTGAGCCACAAGGACGATCCGGCGCTCTGGTGCATTCCGAGCATCTTCGGCCCGACGCCGCTCGTGGGCAACGGTCTGGTAGGCGAAATCGTCCAGACGCCGAAGGCCATGATTCAGCTCGTCGAGACCTATCACGGTTTCCGTATTGTTCCCACGGACGGCAGGCCGCATCGCGACGATGTCGTCCCGTCGAACCGGGGCGACGCCGTGGGCCGCTGGGACGGGGATACGCTGGTGGTCGACGTGACGAACTTCAGCGACAGAAACTGGTTCCACCACCACGGTGACGTGTCGTTTCACTCCGACGCGTTGCACATGATTGAGCGATACCGTCTGCTCGATGGCGACACGCTCGAGATCAACGTGACCGCCGAGGATCCGAAAGTGCTGACCGGCCCGTGGACGGCGCCGACGGTGAAACTGGTGCGCGCGCCGTTCGAACACGTCATGGAAACGTCGTGTGAGAACACCGAGACGGCGCGGTTGATGGAGGCAGCGGCCAAGGACAACTACGGCCGGAAGCCATAGCGGAGCTTCCAGCCTGACATCCGCAACCGGACTCGACGTTCAGGCCAGAGCTTTCCCGTACAGCGCGAGCAGGCGGCTCCACGCCTTCTCGGCCTGTGGCTCATTGTAGACCTGCGAATCGGGAGGGCACCAGCCGTGCGCGGCGCCCGCGTACACTTCGATTTCCGCGGGCAGGTTCACCTTGGTGAACGTCTCCTTCAGCACGTTCTTCTCGCTGGGCGACCGCATGTCGTCGTTGGCGGCGATCGCGATGAGGAGCTGCGCCTTGGTCTTCGCGGTCTGCAGATGCGGACTGTTCGGCATATCGGTCACGAGTCCGCCGCCATGAAATGAGGCGACCGCGCCGACGCGATCCGGCACCGCGGCCGCGGTGCGAAACGCGATCGGGCCGCCCATGCAATACCCCTGCGTGCCGATCTTCCGGTTCCTGGCCACCGGCGCTTGCCGGTCCAGCCACCCGATGAACGCCCTCGCATCGGTCATCTGCGTCGCCTCGGTCAGCGCCTGTGCGAGCGGCAACAGCTGCGGGATGGGGGTCTTGGTGCCGGCGTCGGCGGTCGGGGCTTTCTTGACGCGATAGAACGGATTCACCACGAGCACCGAATAACCCGATTCGGCGAGCCGTTTGCCCATCTGGCGGAACGCGGGCCGCAGCCCGAAGATGTCCGGCCACACGAGCACGCCGGGAGCCGTGCCGCTCACCGGGTGCACGAAGTAGCAGTCGGCGGTGCCGTCCGGCGTCATCACGTTCACGTCCGATTCGGTGACCGTGACCGCGTTGGCGACTTGCGGCAGCATCATCGCCACGCCCGCTCCCACGAGCACGCCGAATTGCCGCCGTGTCACTAATCCGCGCGCCTCGTATTCCTCGAGATCCTTCTCAAAATGATCCTGATCGCACATATTCGCTCCTTGTCGACGCTTGATGGCGCGGCAGACTCATACGCGCACGGTGGACACTCTATACCGATTCGTTCTCCTTGTGCATTCTCTGGCTCCGTCTTGCTACTCTTGTCCAGCGGCCGGCCATGCACCCATCAACTGACGAGCAGACCCTGTTCGTACCGAAGCCCCGAGGCACGTCGATCGTCGATCGCGCGACAACGGGGTTGCCGTCCGATCTGCTGAATCGCGCAGCCAGTCGCCTGCAGATTCTCGCGTGGCTCTACGCCTTCACCTTCTTCATGGCGGCGTTCTTCCCACGGCTGCTCTTTGCAGCCGAACGGAGGATCCTCTTCGAGCACGCGGTGAACTGGGCGCCGGGAGTCATTTCGATCACCGTGGCGGTGTCGGTGGCGCTGGCCCTCCGCATGGCCCGGCTGCGGCCTGCGGCGGTAACGATTCTCGCACTGGTGTTCGAAGTGGTGAGCAGCTACGGCATTGCGGCAGCAGAGTTTCTCCAGCCGCTGGGACCGTATGTCGGTCTGCCCTGGATCGGCCTGTCCTGGGTCGCGGTGTGGATGCTGCTGTTCAACGTGGTCGTGCCGACCGTGCCTCGCTACGCCGTGATCGCCGCGCTGACGTCGGTCACCTCGGTCCCGGCAATGGTGCTCGTCTCGATCTCGGTGTTTCCGCCGGTCTCGCAGCCGGACGGCTTGATGGTCTTCTTCGGGTTCGGCTTCCCGTATCTGCTGGTGGTGATCATGGCGTATGTCGGCGCTCGGGTCGTCTACGCCTTGGGCACCGAGGTCACGCGTGCTCGCGAGCTGGGAAGCTACCGGCTCGAGGAGCGATTGGGTGAAGGGGGCATGGGCGAAGTCTGGAAGGCGAGCCACCGCCTCCTCGCGCGGCCAGCGGCGATCAAGCTGATCCGCTCGTCAGTGCCCGGGCACACGGCCGGCGTCTCGGACGACATTCGACGACGATTCGAGCGGGAAGCGCAGGTTATCGCACAGCTCCGATCGCCCCACACCGTGACGCTGTTCGACTTCGGCGTGGCTGAGGACGGCTCCTTCTATTACGTGATGGAGCTGCTCGACGGGGTCGATACCGACACGCTGATCAGGCGCTTCGGCCCGATACCCGCCGAACGCGTCGTCCACATCCTTCGACAGGTGTGCCATTCGCTCTCCGAGGCGGAGTCGTGCGGGCTCGTGCATCGCGACATCAAGCCCGCAAACATCTTCCTGTGCCGGTATGGCGAGGACCATGACTTCGTGAAAGTTCTCGACTTCGGAATCGCGAAGGTCGCGCACGACACGTCGCCGGAGGCGCAGACGGCCATCACGATACCCAACGTGATTCACGGCACGCCCGCGTTCATCGCTCCGGAGCAGGCATTGGGCGGCGCGGATGTGGACACTCGCGCCGACATCTACTCAACCGGTTGCGTGGCCTACTGGCTGTTGACAGGTCAGCCCGTGTTCACGGCCGACACGGCCATGAAGCTGTTGCTGGCGCATGCGCAGACGCCGCCGGTGCCACCGTCCTCGAGAACCGAGATCCCGATTCCACAGGGCCTGGAGGCGCTGGTGCTGTCCTGCCTCGCCAAGGATCGCGACCACCGGCCGACGTCGGCCCGAGATCTCCTCCAGCGGCTCGACGCGATCGCGCTGCAGCAGGCGTGGACTGATGCACGCGCTCGTGAGTGGTGGACGGTGCATCTGCCACAGTAGCCGGTCGCACGAGCCATCGCCTTCCGGACGGCGCCGATCGTCGTGGCACGTTGCGACGGCGTGAGACTGAGTTCCCTCCAAGCGCACCGGAGCCTCGACGCATGCACGTGACCAGCCGCGGACTCGATTTGCGTTCGCGATCTTTCGGCGATCGGAACTTGCGCACCCAGAACGCTCACGACAGCGCGCCGGGTGCGCTTACGAAATCACCTGTCCACGCCCCAGTCGGTGATCGGCAGGAACCGCCTGACACCACCGACGGCCGAAAACCGGCCCGTTTTCGAGTGGCCTCGATCTTGCCGACCCCGCCCGGAGGAGCACTCGCCGCCCTCACGAGGATCACCCTGATGTCAGACACGAACGCGCCCGTCTCACGACGCCAGTTCTGCGCAGGAGCCTGTCAGGTGGCCTCAGGCGCCACACTAGCCACGCTCTTCTCCGCCTGCGGCGGCGAGTCGTCGTCACCGACGTCGCCCAGCGGCATGGCCTCAATGCTCGCCGTCCTGGCCGGCCGGTTCACGGGCTCCGTCGTACAGGTCACCGCCGCGGGGTCCGCGCTGGCCGACGTGGGCGGTGCAGCGCTCGTCGAGTCCACGGCTGGCGTGTTCCTGATCGCGCGGACGAGCGCGAGCACGTTCTCGGCAATCGACGCGGTCTGCACCCACGAAGGGTGCACCATCGCCGGCGCGGACGGCGCCACCTACGTGTGTCCGTGCCACGGGTCGCGCTACAACCGTAGCGGTCAGGTGCTGGCCGGCCCTGCCAGGGCGTCACTGCGTCAGTACGCCACCACCTTCACAGACGGCGTCGTGACGATCGCTCTCTGACCCGAATGGCCCAACTCAACCCGGAAATCGACCACCTGCTTCGCCGCGCCGGATTCGGCGCCAGTTCCGCGGACGCCGAAACCTTCCGCGACATGTCGACTGCCACTGCGGTCGGGTATCTCGTCGACTACGCGGGCCGGCCCGACGACGTCGATGCGCGCATCGGACGGCCCGACCATGCGCAGGTCGTTTCGAAGGACCTCTTCGCGCCGGACATCGACATCGACGACGCGCGCCAGCGCTGGATGTTCCGCATGATCCATACGCGGCGCCCGTTGCAGGAGAAGATGGCGCTGTTCTGGCACAACCACTTCGCCACCGCCTACAGCAAGCTTGCCGTTGACTCCGGCACCGTCCAGGCCGCCAAGATGCTCGCGCACAAGCCAGGTGTGCTGCGCGGACCGCAGGGACAGATCGAGCTCTTCCGCCAGTACGCGCTCGGCAACTATCGCAACCTCCTGATTCAGGTGGCCCAGGATCCTGCGATGGTGGTGTGGCTCGATGGCCAGAGCAACACCAAAGCAAAGCCGCAGGAGAACTTCGGCCGCGAGGTCATGGAGCTGTTCACGGTCGGCGTCGGCCACTACACCGAGCCGGACGTCTACGCGGCAGCGCGTGTGTTCACGGGCTGGAACCTGCGGGGGTCCGACGACTACCGCCGCGACGAGTACGGGGACGTGAACGCGTATCAGGAGTTCGTGTACAACGCCGACGACCACGAAACCAGCGCCAAGACGTTCTCGTTCCCGATCTCCAACGGAAGCCGGACGATCCCGGAGCGCAGCGCGTCTGCAGGCATGCAGGACGGCGTGGACTTGATCACCGCCCTGGCGTTCCACCCGGAGACCGCCCGTCGGCTGGCTCGCAAGTTGTGGAACTTCTTCATCAGCGAGATCCATCAGCCGGATCCCGGCTTCGTCGAGAGTACGGCCGCCGTCTACCTGCAAAACGGCACCGAGATCAGGCCCGTCGTGCGACACATTCTCACGTCGTCCTGGTTCAACAATCCGTCCATGCGCTACGCGCGCTATTCATGGCCGGCGGAATTCGTCGTGCGCGCGATCAGGGAGGTGGGCTGGCAGAACCTGTCGCTCGACAGGGTGCGGGCGCCGCTGGCCAACATGGGCCAGCAGCTCTTCGAGCCGCCGAACGTCGGCGGATGGCCGCTCGGCACCGGCTGGTTCTCGACGGGGACGATGCTGGCGCGGACGAATTTTGCCGCGACGCTGGCTGCCAGTCAGAAAGGATTCCTTGCCGCGGAGTTGCAGGCCGATGGCGGCACGCCACAGAAGTTGCTCGCGGCGATGCTGGATCAGGTGACGCCGGCGCCCTTCGACTCGGGCCCACAGCAGGCGCTGATGTCATACCTCGGCGGCGCTGGCACCTGGATCGGCAGCGGGGAGCAATTGAACACCAGGGCCGCGGGCCTTGCGCGCCTCCTCGTCGGCTCCTCCGAATACCAGCTCATTTAGAGAGAAGGATCATGAGCGTATCTCGACGCATCTTCATCCGTGACGGCGTAGCAACCATTACGCTCGGGCTCGCCGCGCCCTCCTTCTTGAGCGCCATCGCACAGGCACAGGGCATACCGTCGCGGCGCCTCGTCGTCGTCTACCTTGGCGGTGGCAACGACGCGCTCAACACACTGATTTCCTATCAGGACGCGGCCTACTACAGCCGCCGTCCCTCGATTGCCGTGCCTGCGGGCCAGGTGCTGCAGGTGGGCACCGATGCCGGCGGGCGGGCGCTCGGGCTGCATCCGCGGCTCGGCGGCCTGTTGAACGTATTCAACGAGGGGCGTCTGGCTCTCGTGCAGCGTACCGGGTATCCGAACTCGAGCCGGTCCCACTTCGAGGCCACCGACATCTACGGCACCGCCAACCCACAGTCGTCGACCGGCTCGGGGTGGCTCGGTCGCTATCTCGACACGCTCCCTCGACCGCTGGACGCGCTGGCCGCGTGGAACACTACGGGAGAGACGCCGCGTGCGCTCCTCTCTGGGCAAAGTGGTGTACCCGCGATTCCGAACGCGACCACTTACACATATGCGAGCCCGAACCGCGGTGCCGCCGCGTTGCAAGAGCGGGCGGCCGCACAAGCGATGGCGACCAATCCGGCAACAGGCCGTCCGCATCTGGCATTCGTGAACAGCACCAGCCGCGGAGCGATCGAAACGCTCGACCGCGTGGCGCAGGCGACGTCGTATACGCCGTCGGTCGTCTATCCGAACAACGGCTTCGCGCTGGCGCTACGCACCGTCGCGGGCGCCATCGTCCGCGGCGTCGGCTCACGCGTGTTCTGGGTGCAGACCGGCGGCTTCGACACGCATGCGGGGCAGGGCTCGTCAGGCGGTGCCTACGGCAATCTCATGGGCACGCTGGGCGACGGGCTGTGGGCGTTCTACAACGACGTGCGCAACCAGGGCCTGGCCAGCGACACGACCGTGATCGTCTTCTCCGAGTTCGGCCGGCGCATCTCCGAGAACGGCAGCGCAGGCACCGATCACGGCGCCGCGGGCGTGATGATGGCGCTCGGCGGCATGGTGCGTGGGGGTCTCTACGGTACAGCAGCGTCGCTCGCGCCGGGCAACCCGACGCTGGAAAACAACTCCGGTGACGTCCGTCACGAGACCGACTTCCGGTCCGTATACGCGAGACTGCTCGATCAATGGCTCGGTGTGAACTCGGTGCCCATTCTCAACGGTGACTTCAAAGCCGGCGCGCCGGCCATCTTCTAGAGTGAACAGCATGAATCGACTCTGTCTGACGTCAATCGTTGTGCTGAGCCTGTCTGGTCCGGTGTTGGCCCAGACTGTGGAGAACGCGCCGCCGGCCACGCCCGCCACCGCCAACTTCCCCAGAGTGACCTTTGGCGTCGTCTCTTTCCTGCAGTACGCGGCCGAACTGCACGAACAAGACGGATACAACGCGTTCGATATCACCCGCGGCTACTTCAACGTCCGAGCGCAACTCACGGACCGCGTGAGCGTGCGCTTCACGCCGGACGTCAGGCCAACCACTGACGCCAGCCTCGACAGGAACCTGGCGTTGCGCCTGGAATACGCCTCGCTCGACGCCGCGGTGAGTGACGGCGTCATGGTCATGTTCGGCTTGCACGAGACGCCGTGGCTCACCTTCGAGGAGTCGCTCAATCGCTACCGTGTGCTCGGGCCCTTGTTCGCGGAACGCCTGCAATTGATTCCGGGAGCGACCGACCTTGGCGCGAGCATCAGAGCCACCGGTGCACGCACGGAGGTCCACGTGGGCGTGTACAACGGCGAGGGTTACGGACGCGCCGAAGTCGACAAGTACAAGAGCGTGGATGGCCGTGCGACGTTTCGCCCCTTCGACGAGGACAGCGAGCTGGGCAAGGTGAGCATCTCGGGGTTCTACCAGTACGGCTGGTACGCGAGAGATCGACCGCGCAACGTGGCCATCGCGATGGGCAGTTACGAGAACACCCATGTCGTCGCCACGGCGCAGTATCTGTCCGCCACTGACAACCCGTTCGTCGCCGTTGACGTCAAACGCCGCGGCATGTCGTTCTTCGGCGAAGGCCGGCAGGGTCCCACCGGCTGGGCCGGCGTGGGCGGTCTGGACATCTTCGTTCCGGACGCGTCCAACGAGCGCGATTCGAGGCGCCGCTACATCTTCGGCGGCGCGCACTGGAGTCAGGTGGGACGCGGGCGGCTGGGTGTCGTCGTAACGCTCGATCAGACGTTTCAGACGGCCAACTCCCAACTGCTCGAACGCCGGCTGCTCGCCCAGACCCACATCGAGTTTTGAGGGGTCGGACCCGCCTCGGCCCGTACGACATTCTCGCCTCGATCGGCAAGGGGGTAATGGCGAGGTGTCCCGCGCGCGCGATACGCAACTCCACCGCGACGTAGCCATCAACGTTGCCAACGCATTGAGGTTCACCGCCGACGGCCGATCCACTGACGGCGGCTTCAGCACGGTCTGCGGAGATTGAGCCGGCTAATCACCGCGCCAAGTGCGTCTATTACTGGCCAGTACGGCGGTCGCAGGACACGGCGCTGCGGGACATCCAGCAGCTCGTTGATCGTCGCGTATTGGTGCGCAACGCGGCTGGCGGCCGCAGCACCAGCTACTCGCTGGCGGCACTCTAATGGCCTCATCGTTCACGCTATCGTGAGCTGTCACACGCCGGAGGAAGCGTCCGGCAACCGACTGGACCGGAATCTCGATCTCGTGCTCAAATGGCGGTCCTGAGGTGGCTCGATACCTGTGTGGCACCCCGTCCAGCGATCGCGGTCGCAGCCGACCGCGGGAAGAGAGAATGCTCATGACGAGGAAGATCCTGCGCCGCGCACTCGTAGGGTTCGGCGTCGCGGTGTTCGTGGCGGCGTCGCTGGTTCGGCTCAGTGCCGGCCAGGTTGCAGGCGGGAGTGTGCCGGTCGACGGTGACGACCTCGGCGGGGTGGTCACCGGCGCGAAGGGGCCCGAGGCCGGCGTGTGGGTGATCGCCGAGACCACCGATCTCCCCACGAAGTTCGTCAAGATCGTGGTGACCGACGACCGGGGGCGTTACCTCCTCCCTGATCTTCCAAAGGCGACCTACGGCGTGTGGGTACGCGGGTACGGGCTCGTGGATTCACCGAAGGTGCAGGCGGCGCCGGGCCGGACGCTCAACTTGACCGCCACTCCGGCGCCAAGTCCTCGAGCCGCGGCCCAGTACTACCCCGCCAACTACTGGTGGTCGATGCTGCGGATACCCGACACGCGCGAGTTTCCCGGGACGGGGCCCCAGGGGAATGGCATTTCAGAGAGC
>JBOGIR010000623.1:0-21223 GCA_050742335.1 Vicinamibacterales bacterium | reverse complement strand
AGGTCGGGGTGGGTGGCCACTTGACGATCGGGCGTGGCAGCGTGGCTGTCGGGCAGTCGGGCGTGACCAAGTCGCTTTCGCCGGGCGCCATGGTCGCCGGGTATCCGGCGATCGACAGCCGCGAATGGCGAAAAGCGTCCGTCATCTTCAAGCGGTTGCCGGAGTTGAAGCGTCGGATCGAAGAACTGGAGGACCGGCTCGCGACGCTCACCATGCAGGTCGGCGTGCGCGGAGAAGCGCCGGAGTGATTCGCTCCGGCGTCATCGCGCTGACGATCGCGCTCGCCGCGACGGGGTCGGCCGCGGCCCAGACGGCCTCGAGTGACGCGGCGCCGCAGCCCGGCGGTCCGGAGTTTTTGTCGCGCTTTGCCTTCCAGGTCGGGATGGAGCGTCTCTTCAGTGAGGACCCGCGGTTCGAATGGGACGCGCACTGGGGAGGGGAGCTCGACCTGGTTGATTACCGCCGCGGGGCGCTGACGTTTGTGGCCGCGTACCAGACGATCCTGGGGGACCAGTTCCGGGAATTCGATCCCAACCAGGGCGACTACACGTTGGGTGGGTCGGCGTCGGCGCGGGTGGGTGCGGTCGAGGTTGCCGCCGTCTTTCATCACGTCTCACGGCATCTGAGTGATCGTCCTAAGCGCGTTCCGGTGGATTGGAACATGATGGGCGGCCGGCTTCGCGCCGGGCTCGTCCGGGGGCGGACGGAGCTGCAGGGGCGCGTGGACGTTCGTCGCGTGGTGGAGAAGTCGTTTGTCGATTACCAGTGGGAAGCCGATGGCGGCGCCAGGGCCCAAGTGCGGCTCACGCCTCGCATGGCCCTGGTGGCGCGTGGGGCGTTTCGCGTGGTAGGGGTGGACGATTCGCGCGGACGGGGCGACCAGTTCGGGTGGCGCAGCGATGGCGCCATCCGGCTGGACGGAACCGCCGCGGCCCTCGAGTTGTTCGTAGCGGCGGAGCGCCGGATTGATCCCTACCAGCTCGAATTTTCGACGGCGACGTGGGTGACGTCGGGCTTTCGCCTCCTGAGCCGGTGAAGATGCCATAATCGAGAGCGTCATGCGTTGTTCATTTCGCGTCGCCCTGTTCCTGGCTGCATCGGTCGTGGCGGCCTTTGTGCTCACGCCGGTGCACGCGGCGGTTCGGCCGCCGAAGCTGCAGTACCAGATCACGACGCTGCCCAACGGCCTCCGCCTCATCCTGTCGGAGGACCATTCCACCCCCATCGTGCATGTCGCCGTCTGGTATCACGTCGGATCGAAGAACGAGCGACCCGGCCGCACGGGGTTTGCGCACCTGTTCGAGCACATGATGTTCAAGGGCTCGAAGAACGTGGAGCCCGATGCGCACACGTCGATCGTCTCGAGCGTGGGCGGCCGCAGCAATGCCTACACCACAGAAGACGTCACGGTGCTGTGGCAGACGGTGCCCGCGCACTATCTGCCTCTGGCGCTCTGGCTCGAGGCCGATCGGATGGCCACGCTCCGCGTGGAAGACGAGGCGTTCCGTCGTGAACGGGAGGTCGTCAAGGAAGAGCGCCGGATGCGGATCGAAAACCAGCCGTACGGCCGGCTGTCGGAAATCATCTACGACCACGCCTTCGTCGCGCATCCCTACAAGCACCCGACGATTGGGAGCATGGCGGATCTCGAGGCGGCCTCGATCGCCGACGTCCGCGATTTTCACAACACCTATTACGTGCCCGAGAACGCCACCGTCACCGTGGTGGGCGATTTCGATTCCGCGCAGACGCTGCAGATGGTGTCTCAGTACTTCGGCCGCGTCCCGAAGGCGCCGCGTGGCGTGCCGCGCGACATTCCGCGCGAGCCGCCGATGACGCAGGAGCGGCGGGTGGTGGTGGAGGAGTCGTGGCCGCTGCCGGCCGTGGTCGTGGCGTACCACGTGCCGTACGACGGCCATCCGGATGCGTATCCGCTGCACATCACGTCGAAGATCCTCTCGGACGGCCAGAGCGCCCGGATTTCGCGCGAGTTGATCTACAACCAGCGGCTCTGCCTCAGCGCCTTCGGCAGCGGCAACATCACCGAACATCCCAACCTGTTCTTTGCGGTGTGCATCGTGCAGCCGGGCCGGACGCCGGCAGAGGCGGAGAAGGCGCTCATTGCGGAATTCGACAAGCTGAAGACCGGCGGCGTCTCGGCGCACGAACTGCAGCGCGCGCAGAACCAGTTCGCGCGCGACTACATCCTCGGGCGCGAGTCGAATGAGGACAAGGCGATGCACCTGGCGCACGCGGCGGTCATTCACAACGACATCACCACCGCCGACGGCGAGTTCGACATCTTTTCGAACACCACCGTCGCCGACGTCCAGCGCGTGGCCAGGTCCCATTTCAACCAGTCGAATCGCGTGGTGCTGCACGTGCTGCCGAAGGGATCGCGATGAAGACGCTGGGAGCGGCGTTGGTAGGAGTGCTGTGCGCGACCACGGCGAGCGCGCAGTTGCTCAACTGGCCCTCGGAGCGCGCGCCGCGCCCGCTGGCGGCGCGCGAAGTCAAGTTCCCGCCGTACGAAGTGCGCACGCTGCGCAACGGGATGCAGGTCATCGCCGTGCTGCACCACGAGCAGCCGGCGATCAGCATGCGCCTGCTCGTCCGCACCGGGTCGGTGCAGGATCCGCCTGGCAAGGTGGGCGTGGCGAATCTGGCCGCTGCGCTGCTCGATCAGGGGACGTCGACGAAAACGGCCGAGCAGATCGCCGACGAGATCGACTTCATCGGTGGCGCGCTCGGTGCCGGGTCTGGATCCGACCTCACCTTCGTCAACGTGATCGTGATGAAGGATTCGTTCGACGTCGGGATGAACCTGCTGTCCGACGTCGTGCGCAACCCGGCGTTTGCCGCCGAGGAGATCGAGCGGCAGAAGCAGCAGGCGATTTCCAGCCTGCAGGTCAGCGGCAACGACCCCGCGTACGTGGCCAACGTGCTCTTCGAGCGGCTGGTGTACGGGTTTCACCCCTACGGGCTGCCGAACAGCGGAACGCCCGAGACGCTCGCCGCGATTACTCGCGCCGATCTCCAGGAGTATCACCGCCGGTACTTCGTGCCCAACAACATGATCCTGGCCGTGGTCGGCGACGTCACCGGCGACGAGGCGTTTGCGGCGGCCGAGCGCGTGTTTGGCGGTTGGCCGCGCGCCGACGTGCCCGCCGTGAAGGTCACCGACCCGCCGCAGCCGACGCGCCGGATCGTCGTGGTGGACAAGCCCGATGCGGTGCAGACCGAAATCCGGATCGGGCAGCTCGCGATTCCGAGGAAGCACGCCGATTACATGGCCTTCGACCTGGCTGTGAAGATACTGGGTGGCGAGGGCGCCAACCGGTTGCACCGCGTGCTGCGATCCGAGCGCGGTCTGACCTACGGCGCCCAGGCCGATACCGAGGCGCGCAAGCAATCGGGGCACTTCGTGGCGGAGACCAACACGCGCACGGAGACGACGGGCGAGACGCTCCGCCTGGCGGTGGACGAGGTGTCGCGGCTACAGCGGGAGCGCGTGTTCGAACGGGAACTGTCCGACGCCCAGGCGTACCTCGCCGGCAGTTTTCCGTTGACGATCGAAACGCCCAACGACATCGCCACGCAGGTGCTGAACGTCCTCTTCTACGAGCTGCCGGTCGAGGAGATCGGCACCTTCCGCGAGCGCGTGCAGGCGGTGACGCCCGACGACATCCAGCGCGTCGCGCGCCAGTACGTGCGGACCGATCGATTGTCCATCGTGCTCGTGGGGAATGCGTCGGCCTTCGTTCCGCAGCTGCAGCGTGTCGGATTGTCTGACGTCGAGATCATCCCGATCGCGGATCTCGACCTGATGTCGGCGACGCTCAGGCGCGGGGCGTTACGGGTACGGGCAAGCCAACCGTTCGGATCGTTCGAGCCGTTCGGACGGCTCGGACCGTTCCATGCGGGTAGGGTGGCGTACACCCGCACGCAGGTGAATCCGCGTCCGAACGTTCCGAACCGTCGGAACGTCCCGAACACGCCGAGCGCTCCGAACGATCCGAACGCCCTGATGCTCGTGAAACGGATTGTCGATGCCAAGGGCGGCCTCGATGCGCTGCGGAACGTGCGCACCGTTATCGCCGAGTCCGACACCACGTTTCACATGACCAACGGGCCGTTGTCGTCGAAGGCCAGGACCTATGTGGCCTATCCGGACAAGTTCCGCGTCGATGCCACCGTTGAGGGTGCCGAGGTCGTGCAGGTCTATAACGGCGGCAGCGCGTGGGCGCAGGATCCCGGCGGCGTGCATGATGCGCCGCCGGCGATGCGTGAGGATTTTGCCGCCAGCGTGCGTCGCGACATGATCCCCATGCTCGTGGCCGTGGCCGATGGAAGGCTGACGGCCCGTCTGCTCCCGGAGGAAGGGAGCGGAGGCCAGGTGCTCAAGGTCCTCGAGATCAGCGGCGCCGAGCTGCCGCCGGTCAAGCTATACGTGGACAACCGGGCCCTCGTTGTCCGCCAGACGTTTCACACGCCGGGACCGGACGGCCGGCCGATCGAGGCCGACGAGCTGTTTTCCGATTACCGCCCCGTCGACGGCGTGCAGGTGCCGTTCCGGGCTGATGCCCGCCGGAGCGGCACCCTCATTCTTTCGCGCACGCTCACCAAGGTCGCTCTCAACAGTCCCCTCGACGACACGCTGTTCATCCGGCCGCAGTAGCGCGCCATGCGAGTCATGATCTCGTGCGGCGAGGCGTCCGGTGATCTGTACGCGGGCGCGCTGGCCGCCGAGCTGCGCGCGCGCCTCCCGTCGATCGACATCGTCGGGTTCGGTGGCCGGCGGCTGCAGGCGGCCGGTGCCACGCTGACGGGTGACTTCACGGGCCTGACTGTGACCGGCCTCACTGAAGTCGTCCGCGTGCTGCCCCAGTCCTGGCGGATGTACCGCCGTCTGGTCAGCGACGCTCGAGCGCGTCGGCCGGACGTGCTTGTGGCCATCGATTTTTCCGGCTTCAACTTTCGCCTGATGGCAGCCCTGCGGCGGCTGGGGGTGACCATCGTCTACTACGTCAGCCCCCAGCTGTGGGCCTGGCGGCCGCGCCGCATGGAGACGATGAAGCGGTGTGTCGACAGGGTGCTCGTCATCTTTCCATTCGAAGCACCCTTGTACGAGCGCGCCGGCGTCCCCGTCCAGTTCGTGGGGCATCCACTCGTGGATCTTGCCCGAGCGGAGCAGCCGCGGTCCGTGTTGCTCCCGGGTCTCGGCCTCAGGGCCGATGCACCGACGGTGGCCCTGCTGCCCGGCAGCCGGCCGAACGAGCTGCGGCGCATTGCACCTGGCATGGCCTCGGCGCTACCGCTCATCCGCGCACACGTCCCCGATGCACAGTTCGTCGTCGCCCGCGCACCGAGCCTGCCCGATGATTTGTTTGCGCCGTTTCGCACCGACGCCGTCATCGTCGACGATCGCACCGATGACGTGCTCGCGGCATCCGACGTCGTCATCACTGCGTCTGGAACGGCGACCGTGCAGGCCGCGCTGCACGGACGGCCGATGGTGGTCGTGTACCGACTGTCGCCACTCACCTATCGGCTTGGGAAATCGTTCGTCAACGTCGACATGTACGCGATGGTGAATCTGGTGGCTGGCCGGCGCATCGTTCCGGAGCTGATTCAGAACGACTTCACGCCCGAACGTGTCGCCGAGGAGACGATCGCGCTGCTGACCAGCACGGAGCGCCATGCGCAGATGCGCGAGGCACTCGAGGGCGTCCGCGGGCGACTGGGTGCTCCCGGGGCGAGCGGCCGCGCGGCTGACGCCATCCTCGAGGTGGCGGCGCGAGGGCGACGCGGCCTGCGTTCTGCATAGGGAGGAACTGCAGATGCGGCCCGCAACCGTGTGCGCCCTGACTCTTGCGTATTGCATGTCGCAAGCCGTGCTCGCCTCGGCCACCGTCCTGCTGCCGGCCGATTTCCCCACTGTTGTTGCCGAATCCGGCCTCATCGTGCGCGGCCGGGTCGCTGACGTCACGTCCTCACTCGCGGGCCCGCGACACACGATTGAGAGCCTGGTGACCGTAAACGTGATCGAGTCGTACAAGGGCGCTTCAGGCGCCACCGTGATCTTTCGCGTACCCAACGGACAAGTCGGGAGGTATCGACGCATCATCGTGGGTGCGCCAGAGTTCGAGCGAGGGGACGAGGTGGTCGTCTTCCTGCGCGGGCGGGCGCCCGCGATCCCCACGCTGTTCGGCTTGAGTCAGGGCGTGTACCGCGTGATGCGTGATGCGGCCGCACGCGCAGTTGTCGTGCCCGTGCCGGTGGCCGCACAGGGACCGGGCACGGAGCGTGTCGTCCGCGGCGACCCGATGCGCAGGCCAGTGCCCGTCGAGACGTTCGCCCGCGAGGTCCGCGCCCTCCTCGAGCGGAATCGATGAGACGCCTCCTGCTCGCGCTGCTCGCGATCGGTGTCCTCTCGCCGCAGCCGCTGCACGCCTATCTTCATTTCACGACGACCACCGGCGGGAGATCGGTTGTCCTGAAGTGGCAGCGCATGCCCGTGCGGTGGTTCGCGAACGACCGCGGGGTGCCGGGAGTATCGGCGTCCGAGTTTCAGGCGGCGGTATCGCGGGCCTTTGCCACCTGGGAGGCTGTGCCCACGGCGTCGATTGCGTTTCAGTTTGCCGGCTTCACCGGGTCGGAGCCGTTCGATGACGACGGCGTGTCTGTGCTCGGATTTCAGGACGAGCACGAGATGGATCGAGTGCTCGGGGCAACCGGATTCCTGATCGACACGGTCACAGGCGAAATCGTCGAGGCCGATGTGTTTTTCAACACGGCGTTTGCCTGGTCGACTGCCGCGGCCGGGGACCCGGCCCGGTTCGACCTGGAGTCGGTCGCGGTGCACGAGATCGGGCATTTCCTCGGCCTCGGCCATTCGGCGCTTGGAGAAACCGAAGTGCAGGCCGCAGGAGGACGGCGGGTCCTGGCATCGGGCGCCGTGATGTTTCCGATTTCGTTCGGCCGTGGCGTCACGCGCGATCGCGAACTGCAACCCGACGATATCGCGGGCGTATCCGACCTCTATCCCGATGGAGCCTTTCGCCGGGAGACCGGCGTTGTGCGGGGACGCGTGACGCGGAACGGAACGGGCGTGCTTGGCGCGCACGTGGCCGCGTTCAATCCGGACACCGGACGGCTCATTGCGGCATTTACCCTCAACCGGGAGGGCGAGTTCGAGATCGCCGGGCTCGCGCCCGGACCCCACATCATCCGCGTGGAACCGCTCGACGACGCGGATATCGAGAGTTTCTTCAGCGCGAGAGATCCCATCGACATTGCGTTTCTCGTCACGTTCCACGATCGCCCCTTCGTGGCGCCGCGTGGCGGCGCGGGCGAGCGGTTGACCGTTTCCGTGAGACCCAAGTGACGGGAGACGGTTCCCGCAGCGCAGGGCCGCGTTCGGCCCGACGTCGTGACACCGCGGGGATGGTGTGCGTTACCGTGGCCGTCGTCGTGGCGCTCGTTGCGGCAGCCGCTCCGTCCTACGCACAGGCGGCGGCCAGCCAGCCGGTCCGCCGCATCGCGGTGGACGTGGGCGTTGGTCTGCTCGGCGGAGCGCCTCTCGGCTCCGCCGACGCGAATCTGCGCGCCAACGAGCAAAGCCGCCAGGCGTATCGCCTGTTCACGACCAGCAGCGACATTGCGCGCGCGCCACTATGGCACGTGCGCACGGCCCTGGCGCTGACTCGTCGTCTCGCGCTCGAGGGTGCGCTGACCAAGGGCAGTCCGGACATCCGTACATTGGCGACCTCGGACGCGGAAGCCGCTCCTCCGGTGACGGTCACCGAAAGGGTTGATCAATACTTCATCGACGGGAGCCTGCTCTTCATGCTCGAGGAACTGCGAATCGGCGCGCGACTCGTGCCGTTCGTGGCGGCGGGGGCCGGGTATCTGCGGCAACTGCACGAGGGGCGGACGGTGATCGAGCAGGGTCAGGTGTACCACACAGGCGGCGGAATCAAGTACTGGCTGCTCACGCGGAACGCCGGGATGGTGCGCGCCACGGGGGTGCGGGGCGATGCCAGAGTGTACCTGACGCGTGGCGGCATATCGCTCGAGGAGGGCCTGAGGTCGCACCTCGCGATCTCGGGCAGCGTGTTCGTCGGATTCTGAGCAGTAGGCAGTAGGCAGTAGGCAGTAGGCAGTAGGCAGTAGGCGGTAGGCAGTAGGCAGTAGGCGGTAGGCAGTAGGCGGTAGGCGGTAGGCAGTACGTAGTGTCCGGCTTTAGCCGGACCAGGGCTCTGCAGCAGGCAACCTTGGCATGGACGGGGCCGCATGCGGTAGAGTCGCGTCGTGATTGCCTTCGAAGGCGTGCGGTTCTGGCGCGGCGATCGCGAGGTGCTTCGAGACATCACCCTTCAGGTCGAGCAGGGCGAAACGCTCGTGCTGGTGGGCCGCAGCGGCACCGGGAAGAGCACGGTGCTCAAACTCATCAACCGCATGCTCGAACCATCCGACGGTCGAGTGCTGGTGGGGGGTCGTGATACGCGCGCGTGGGATCCCACCGAACTGCGTCGCCAGACGGGGTACGTGCTCCAGGAGGTCGGCCTGTTCCCGCACATGGACGTGGCGCGGAATGTGGGACTCGTGCCCAGTCTGGCGGGGTGGTCGCGCGAGCGAATCGAAGAGCGCACGTGCGAGCTCCTCGATCTCGTTGGCCTTCCGCCGCGTGAATTTGCCGCGCGCTGGCCGGATGAGCTGTCGGGCGGCCAGCGGCAGCGCGTCGGTGTCGCTCGGGCGCTCGCTGCCGACCCGCCCATCGTGCTGATGGACGAACCGTTTGGCGCGCTCGACCCGATCACCCGCGCAGAGTTACACAGCGAGTTCGGGCGCATTCAGCGTCGGGTGCGCAAGACGATTGTCCTGGTCACGCACGACATGCGCGAGGCCTTCGCGCTGGCCGATCGTATTGGTGTGCTCGACGCCGGCGCCCTCGTCGAGTGCGGTCCGCGGCCTGCACTCGAGGCTTCGACCCACCCGGCGGTGCGAACGCTCCTCGAGTCCGCGCTCAACCAGCCAAGGGCCGGCCCTGGATATCCCGCGGGAGATTGCCCTTGACTGGTTGGCAGTATCTTCTTCCACCCCACGCCGCAGGCGTGCGCCGTGGGGGCCCCGGCTTGGCGCGCTCCGCGCGCCGTAGACGGTTATGCGGCTCGGCGGCACGCGGGACAACGGGTACGAAATTCTCGTTTGGAGCCGCATAACGGTCTAAACGCATGATGTCACTGCTCCAGTTCTGGTCGTCGCACGCCTCCGAGGTATGGACGCTTCTGGGCCAGCACATTGCGCTGGTCGTGATCTCCACTGCGGTCGCCGTCGCCGCGGGCGTCCCGATTGGCATCATCGCCGCGCACCGGCCGCGGCTCGGCGCGCCGGTCACGGCCGCCGCAAGCATCGTCCAGACGGTGCCGAGCCTGGCCCTCTTCGGGTTCCTGCTGCCGCTTCCGCTCGTCGGCGGCGTCGGTGCCCGGACGGCGCTGGTGGCCTTGATCCTCTATGCGCTCCTCCCTGTCATTCGCACGACTGCCGCGGGCATTCGTTCGATCGATCCCGCTATCCTCGAAGCCGCCGACGCCATGGGGATGACACCGTGGCAGCGGCTCACCCAAGTGGAATTACCGCTGGCCCTCCGAGCCATCATCGCCGGCGTGCGTGTCGCCGCCGTTGTCGGCGTCGGCACCGTGACCATTGCGGCGGCGATTGGGGCCGGCGGCCTGGGTGCATACATCTATCGGGGATTGTCGATGGTCGATGCGACCGTCATTCTGGCCGGGGCCGTTCCCGCCGCGGCGCTTGCGATGGTGGTGGATGGCGGCCTGCTGCTCGTCGAGCGGGCGCTGTCGGCGCGACGCTGGGCACCGCGTAGTGCCCGTGCGGCGGTTGTGGCGGCGGCGATCGGCTGCGCGGCTGCTGTCGTGCTTGCGGCCACACCAAGTACCGAACGGATCGTCGTCGGATCGAAGAACTTCACCGAACAAGTCGTTCTGGGCGAACTGATGGCGCAGGCGATCGAGCGGTATGCGGGGCTGCCCGTCGATCGCCGGCTCAACCTTGGAGGCACGCTCATCTGCGACCGCGCGATTCAGACCGGGGACATCGATCTGTACGTCGAATACAGCGGCACCGCGCTGACCGCCGTGTTCAGGCAATCGGTACGGAGCGATCCGCGAGCGGTGCTCGATGAGGTACGGCGGCGCTATGCGGACTCCGGCAGATCGATGCTGGCGCCATTGGGGTTTGGCAACACGTTTGCCATCCTGGTTCGCGCGGCCGACGCACGGGCACGCGGTCTGACGCGGCTGTCGGAGCTGGCCGCGCACGCGCCGGGCTGGCGCGCGGCGTTCGGCTACGAATTCCTCGAGCGGCCCGATGGGTTTCGCGGTCTCGCCAACACGTACGGATTGCGGTTTCGGGAGTCGCCGCGTGTGATGGATCTGGCGTTGATGTACCGCGCCCTGGCGGAGGGACAGGTCGACGTTGTGGCGGGCGATTCTACGGCGGGACTCATCGGGGCGCTCGACCTTGCGATGCTCGAGGACGACCGGCACTATTTCCCGCCGTACGACGCGATTCCGGTTGTGCACGCGGCCACGTTGCTGCGTCACCCCGAAATCGGCGCGGCCATTGGGCGGGTGACCGGCCGCGTGACCGCCGACGCCATGCGCCAGATGAACTACGCCGTCGATGCACGCCGGCAGGATCCCGCAGCCGTCGTGTCGTCGTTTCTCGACGCGCTGGAGCGGGGAGTATGATCAAACAAAGGCTCTGGGCTTTAGGCTTTGGGCCTTAGGCCAGTAATGGTTGAACCAGTCGATTGCCAGGCCCAGCCACGAGCCAAGACCCCCAACCCAAGAACCGAGAGCCAAGGGCCGCTAAAGCCTAGAGCCTAAAGCCTAAAGCCTAGATCACATGTCCACACTCAATTCCTTCGGCACCTTCACCGAGATCCGCAGCAGCGGGCAGCCGCT
Organism: Vicinamibacterales bacterium; assembly: GCA_050742335.1. Taxonomy (GTDB): domain Bacteria; phylum Acidobacteriota; class Vicinamibacteria; order Vicinamibacterales; family UBA2999; genus DATCJA01. Next base: position 10,235 of record JBOGIR010000623.1, on the reverse strand, counting down.
GCAGATCTACAGTCTTCCGGCGCTCGAGCAGGCCGGATTCCCCGGCGTGTCGCGGCTGCCGTACTCGTTGAAGATCCTGCTCGAAAATCTCCTGCGCCGCGAAGACGGCGCGTACGTCAAGGCCGACGACGTCCGCGCCGTCGCGGAGTGGGACGCCAGCGGCGTCTCGTCGAAGGAAATCTCGTTCATGCCGGCGCGCGTCCTGCTGCAGGATTTTACAGGCGTCCCCTGTGTCGTCGACCTGGCGGTGATGCGCGACGCCATCGTCGCGCTTGGCGGGAATCCCGACCGCGTCAACCCGTTGCAGCCGGTGGAGCTCGTCATCGATCACTCCGTGCAGGTCGACTACTTCGGCCGTGCGGACGCCTTTTCACTGAACGCCGGGCTGGAGTTCTCGCGCAATCGCGAGCGGTACGCCTTTCTGCGCTGGGGTCAGCGTGCCTTTCGCAACTTCAAGGTGGTCCCGCCCGACACTGGCATCGTCCACCAGGTGAATCTCGAGTATCTCGCCCGTGTTGTGTTCTCCGACACCGTAGACGGCAGGACCGTCGCGTATCCCGACACGCTCGTCGGCACCGACTCGCACACCACCATGGTGAACGGGCTCGGCGTCGTGGGGTGGGGCGTGGGAGGCATCGAAGCGGAAGCGGCCATGCTCGGCCAGCCGGTGTCAATGCTCATCCCGCAAGTGCTCGGTTTCCGCTTGACCGGTGTGTTGCCCCGAGGCGCCACGGCCACCGATCTCGTGCTCACGATCACCGAAGCGCTGCGGAAGCACGGCGTGGTGGGCAAGTTCGTGGAGTTCTTCGGTGAAGGGCTGCGGCACCTGACGATTGCCGACAGGGCGACGCTCGGCAACATGTGTCCGGAGTACGGCGCGACGGTGGCGATCTTCCCTATCGACGACATGACGCTCGACTACCTGCGCCTCACCGGCCGCGACGAGGCGCAGGTGCGGCTCGTCGAGGACTACGCGCGCGCGCAGGGGTTGTTCCGTACGGCCGACAGCCCGGAGGCGATCTACACCCAGGTGCTCGATCTGGATCTCTCGACCGTGGAGCCGAGCCTCGCCGGTCCGAAACGGCCGCAGGATCGTGTGTCGCTCGCCCACGCCAAGGCGGCGTTCCAGTCGGCGTTGCCGACCATGCAGGCGCCCGGGAAGCTGGCCAGGCCGATAGACGATGGTGGCGCGAGGCAGGGTGTGGCTGCGGCGACGAGCGCCGTCGCGCAGTCGGGCGTCGCGGTTGCCGAGCCGATGCTCGATGAGCTCGATCACGGCGCTGTGGTCATTGCTGCGATTACGAGCTGCACGAACACGTCGAACCCCAGTGTGATGATTGGCGCCGGTCTGTTGGCCAAGAAGGCTGTTGAAAAAGGCTTGAAGCGCAAGCCGTGGGTGAAGAGCAGTCTCGCACCGGGTTCCAAGGTCGTGACCGAGTATCTCAACGCCGCCGGATTGACGCCGTATCTCGACGAGCTGGGTTTCAACCTGGTCGGATACGGGTGCACCACGTGCATCGGCAACAGCGGTCCGCTGCCTGACGAGGTGTCGGCGGTCGTTCGCGAACGGAATCTCGTGGTCTGTTCGGTCCTGAGCGGCAACCGCAACTTCGAAGGCCGCATCCAGCAGGAGGTGCGCGCCAACTATCTGGCCTCGCCGCCGCTCGTGGTGGCCTATGCACTCGCCGGGTGGGTGACGACCGACCTGACGAAGGAGCCGCTCGGTGAGGACCACGCGGGGAAGCCAGTCTTCCTGAAGGACGTCTGGCCCACCGAGCAGGAGCTCCAGGAGACCATGCTGCGCGCCGTGAACGCCGAGATGTTCCGGAAGAGCTACGCCGATGTGTTTGCGGGTGATGCGCGCTGGCAGGGGCTGCCGGTTCCGGAGGGGAACCGTTTTCAGTGGGACGATGCGTCCACCTACATCCGGAAGCCGACGTTTCTCGAGGGGATCACCATGACGCCGCCTCCCCCGACCGACATTGCCGGTGCGCGCGTCCTGGCGCTCCTCGGTGACAGCATCACCACCGACCACATTTCGCCGGCCGGCTCGATCAAGCCCGACAGTCCGGCGGGCCGGTATCTCATGGAACGCGGCGTCAAGCCGTCGGACTTCAACTCGTACGGGGCGCGGCGTGGCAATCACGAGGTGATGGTGCGCGGTACGTTTGCCAACATCCGGCTGCGCAATCAGGTGGCGCCGGGTACTGAAGGCGGCTGGACGCAGTATCAGCCGGGCGGCGAGGTGATGACGATTTACGATGCCTCCGTGCGGTATCGCGAGGCCGGCGTGCCGCTGCTGGTGATTGCCGGCAAGGAGTATGGGTCGGGTTCGTCGCGCGACTGGGCGGCCAAGGGCACGCAGCTTCTCGGCGTGAAGGCCGTGATGGCCGAGTCGTTCGAGCGCATCCACCGCAGCAACCTCGTCAACATGGGCGTGCTGCCGTTGGAGTTCAAGGCGGGCCAGCACGCTGCTTCACTGAAGCTCACCGGTGCTGAGTCGTTCGACCTGCTCGGCGTGGCCGACCGCCTCAGGCCCGGCGGCGATGTGCGAGTGGTCGCCCGGCTCGCCGACGGGACGACGAAAGAGTTCGTGGCGGCCGCCCGGATCGACACGCCCGAAGAGCTCGTCGCGTTCCGTCACGGCGGCATCCTGCCGTACGTCGTCCGGCAGCTCATGAGCCGGAGCTGAAGTGACGATTTCAGATTGAGCGATTGAAGACTGTTGAAGAGTGTCGATTGCGGATTGGCGAATTGAATTCCTGAATTCTGAAATCGAAGATCGTCAACACTCTTCCATCGGTCGATCTGAAATCGCCAATCGGGCCGAAGGGGAAGGACCACCATGCTCACACTCCGAAAGGCAGCGGACCGCGGCCACAGCGATTTCGGCTGGCTGAGCAGCTACCACACGTTTTCCTTCGGCGGCTACCTCGATCCGAAGCGCATGGGCTTTCGCGCGCTGCGGGTGCTCAATGACGACCGGGTGGCGCCCGGCAAGGGGTTCGGCGCGCACGGGCATCGCGACATGGAGATCCTGTCGTACGTGATGGAAGGGAAGCTTGCACACAAAGACAGCATGGGCGAAGCGCACGTGCTCGGGCCGAACGAGGTGCAGGCGATGAGCGCGGGCACCGGGGTGATCCACAGCGAGTTCAATGCGTCGGCGACCGAGCCGACGCACTTCCTCCAGATATGGCTCGTCCCCTCGACGGCCGATGTGGAGCCCTCGTATCAGCAGTTCGCCTACGATCCCGCGGAGAAACGCGGCGTGCTGCGCCTCATCGCGGGTCCGGACAAGAATACGAATCCTCCGTCCGCCTTCATCCATCAGGACGCGCGCATGTATGCGGCCGTGCTCGGTGCCGGTGAGTCGATCGACTATTCCATGGCCGCAGGACGTCATGCCTGGGTGCAGTGCGCCGTGGGCCAGCTCGAGGTCAACGGTGTCGCGCTCGCGGCGGGCGACGGCGTGGCGGTGAGTGACGAGCCGGCGCTGTCGTTGCGGGGGGGCGGTGCCGGTGGCGAGCTGCTGCTGTTCGATCTCGCCTAGTCCCAGAGTTCACCAGAGTTCAAATGTGTTGCTGGTGAATACGGAACACCGAGACGCCGAGACACCGAGAAACGCCAAGGATTGGCCTCGGTGCCTCGGTGTTTGTGATCATCAAGTGAAGTGAGGTTCGGGGTAGGTCGTACATGGCGGACGTCAACGTCCTCGTGACGTTCTATTCGCGTTACGGAGGGACCGAACGGCTGGCCCTCGCGGCCGGCGTGGGCGCCATTCAGGCGAAGGCCAACATCCGTCTGCGACGGATCGCGGATCGTGCCGACCCGGAGACGATTCAGGCCGATCCGGAATGGACGCGGAACCTCGCCCGGATGAACATGGATTACGTGGCGCCTCGTCCCGCCGATCCCATCTGGGCCGACGTCATCGTGCTGGCCACACCTGAGAACGCCTCAGTCGAGGTGGAACGATACGTCGACTCGCTGCGATCCCTCGGCTCGATGGCGGGGAAAATTGCGGCGCCGCTCGCATCAGGCCACAACGAGTCGGCGCTCAGGCCCATCTACGCCCTGGCGGCCTGTGCGGGACTGATTGTCGTGCCGGCCCCGGCCGCTGAGGGAGACGCTGTGACGAATGCGCAGGCGTACGGCCGCCGCGTCGCGCAGATGGCCCGCGCCCTCAAGGAGCGCAGTTGACTCATGGTGCTGCTCAAACGGGCCACGGAGACCGACTACCTCTGCTGATTCCGTTCGCGCGCGCGCCGCCGGCGTTCCTCTTCGATCGTGTTCAGACGCTGCGCGTTCCCGGGCAGCAGTTCCGTGCCGTCGGCCCGGACGATCTTGCGAAAGAACATCCGCTCGGAACCGGTATGGGTCGGGTTGCCCGTCACCGTGATCCGTTCGCCTGCCTTGATGGAGTCGGCCGTCCAGCCAAATTCCGAGAGATTCAGCCTGCCGGCGAACTCGACCACCCACTGCGCCACCTTCCCGGCCTCGTCGGTGACGTCCATGAGCAGCATCGCGTGTGGATTCACGAATCTGAATTCCGTGACGACGCCCGCGACCGTAATCACCCGCTTTTCATCGTAGACGGGGGAGAACGCATGATGCGGACGGGCCTCCACGGCGGTCAGCACCAGCATCGGCGCAATGAACAACGACGCACGCAGCCGAATCATGGCCTGACGCCTCTCTTGACTTCTGTCGGGCGCTCGCAGCTTTCATACGGAGTGATCTGCTGTTCCGGCGCCCACCGCCAGATTTTCTTCAACACCAGCGGCTCGCGCAGGATCCGGGGATCGGTCAGCGTCGCGGTAAGGAGCAACGCGCCTCCGTCCGTCGAGCGCATATAGCGCTCCACGACGCGCAGTTGATCGCTGTGCTCGCCCATCGCGGCCAGGTCCGGCAGCATGATGATGTTGGCGGCGATGCCGGAGGTTTCAACCACCAGTGTCTCGCCCTCCCAGCGGCCCACGGAATGTCCCATGGCGGTCGGCGCCTGACTGGCCGGACGCGGGCGGCCGTCGAGATAAATGGTCCGCCGGCCGTCCCATTCGCCGTATCGCAGCTCGAAGCGATCGGCGCCGCGCTGTCGTATCTCGAGCTGGTGGGGCGCAAAGAGCTGGCGGGCCGCTCCCCACGGCTCACACCGGAGAAACCCCGGATCGTCGGCGGGATCGAACGGATATCTCGTCAGTGCGGCCGCCGTGAGCCGCGACCGGATGTACTCCCGCTCGAATCGTTTGGCCTCTGCCTGAAGCTCCTGGAATGGACGGGCGTCGTTGGCCGGGTCGTCCAGTAACGCATTCAGCCGCGCGATTCCGGCGTCGGTGCACGCAAAGAAGCAGAAGAGGCCTTCCGCGGTGGTCGGCGGGTCGCTCCACATGCCTTCCAGGCGCGACGCCGGAGATTGCGCATCGACTGATGCCGGGGCACCTGTCAGCAGGATGAGGGCCAGCAGGCCTGGCCTCAATCTCGCGAGATGTTCCCGCGCCATGACATGTCTCCTTGTCAGCGTGTGAATCTTACACCGAGGCCATGCCAACTACTCCCGGAGCGTCCGGGGTTGCACCACTCTTTCTCCGCGCCGCCCGATCAGGCTACGATGCGTCGTGCAACGCGACACCGTGCGCGGACGTGAGGATCCCCATAGCAGTTCGTGGCGCAAGGCCCCAGGCGGGCCACGGAGGCACCGAGGCACAGAGAAAACACCTTGAAAAGACTCGGGCGCTGAGGTGCGAGGTGCCTGTCTATCCCGTTCGTGCATGAACGGGCGAAGGAGCGAGGCTTATATGAAGAAGACGTCGATCGGACTCGTGCTCGGCGCGTGCATCGTGGCCGGGCTGGCGGCGCAGACGAAGATCAACCCCACCGATCCGCAGCCCACCTGCAGCATGTGTCCCGGGTACTACATCCCGGCCAGTGAGCTCGCGGCGTATACGAAGAAGGCCATCGCCGAAAAGCTCACCGATCAGCAGGTCAGGGACATCGAGATCGGGAAGGCGCACATCGGCATCGGGATGGTCCACCGTGGCAAGCTGGACGCCCCTGCCCCGAACTCCGTGGCGGAGCACGACCTGGTCTCCGAGGTGTACCACGTGATCGACGGTTCGGCCACGCTGGTGCTTGGGCCGGACATCACCAACAGGCAGCGACGCCCCGCTACGCAGCTGACGGTCCGCGAGTTCAACGGGCCCGGCAACAACGGATCGGAGATCCTTAAGGGCGTCGCGTACCAGATCAAGGCCGGGGACGTCGTGGTGATTCCCGCGGGCACCGGCCACTGGTTCACGAAGATCGACGACCACATCGACTACCTGATGATTCGGATCGATCCGGACAAGGCGACGCCGCTCAAGAGCGAGGCCGCGTCGAAGGCGTACCTCTCGAAGCCCGCTGCGCGCGAGTAGGTCGGCGAGTTCTGGGCGCCGCGGCTCATGTGGTCACATCTGCGTATCGATGATCGATGAGTTGTTCATCGATGTGATCATCGGAACCTCGAGGCATGGGTTCAATATCGATGCATTGGGCCAATGATTCGATCATTGACGCGTCGATTCGATGAATGACGCATTGTCTCGATGACCCGATGAATCGATCAATGCTCAAATCATCGATCATCAATGTGCAGATTCAGCAGGGAGTGCGGGCGGGGTGTCACGTGCTCACGTCCGCCGCGATCAAGGCCAAGACGCGCGATCTCGGATTCGATCTCTGCGGGATTGCCCCCGCCGACGGTTTTCCCGAGCTGACGTTCCTGCGCGAATGGATCGATCGCGGGTATGGCGGCGAGATGGCGTACATGTCGCGGTCCGCCGACCGCCGCGCCGATGTCCGCGCCGTCGTGCCAGGCGCCCGCAGCGTCATCGTGATGGGCACCGTGTACAACACGGTTCCTCCCTATGCTCCCGAACCGCCCGACGACGTCGCCCTGATCTCCCGGTATGCCTGGGGCGACGACTATCACGACGTGTTGAAGGCGCGCATGGACGCGCTACTTGCGTGGATGCGTGCGGAGTCTCCGCACCCCTTCGACGCCCGCGCGTACGTGGACACCGGCCCGGTGCAGGAGCGCGTGTACGCACAGCACGCCGGTCTTGGATGGATCGGCAAGAACACCTGCCTCATCAACCCTGAGCTTGGATCGTGGCTGTTCCTGTCGGAAATCATCTGCACGCTGGCACTCGAGCCCGATACGGCTGGCCTGGACCAGTGCGGCTCCTGCACTCGCTGCCTTGACGCCTGTCCCACAGAAGCGCTCGTCGCGCCAGGCGTGCTCGATGCGACACGGTGCGTGTCGTACCTGACGATTGAGCTGCGTGGCGAGATTCCCGAACCGCTTCGTCAAGCGCTCGGCACGCACGTGTACGGATGCGACATCTGCCAGGACGTGTGTCCCTACAACCAGGCGGCGCCGCGCTCGGACGAGGCCGCGTGGCAGCCGCGGTCCGGATTGGACGTGCCGCGGCTCGCCGATCTCTGGCGTCGGCCCGACCATGAGCTGCGCGCGCTGACGAAGAGAAGCGCCATGACCCGCGCCAAACTGACCGGTTTGCGTCGCAACCTTGCGGTGGCCATCGGCAATAGTCACGAGCCGGAGGCGCTGGCCGCGCTGGCCGACGACAGCGACGATCGTCCATCGGCTCGCGATCCCATGGTTCGCGAACACGTCCGCTGGGCGATCGATCGGACCCGGACCTCATGACACGGGCCACGGAGATACGGAGACACGGAGACACGGAGGCTAGCCTTGATGCATCAAGAGGGCTCTGGGCTCTTGGCTCTCGGCGTGTCAAGTGACGGCTCAAAGGCTGGAACCGGTTTCATAACCGTCTTGGCCGACTTCGCCACGTCGCTTCGCAAACCGGGAACTGACGCTGCAGAGCACGGTTTGCTTCGGACGTGGCGCAAGTCGGCTTCCGCATGGGGTTATGAAACCGGCTTTGGAGCCTAAAGCCCAAAGCCCAAAGCCGGTCAGGTTAAGATCTCCCCATGGCCGGCGATGCCGCACCTCTTCTGCTCGTGTCAATGCCACAGATGGCGGACCCGAACTTCACCCGTACCGTCGTGCTTCTGTGTGACTACACCGACAAGGGCGCCTTCGGCCTGGTGGTCAACCGGCAGTTGTCCGAGCCGGCCTGGCAGATGATCAAGACCCAGCCGCCCATTCGCGTGAATCCGGAGCTGCGGCTCTGGATGGGCGGACCGGTCGATCTGCAGCGGGCGTGGGTGCTCATGGCCGAGGCGCAAGGCCCCGACGATGAGCAGCGCGAGATTTGTCCTGGCGTCCTGCTGTCGGTGTCGCACGAACTGACGCTTCAGCTCCTGCAGGCGCCGCCCTCCCCCCGCGCGCGCGTCGTCATTGGCTATGCCGGGTGGGGACCGGGACAGTTGGACAAGGAGCTTGCGGCATCAGCCTGGTTGACCACCGATGTCGATGCCGGCCTCATCTTCGGCGTGCCGCCGGACGACATGTGGGAAGCCGCGATCCGGAGACTCGGCGCAGACCCTGCCGCGTTGCAAACGAGCTCCGGCGTCCATTGATGCGCACGATCGTCGCCTCCATTGCACTCGCGTCGGCTCTCGCCGGTTTCGCCTGTCGTGGCCAGGAGCGGACCGGCGCCGGCGCACAACCGCAGACGGATCCCATGGTGCAGCAGCTTCACGTCATGACCGCGCGTTTCGCGCCGGTCGATCTCACGGCCGACATTTCCGTTCTGCCCGCGAATGAGCGGCAGGTCCTTGTCAAGCTGGTCGAGGCGGCGAAGGTGCTCGACCCGCTGTTTCTGCGGCAGGTGTGGGCCGGCAACGAAACGACGCTCCTCGCGCTGGCGCAGAATTCGTCGGAGCTCGGGCGGGCGCGACTCCACTACTTCCTGGTCAACAAGGGCCCGTGGTCGCGCCTCGACGATAACGAGCCTTTTGTCCCCGGAGCGCCGCCGAAGCCGCCGCAGGGGAGCTTCTATCCCCCCGATGCAACGAAGGAGGAGATCGAGGCGTGGATAGGCACGCTGCCGCCGGTCGAGCGCGCGCGTGCAACCGGTTTCTTCACGACCATCCGGCGCGGACCAGACGGGCGTTTCGCCGCCGTGCCGTACAGCCTGGAGTATCAGGTTGAACTGGGACAGGTTGCGACGCTCCTGCGCGAAGCGGCGGCGCTGACGGCGCAGCCGACGCTGAAGGCATTTCTCGACGCTCGCGCGGACGCGCTGCTGACGAACGATTACTATGCGAGCGACGTCGCCTGGATGGAGCTCGACGCCAGCATCGAGCCGACCATTGGTCCCTACGAGGTGTACGAGGACGAATGGTTCAACTACAAGGCGGCGTTCGAGGCGTTCATCACGTTGAGAGACGAGGCCGAGTCGGCCAGGCTCGCGCGCTTCGGATCCGAGCTGCAGGAGATCGAGAACAACCTGCCGATCGATCCGAAGTACCGCAATCCGCAGCTCGGCGCGCTCGCCCCGATCGCCGTCGTCAACACCGTCTTCTCGGCCGGCGACGCCAATCGCGGCGTGCAGACGGCGGCCTTCAACCTGCCGAACGACGAGCGCGTGATTGCCGACAAGGGCAGCAAGCGCGTGATGCTCAAGAACAACCAGGAAGCCAAATTCCGGATGGTGCTGCAGCCGATCGCGAAGGTCGCGCTTGCACCGGCGGATCAGGCGAATGTCTCGTTCGACGCGTTCTTCACGCACATCCTGATGCACGAGCTGATGCACGGCCTCGGGCCGCACAACATTTCCGTCGGCGGCCGCGCAACCACCGTGCGGCAGGAGCTGAAGGACACCTACAGCGCGATTGAAGAAGCGAAGGCGGATGTGTCCGGCCTCTTTGCGCTGCAGTTCCTCGTCGACCGGGGCAAGCTCGACAAGGCGCTGCAGGGCACGATGTATACGACCTATCTGGCGTCGATGTTCCGATCGATCAGATTCGGCATCAACGAGGCGCACGGCCGCGGCGTCGCCATGCAGCTCAATTACTTCCTGGACAACGGTGGCGTGACGGTTGCGCCGGACGGCACGTTTGCCGTGAACGCGGCGCGCATTCGGCAGAACGTGGATGACTTGACACGCGACATCATGACGCTGCAGGCGGTTGGCGGCTACACGGACGCCCGACAGATGATCGACGCGCTCGCGGTCGTCAGGCCACCGGTGCAGACCGTGCTCGACCGGCTCAAGGACGTCCCGGTCGACATCGAGCCGCGCTTCGTTACGGCGCAGGAG
>JBOGIR010000622.1:0-19944 GCA_050742335.1 Vicinamibacterales bacterium | reverse complement strand
AGCTACGGCGGGCCGCCGAAGCCTTGGCGGAGGCTGGCCGGTGGCCGGACCGCGCTGCGAGGGCTCGAGCGGCCGCAGCACGCCAGCTCCGTGAGACGCACCCCACCGCGCACAGTCCGCGCGGCGGGGGCCCCGCGCTGGCGGATTCCCTCAGCCTTCTCGCGCGGTCAGACGATTCGTGTCGGCCTGACCTACATAGGGCTTCTTCATCACCACCACAACCGATCTCCAGTGTCATAGAACGGTTGGCGGACTGCGCTGTTACTGCTGTTCCCCGCAAAAGGGGCAGCAGTCGGCGCGGGCGTGCAGCGGCTTCCGGCAGTGCCAGCAGAATCGCGGCTGAGGTGTTTCGCGAGCGCGTAGTCGCGACTGGATGTCGGCGACGTCTTCGAGTGCCTGAGCTTGAGGGTTGCTGCGCGTCCGCACCGCCTTGCGCGGCTTCGGCCCCCGGGCCGCCAGCACGTCGTTCAGGACGTCCGAGGCGCGCTGATACCTGATCGTCAGGTCGGGATCGAGCGCCTTGAGCACGATGTCGTTGATGGCCCGCGGAATCCGGCGGTTCTTGAGGCGCGGCGGTTTCACAAGCTCCCCGCGCATCAGCCGCTCGATGTCGGCTGGCGCGGGCGTGCCGTACGGCAGCGCGCCCGTGAGCATCTGGTACATGGTGATGCCGATCGAATAGACGTCGCTGGCAAACACCGCCTTGCCCTGGAACTGCTCCGGGGCCATGTACGGGGGGCTGCCGACCACCGTCGTCCCGTGCGCCGCGATTTCGAGCACGCGCGACGTGCCGAAATCGGTGACCTTGAGCAGGCCGGTGTCCGACACGAGCATGTTGCCCGGCCGGAGGTCGCGGTGCAGGATGCCAGCACCGTGCGCGTGGTCGACGGCGTTGCAGATCTGGCAGGTGAAATCGAGCGCGCGGTTCACCTCGAGCGCGCCTTCGCGCACGATGATCTGCTCGAGCGTCTCGCCGGCGACGTACTCCATCACGATGAAGAACACGTCCTGCTGTTTCTCGGCGGTGAGCACCGTGACGATGTTCGGATGGCTCATCGACGCGAGGAGCCGCGGCTCTTTCAGCATCGCCGTGAAGTCGAGATTCTGTTTGTGGGGAACCTTGAGGGCGACCTTCTTGTCGATCCACGTGTCTTCGGCGAGATAGACCGCCCCGAAGCCGCCGCTGCCAAGGGACGACAGGATGCGGTACTTCCCGATAACCTGATCGCGGAAGAACACCGCACGGATTATACAGGCGCGATCGAGCTCAGAATTCCTTCCAGAGTGCGAACAGCGCCGCCAGCGCGACCACAGCCGTGGCGTCGGCGCGCAGCGTTCGACGGCCAAGCGTCACGAGCCGGCACGCGGCCGATCCGCGCTCGATTTCGTCCCTCGTCCAGCCGCCCTCCGGGCCCACGACGATCGTCGCTTCGCGTGGCGGGGCACTGGCCAGCTCGCCGAGCGCGAGGGTGCCTTCGGCCGCCGACGGCTCGACGAACATGACACCGGGGCCGGGCAGCGTCATGTGGGCCAGGGCGGTGGCGACCTCCACAAACGTCCGCGGCTCGAGAATGGCCGGCACCGTCGCGCGCCCGCACTGTTTGGCGGAGGAGACGGCAATCCGCGCCCATCGCTCGCGCCGGCGGCCACGTGTCAGCGCCGCCAGCGTCACCTCGGTGCGCGCCGTCACCATCGGCTGAATCGCCGCGACGCCCATCATCACCGCGTCCCGGATTACGTCGTCCATCCGGTCGCCCTTGAGCGCGGCCTGCGCCAGTGTCACCGAGACGTGCGGTTCGGGGGTTGCCTTGCGCGCGGTGCCGAGGCGGACCTTGACGCGCGCCTTCGCGATGCCGCTCACCACCGCGTCGAATTCGCCGCCGCGTCCGTTGAAGACGCGCACGCACGCGCCCGTCTTCAGACGCAACACGCGCGTGAGGTGCGCCGCCTCGTCGGGCGGCAGCTCGATCACCTCGCCCACCCGCTCGGCATCCGGCGCATGGAACCTTGCGGTCACGCCTGGATTATCGGGCATCTGCACCGAACCAGCGACCTGTGACACGCTGCGGCATTCGTCAGTCAGGCGCGTGTGCGAGGCGGACCCTGACATTCGCTGAGTGCTGGAGCTGCTGGGCCATCGGGACGTCCGAACGACGATGACGTATCTGCACGTGATGACCCGGGGGGCGCCGGGAGTGAAGAGTCCCATGGACCGGCTGTGAGCGGATACGCGCGAGCCTGGCGCGTATCCACGCGCGTTTTGTTGAAGCCGCCTCGCCGGAAGAGCGCGATGACGAAGCACTTCCGCCCGCATACGGTCGGCGGTCCTGCATGGTTACGCGCGAGCGCCTGCGTGTAACCGCGCCGATCGGCAGTTTGGCGTGGGATCGAGACGAGCGCCCTCGCGCGCGTAACCACGCGAAGCGGCGGGTGGGATTTCGGCTACAATCGCCGTCGATTCTGCGGGTTGCGAGTACGGGCCAGAAGACCGCGAGGCGTCGGATACGCGCCGGCTCGCAGTCGACTAACAAGTTGGGCGGACGACGGAGAAAGGGAATTGTGCCGGTAGAACTGAACCGCAGGAAGTTCATGGTGACGGTCGGCGGGCCACTGATCACCTCGGCGCTTGGCCGCAGGGGTGCCGAGGCACAGCCGCGGGCGATGTTTGCCTACGTCGGCTGTTTCACCAAGGGCGACGGCCGTGACAGCGGTGGCGACGGCATCGGAGTGTTCCGAGTCGATCCGCTCTCCCATCAATGGACTCAGGTCCAGCGGCTTGCAGATATTGCCAATCCTAACTTTCTGACTCTCGATCGCCGGCAGCGGTATCTCTATGCGGCCGATGGCGCCAAACGGGAATATGCTACGGCTTTCAGCATCAATCCGCGTAGCGGTGAGCTGAAGCTGCTGAACCGCCAGCCGACAGGGCGAGATGGGGGACTACACGTCATCGTCGATCCGACGAATGGCTATCTGCTCGTGCCGCACAATCCCGGCACGATTGCCGTGCTCCCTATCCGGCCGGACGGCTCGCTCGCGCCGATGAGTGATTCTGCAGACTGGTCGGGCACGCTCGGACCGCACCGAACTGAGCAGACCACGCCACACCCTCATCACATTCAATTCGACCGGCGAGGCCGATTCTTGATCGTGCCCGACAAAGGTCTCGATCTGGTGCATGTGTTTACACTCGACACGGCGACCGGAAAACTCGTGGCGAACAAACCGCCGTCGGTCGCGGCGCGGTCCGGTTCGGCCCCGCGACACGTTGTCCTACATCCGGCCGGACGCTACGCGTATGTCGTCAATGAGCTCGATTCGACGGTCACGACATACCGGTTTGACGAGGACCGTGGCACGCTCGAGCCGATTCAAGTTATCCCGACGATTCCAACGACCTTCACCGGCAACAATACAGGCGCCGAAATCGCCGTGACCAGGTCGGGCCGATTCGTGTACGCGTCGAACCGCGGTCACAACAGCATCGCGATGTTCGCCGTGGAGAAATCCGGCGCCCTTTCTCCCGTGGGGTGGGAGTCGACACGCGGCAGGACCCCGCGGTTTATCGGCCTCGATCCCTCCGAGAACTTTCTGTACGCGGCGAACCAGGGCAGCAATAACATCGTCGCGTTCCGCGTGAATCAGTCTAGCGGAGCTCTGTCGCCGACCGGCTACGTCGTCGAGGTCGGCACACCGACGTGCGTCGTGTTCGCGACTCCAGGAGCGGTTTGAGCTGGCGGCCGAGTGGGCGAAGCCAAGCTGACCTCATCACTCTGGTCGAGAAAATTGGAGAGGGTCCACCTGATCTCGCTTCTTGGTGAGAACCGCCCAACCGGCGTTTGCAGCCGTCGGCGTCTCGCGAGACACTGAACCGCCGCGGCTGAAACGCGATCGGTCGTTGATAGGCTGCCGGTACTTGGAGCAACGTCAGTGGTGAAGGCGTCGATGTCCCATAGCCGTCGAAGCTTCCTCAAGCGAGCGGCAGCAGCTGGCATGGCCAGCGGCGTGCGCGAACCGTTCGAGGCCTGGGCTCAAGTTCCCACAGCACGACGGTCCCGGACCGTCCAAACGCAGGTGTTGACCATTGGTCTTGAAGAGAGCGGCGACAGCCAAGGATTTCCGATCATCCTCCTGCATGGCTTTCCGGACGACGTACGGGCGTGGGACGAGGTGACCGCGCCGCTCGTACGTAGAGGATACCGCGTCGTCGTTCCGTACCTTCGTGGGTACGGGACCACTCGGTTTCGTGACGCGTCGGCGCCTCGCATGGCAGAGCAAGCCGCAATAGGACAAGATGTCATCGATCTGGCAGATGCGCTCGGATTGTCCCGATTTGCAGTGGCTGGCTACGACTGGGGCGGTCGTGCGGCGAGCATCGCCGCGGTGCTCCATCCGCAGCGGGTGCGAGCTGCAGTTCTCATCGGTGGCTACACAATTCAGGACACGCTCTCACCACCGGGGCCGGCTTCACCAGAGAGGGAACGAGCTCTCTGGTATCAGTGGTACTTCAATACGGAGCGAGGGCGCGCCGGGCTCGAACGCAATCGACGAGGCATTTGTCGCGTGCTGTGGGAAACATGGTCGCCGACGTGGCGTTTTGCCGACGAGACGTTCGAGAGAACGGCGCCGTCGTTCGATAATCAGGACTTTGTGGATGTTGTCATCCATTCTTATCGCCACCGGAACGGTAACGCGCCCGGTGAACGGCGATTTATCGATGTCGAACGTCGGTTGGCGCAGCGTCCGACAATAGATGTTCCCTCGATTGTGCTCTATGGGGCTGAAGACGGTCTCGGAGCGCCGCCAGCTGATACTCCTGCCGAACGCTCTTTGTTCACCGCGCGCGCGGCGCGTCAGGTGATCGCCGGTGCAGGACACTTCTTACCTCGCGAGAAGCCGGATGTCGTGTCGTCCGCCATGCTGACGTTGCTGGATTCAACCAGGTAGATTCGGTCATTATCGACGGCTATCAGGCCGCTGCAGCCAACGAGCCGCTCGAAGCGCAAGGCCACATCGAAGTCGCGTTCCCGGACGGCTCGCGGCTGAAGCGCGTGTCACCAACCTCGATTGTCTGGCATACTCGCGATCATGCCGAGACTCGGTGTGGTGATCGCCAGTGTGCGAGAGGGGCGCGTCGGTCTTCCGATCGCGGAATGGTTCATCGAACGTGCGCGGCAGCACGCGAAGTTCGACGTGGAGGTCATCGACCTGAAAGCCGTCGATCTGCCGGTCTTCGGCGAACGGTACCATCCGCGCCTGCAGAAGTACGAGAGCGACAAGCAGAAGGCGTGGAGCGCCGTCGTGGCGGCGCTCGATGCGTTCGTCTTCGTCACACCCGAATACAACTTCGGAACCTCGCCGGCCCTCCTGAATGCGTTCGACTATCTGTATGTCGAGTGGAACTACAAGCCCGCAGCCTTCGTCAGCTACGGCGGCATATCAGGTGGCCTACGCGCCGTGCAGATGACCAAACAGTCGATGAGTGCGCTGAAGATGGTGCCCATCGTCGAAGCAGTCACCATTCCGTTTGTGGCGCAGGCGATCGACCGCGAGGCGGGAAGGTTCAAGGCCACCGACCAACACGACAAGTCGGCAACGGTGCTGCTCGAGGAGCTCCATCGGTGGACGGGCGCTCTGGCCACGCTGCGCGCGTGACGCGCCTATACGACCTGCCTGCGCCGCAGTTGCTCGAATTCCTCCCTGCTCATCCCGAGCTCCTTCGTCAGGATCGTTTCCGTGTGCTGACCGAGCAACGGCGCCGGCGTGTCGGCAACAGACCGGCTGTCCGAGAGCTTGATGGGGTTGGCGACCAGACGCAGGTCTCCGGCGGCCGGATGCCGAATGGACGCGATCATCCCACGTGCGTCGAGCTGCGGGTCGGCCAGCATTTCGCCAATCGTCCGAACAGGGCCGCACGGGACGCCAGCCCGACGCAGCTGGGCTGTCCAGTCGTCTCGATCGCGCGCCTGCAGGACGTCCTCGAGGAGCGGCAACAGCAGATGCCGGTGGGCCACCCGCTGCGGGTTCGTCGCAAAGCGCTGGTCGCCAACGATCTCCAACAGACCGGCAACCGTGCAGAACCGCTGCCACTGCTCGTCGTTGCCGACTGCCAGCATCAGTTGCCCGTCGCGCGCGTCGAAGGTGCCGTAGGGAACGATGCTCGCGTGCGCGTTGCCCATCCGGGGCGGGTTGTCGCCGGTTATCAGGTAGTTCGCGGCCTGATACGTGAGCAGGCCTGCCACGGAGTCGAACATCGAAATGTCCACGTGCCGGCCACGGCCGGTGGTCGCGCGCGCCAGCAGCGCGAGCAGAATGCCCTGGGCGGCAAACAGACCGGCCACCAGATCGGCAATGGGGAGACCCAGCCGATACGGTGGACCGTCGGGAGCGCCAGTGATGCTCATCAACCCACCCTCGGCCTGCGCGATCGCGTCGTAGCCCGGCAAGTCCTTCAGCGGTCCGGTATGCCCGTATCCGGAGATGGACGCGTAGACGAGGCGGGGAAGGCGTGAGGCGAGCGAGGGATAGTCGAGGCCGAGCCGTTGCAACGTGCCCGGCCGAAAGTTCTCGACCAGTACATCCGCCCTCTCGAGCAGCCCGTCCAGGATGCGCCGGCCGTCCGGGTCCTTGAAATCGACCGTGAGGCTCTCTTTGTTCCGGTTGACGCTGAGAAAGTAGACGCTTTCGCCTCCGACGAACGGCGGGCCCCACGCGCGGGTGTCGTCACCGCGTCTCGGATGCTCGATCTTGACCACGCGCGCACCCATGTCGGCGAGCATGAGGGTGCAGTAGGGGCCCGACATGACCCGGGTCAGGTCCAGAACCGTGATTCCGGACAGAATGCCAGTCGCCACGGTGGCCATCTTATCTGAACGAGATTTCAGCAATTCGTCAGATTCTGGTCGTGACGCAGCCGTCACGCGGAATTCCGGAACTCACTTGGGTTGCACAATTTCCAGGCGGGACTGGAGCTTCGATTCGCATGCCGGTGTGGTCGGGTCGGGCCCCGCCGGAAATTGGCAACCCAGTGAGCTCCGGCCAGAGAGTGGCGCAGGTTCAGCACTATTCCCGGAACTCGGTTGAGTTGTCAGTGGCGAAGCCCTGTGGAGGTCAGGCCGACATGGATCGCCTGACCGCGCGAGACGGCTCTGGGGATCAGCCAGCTCACGGAGCTGGCGTCCCGCGGCCACGGGCGGCGTCGCAGCACGGTCCGGCCACCGGCCAGCCTCCGCCAAGGCTTCGGCGGCCCGCCGTAGCTTCAGCGAAGGCGGGAACCGGGATTCGCCATTGACAATTCAATCGAGTTCTGGGGTTAGTCCCGCCGACCTCCTATAATTGACAAGACCCCGGCTCAGTTGCATTCATCAAGGCGCGGCAGGAGTATGCGAACCATTCAGTGGCTGTTCATCGTCAGCGTGGCGCTGTTCATCAGCGGCATTGGCTTCGTCATTGCGGGGGCGCGAACATCGCGGGAAGCCGCGCCGGCCGTGGAAGCGCCCGCAACGATGCCGGTGGCCAGCATCAGGCAAATCATGAACGGGATCACGCTCCCCGCAGCCACTGCCGTGTACAACGCCGTCGGGACCATCGTCAACACCGAGGGCGTGAAAGAATTTGCGCCGCAGAATGACGAGGAATGGACGGCGCTCGGCAATCAGGCCGCGGCACTCATCGAATCGGGGAACCTGTTGTTGATCGGTGACCGTCTCGTCGACAACGAGGACTGGGTGAAGATGACGCGAGCGATGATCGACACAGGGCAACTGGCCCTCAAGGCGGCCGAAGCCAAGGACAAGGAAGGCATCCTCACGGCCGGCTCGGACATCAACGAGACGTGTGATACCTGCCATGCCAAATATCAGCGGCAATAGAGGGAGACGAACGGGAGCACTTGCAGCCGCCCTGCTGTTCCTCGTGTTTTCCGCGGGGCTCGACGCGCACGGCGTCTCAGGCAAGGACGCGGTGTTTCTCCAGGGCCTTCAGGGGCAGGCGATCGGCCCGCTCCTGTACCTCGGCGCCAAGCACATGGTGACCGGGTACGACCACCTGCTGTTCCTGGTTGGGGTCATCTTCTTCCTCTACAGGCTGAAGGACGTGCTCCTGTATGTCAGTCTGTTCACGATTGGCCACAGCACGACGCTGCTGATGGGTGTGCTCGGCGGCATTCACGCGAACCCGTTTCTGATCGACGCGGTCATCGGCTTCTCGGTCGTCTACAAAGCCTTTGAGAACATGGACGGCTTCAAGCGGTTCTTCGGACGGCAGCCCAATACACGACTCGCGGTGCTGGTGTTCGGTTTCTTCCACGGATTCGGTCTCGCCACCAAGCTGCAGGAGTTCGCCCTCTCACCGAACGGGCTCGTGGTGAACATCGTCAGCTTCAATGTCGGCGTCGAGATCGGCCAGTTTCTGGCGCTGACCGGCATCCTCATTGCGCTGACGTACTGGCGGACGCGCGACGGCTTCCTGCGTCACGCGTTTGCCACCAACGCTATCGTCATGGCGTGTGGCTTCCTGCTGGTGGGGTACCAGTTGTCCGGTTACTTCCTTCCCGTACTATGACCCATGCCTACAGAACACGAACAGATCACCGACGGTAGAAATCGCCTTGCCGTGGCGGCGGGAGCCGCCCTCCTTGCGGCCGGGCTGATCCTCGTGATGTTCATCCTGCCGGCTGAGTTCGCCGTGGATCCGCTCGGGACTGGCGCCCGGGTGGGCCTCCTCGACCTTGGCATCACCGGGCAGCAAGTACAGGCGCTCGAACAGCAGGCGGCAGAGACGGCGGCGGCCGGTGCGGGCCAGGCGGTGATCGTCGCGCCGCAGGAACGCGCGTTCAACTCGGAAACGGTGGAATTCACGGTCGGTCCGCGGCAGGGGATGGAATACAAGTACCGGCTCGACAAGGGCGAGGCGCTGCTCTACTCCTGGAAGGCCACGGGTCCGGTGAACGTCGAGTTCCATGCCGAGCCGGACGGAGGGCCGCGCGGCTACGCGCAGACCTACGAGAAAATCCAGGCATCCGAAGCGTCCGGCACGCTGACCGCCCCGTTCTCGGGCATTCACGGCTGGTACTGGGAAAACGCCGGCGATCAGGAGATCACGGTGAGCTTGACGAGCGCCGGCTACTACAACCTCTCCCACGAATTCCGCGCCGGGGAGCCCGTCAAGAACAAGATGTTTCAATAGACGGGATCCAGGATCCCGTTACAATACCTCCGTGCTCCGTGGCCTGATCGCGATCGCGCTCTCGCTCGCCCTTCAGGGCGGAGCGTTGTCCGCCTCGCTCGTCCACGCGCATCTGGATGACCATCACCAGGATCACCACGGGCCGCGCGTCGTTCACGCCCATTTCAGCAGCCATCATCACCTCGACGAGCACCCATGGAAGGCCGGCACGGACGCCTGGCAGGCGGATGACGACCCCGGCCGGGTTGCGTACTTGCAGGTGTTCCTGGCGGTCCATTCCGAGACGGTTGTCGCGCCGGCTCTTCCGCCTGGCCGGTTCTCGCTTCCGACCCTGCATGCCTCGGTGATGCGGCAGTCGCCGGAGATGGTTCGCAGCCACGGGCCTCCAGAAGGCCTTCCCGGCGAATCTCGCGCCCCTCCCACGTCTTGTCCTGATTCGACGGCTCGCTAGCCGTCTGTCCCTTTTCCTTTTCAACCGAGGTCCTATGCGCGTGCTTGTTGTACGCGCCGGGCTCGCCGCAGCACTGCTGCCTGCGGCTGCCGGCGCTCAAACGTTGTCGCTCACCGAATCGCAGGCGCTGACGCGGCTGTCCACCGAGAGTCCCCGCGTGCAGACGATACGCGCTGTGGTCGAGATGGCCCGTGCCGACATTCTGGTGGCGGGTCGATGGCCCAACCCCCGGGTCACGTACGACCGCGAGGCGGTGGCCGGCCTGACGGAAAACTACGTGATGGTGGCGCAGACGCTGCCGATTACCGGCCGCCGCCGCTTCGACGTCGCTGCGGCATCGGCGCGGCTCGAGGCCAGCGCCAGCCGCGCGGATGACCAGGTTCGGCGCCTCCGAGCCGACCTGCGGCTGGCGTTCACCGACTTGTGGATGGCGCAGACGCGCGAGCGGGAGCTCGCGCGCAGCCGGGATCGGCTGCGGGAACTGGCCGACGTACTCGGTCGGCGCGAGGCGGCGGGCGAGTCCGCCGGGTTCGATCGGTTGAGGGCCCAACGCGAGGTGATCGACATCGAGGCCGACCGGGCCATGGCGGCCAGCGATGGCGCCAGGGCGCGTGGGGTGCTCGTGAGCTTCTTCGCTGCAGCGCCCGACGCCGGCCTCATCGAGGCGGTGCAGGAAGAGCGGCCCGTCGCCGCACTCCTCTCGGTGGACGAGCTCGTCGCGCATGCGGAGAGCCGGAGCGCGTTCGTGGCGCTTCAACGTGAGCTCGACGCCGCAGCGTTCGCCGAGCGCGCCGCGGCTCGCCGGGTCGTTCCGGAACCGGAGGTGGTCGCCGGTACGAAGTCCTCGAACATCGGCACTGGCGGTGTGGGCAGCATCGTCGGTGTTCACGTCAGCGTACCGCTGTTCGATCGCGCGCGCCCCGAGCGTGCGGTTGCACTGGCCAGGGCGGCGCAGGTCCGAGCCGAAACGGAGGCGTTGCGCCTGGGCGTACGTGCGCAGATCGCGGCATGGCGCACGGCCGTCGTCGAGCGACGCGCGATTGCGGCCGAGTACCGGGAAGCGGTGACGGCCGGCGTGGCGCAGATCGAACGGATCGCGCAGGTCAGCTATGAAGCCGGTGAACGAGGCATCCTCGAGCTGCTCGACGCGCATCGGACGACGTCCACGGCGCGAGTGAGGCAGGCGGTGCTCGACGCGGCGGTTCGCGAGGCGGAAATCGAGCTCGAATTCGTGAGCGGTTGGGAGATGCCATGACGACCATCCGGACGACGTCGTTGCTGATTGTGGCCGCTCTAGCCGGTGCGTGCTCGCGCGAGGTTGCGCAGCCCCAACCAGCCGAGCTCCCGACCCTCGACGTCACCACGTGGACAGACAAGACTGAACTGTTCATGGAGTACCCCGCGCTCGTGGCGGGACGCAGTGCCCTGTTTGCCGTGCACCTCACCCGCTTGAGCGATTTCTCCGCGATGACGGCGGGCCGGCCGCGGCTCGAGTTCACCCCCGAGGCGGACGGAACACCGGTTGTGCTCCAGGGGATGGAACCGTCGCGCCCGGGTGTGTTCAGGGTCGAGGGCGCCGTTCCCCGCGCGGGGCGCTATCGATGGGCGCTCGTGATCGAGGCGCCCGATCTGACCGACCGCCACGACTTGGGCCTTGCAGCCGTGTTCGGCGATGAGGCCGCAGCCGTCGCGGATGCGGAAGGACGGGTTGGTGAGGATCCTGCTGCGATCTCGTACCTGAAGGAGCCGCAGTGGGCCAATGGCTTTGGCACCGCCATCGTGCAGGAGGCGGAACTGCGGCGCGGCATCCGTGTGCCTGCGGTGATCGAGCCGCTGACGGGCGGCGAGGCGATTGTCGCGGCACCAGCCGCCGGACGGTTCATGGCAGCTACACTCCCGGCCATCGGCGACCGGATCGCAGCCGGCGAGGTGCTGGGACGCATCCAGCCGCGGCTCGCCGAGGTGGGCGCCGATCGGGCCACACTCGTCGCGGCGGTCGCCGAAGCCCAGGCCTCGGTTGACGCGACGCGTTCGGATTTGGCGCGTGCAGAGCAGCTGCTGGCCGATCGCGCCGTGCCGGCGCGACGGGTCGAGGAGGCGCAGCGAGCGTTCAAGATAGCGGAGGCTCGGCTCGGAGCGGCGGAGGCCCGGCTGGCACAGCGCGACGAGACGCTGCGCACCGGCGGCGGCGAGGCCGCGGGCAACGCCTTTGTGCTGCGCGCACCCATTTCGGGCCGCGTCACGGAAGTGTTTGCGGCCTTGGGTGCGTCGTACGGCGAGGGCGCGGCGCTCTTCAGGATTATCCGCACCGATCAGGTGGAGCTCCAGGCGCACATACCCGCATCCGACGCGCCGTTGACCGGCGGCGTGACGGCACTCGCGCTCGAGATCTCCGGCCGGCCAGATCCTCTCGCGTTGACATTCGATCACATGCACGATTCCGGCGTGATCGACCGCGTGACCAGGGCGCTGCCGGTGCAGTTCCAGGTCGACAACCGCGGTGGCCAGCTCCTGATCGGACAGACGGGAACCGCCATTCTGTACACGGGCGCTCGTCAGCGCCTGCCGACCGTGTCCAAGGAGGCCGTCCTGATGGAAGGTGGGCGGCCGTACGTGTTCGTGCAGATCGGCGGCGAGCGCTTCACCCGGCGGTTCATCGACATCGCGACACGCGACGGCGATCGCGTGGGCGTCCGGTCCGGCCTCGCGCCTGGTGAGCGCGTTGTCACGCGCGGCGCCTACGACGTGCAGCTTGCGGCGGCCGCCGGCGGCCTGCCGGCGGAAGGGCACGTTCACTGATGCAGATTGAAGATTGAGGGATTGCAGATTGTTGTCGATTGACGATTTCTGATTTTCCGAATGGAGTCGCGATTGAGCGATTGATCGATCGGCAATGAAATCAAAAAGCGCCATTCGACAATCGTCAACACTCGTCAATCGACCGATCTGAAATCTGCGATGCAGATGTGACATGAAAAGACTCATTCAATGGTCGATTGACCACCACTGGATGGTGATTGGGTTGTCGGCGGCGCTGTTGGCGGCCGGTGTCTGGACGGCGCGCGACATGCCGGTTGATGTGTTCCCCGACCTCACGGCCCCGACGGTGACGATTCTTGCTGAAGGTCACGGGATGGCGCCCGAGGAAATGGAAACGCTCGTCACGTTTCCCATTGAAGCCGCCATCAACGGGGCGTCGGGCGTCCGGCGGGTCCGGTCGGCGACGGCCGTCGGCATTGGTGTCGTGTGGGTCGAGTTCGACTGGGGGACCGACATCTTTGGCGCGCGGCAGATCGTCGCCGAGAAGCTCGCGCTCGTGAGCGGCAGTCTGCCGCCGCAGGTCGAACAACCGATCCTGGCGCCGATTTCCTCGATCATGGGCGAGATCCTCTTCTTCGCCGTCTCCTCGGACGCAGACGACCCGTTGACCTTGCGTACGATTGCCGACACTGTCGTCCGGCGACGACTGCTTGCCGTGGCCGGCGTGTCGCAGGTCACGCCCATCGGCGGCGCGGAGCGACAGTTCCAGGTGGTCGCTCATCCTGATCGCCTGCGCGCCAACGACATCTCGGTGACGGAGCTCCTCAACGCCGTCCGGGGCGCGAGCCAGAACACTTCGGCCGGCATCTACGTCGAAGGTCCGCAGGAGTACGTGCTGCAGACCATTGGCCGTGTCCGCACGCCCGAGGAGATCGGCGACAGCGTGGTGGCCCTCCGCGGCGACCGTTCTGTGCTGGTGCGGGATGTTGCGGAGGTGCAGGAGGGCGCCGCCCTTAAGCGGGGTGAGGGATCGCGGAACGGCAGGCCCGCTGTCATCGTGGGCGTGCAGAAGCAGCCAGGTGCGAACACCATTGAACTGACGGAACGACTCGACCGCGAGCTCGATACGCTTCAGGCGGAGCTCCCGGCCGGCATGACGATCGATCGGCGGATCTTCCGGCAGGCCGACTTCATCGAAGTCGCGGTACAGAACGTGATGACGGCGCTGCGCGACGGCGGGCTGCTCGTTGCACTGATCGTGGTCCTGTTCCTGGCAAACGCGCGGGCGGCTGCCATTACGCTCACCGCGATTCCGTTGTCATTGGCTGCGGCAGTACTCGTTCTGCGGGCGTTCGGGGCCACCATCAACACCATGACGCTCGGCGGCATGGCGATCGCCATCGGGGCGCTCGTCGACGATGCGATTATCGACGTGGAAAATGTCGTCAGACGGCTGCGGGAGAATGCGGCCAGGCCGCCGGAGGATCAACGACCCGCGGCCGTCGTCGTACGCGACGCCACGATTGAGATCCGTACCTCGATCGTCTTCGCCACCATCATCATCGTCCTCGTGTTTCTGCCGATGTTCGGCCTGTCTGGCGTCGAAGGGCGTTTGCTCGCGCCGCTGGCGCTGGCGTACATCGTGGCGCTTCTGGCGTCGCTGGTCGTTGCGATGGTCGTCACGCCGGCGCTCAGCTTCGCCTTCCTCCCTGGCTCGGCGTCGGTGCTGCGGGGACACGACGGCTGGCTTGCACGGGTGGTGAAGGCACGCTATGCGAGCGACCTGCCGCGGGCGCTCGACCGGCCGTGGCTGGTGCTGACGGCCTCGGCCGCGCTCCTGGCTGGTGCGGCCGTGGCGATGACGCGGACGGGCACGGCGTTTCTGCCCGAGTTCAACGAAGGGTCGCTGACGATTCAGGCGAACACGCTGCCAGGCACGTCACTGCCGAAGTCGGATGAGATCGGCCGCCGTGTCGAACAGATCCTCCTGGCGCAGCCCGAGGTCGTCGCCACGGCCCGCCGCACCGGCCGCGCCGAGTACGACGAGCACGTCCAGGGCGTGGAGGCCGCCGAGATCGACGTGGGGCTGCGCGACACGGGCCGACCGCGCGCAGAACTGCTGGCC
The DNA here is from genome assembly GCA_050742335.1 of Vicinamibacterales bacterium. GTDB lineage: Bacteria > Acidobacteriota > Vicinamibacteria > Vicinamibacterales > UBA2999 > DATCJA01. The sequence continues at coordinate 5,422 of JBOGIR010000622.1, read as the reverse complement.
GAGCTGCGCCGCGGCTTTGCGACGCTGCCCGGCACCAACGTCACCATCGGGCAGCCGATCTCGCACCGGATCGATCACATGCTGTCGGGGACGCGTGCCAACATAGCGGTGAAGATCTTCGGCGAGGATCTGCTCGTTCTGAGGCGACTCGGCGAGCGCGTGCGTGATGTCGTGGCCACGGTGCCCGGCGCGGTCGACGTGTCGCTCGAGCAGCAGACCGAGGTGCCGTTCGTCCGTTTCGTGCTGAACCGTCCCGCGATTGCCCGGTACGGCTTGCGGGCGGATGACGTGGCCGCAGCGGTGGAAACGAGCCTTGCCGGTACGACGGTCGGACGGATCTTCGATCGCGCGGCGGCGTTCGACCTGGTCGTGAAGTTCGATCCGGCGTCGCAGGCCGACTTCGAGCGACTGAGCGACCTGCCGGTCGATACGGCATTCGGCGGGCAGGTGCCGATACGGCTGCTCGCCGACGTCCGTCGCGAGAGTGGACCGAACATGATCCTGCGGGAAAACGTTCAGCGCCGGATCGTGATTTCCTGCAACGTCGCGGGGCGCGATCTCGGCGGTGTGGTCGCGGACATCCGATCGGCGGTGGGGCAGGCGGTGCCGATGCCTGCGGGCTACCGCGTCGAATACGGCGGGCAGTTCGAAAGCGAACAGCGCGCGTCGCAGCAGTTGCTGGTGCTCGGTCTGGGTGTCATCGTGGGCCTGTTCATGCTGCTCGTCCTGGCGTTCGGCCGCCCGCGCGACGCCCTGCTCGTGATGCTCAACCTGCCGCTGGCGTTGATTGGCGGCGTGGCAGGCGTGTTCCTCGCCGGCGGGGTGATGAACGTGGCATCGATGATCGGTTTCATCACGCTGTTCGGGATTGCGACGCGCAACGGCATCATGCTGGTCTCCCACGTCCGCCACCTCATCGACGAGGAGGGCGTCACCGATTTCCGCGAGGCCGTGGAGCGGGGCGCCCGCGAACGCATCATTCCGATCCTCATGACCGCCATGGCCGCCGGGTTGGCGCTCATTCCGTTGGCGCTGGCCGGCGGGCAGGCGGGCAGCGAGATCCAAACACCCATGGCGATGGTGATCCTCTGTGGGCTGATGACCTCGACGCTGCTGAACATGGTCGTGGTGCCAACGCTGTACCTGAGATATGGGCGGGGAAGGATGGCGTAGCTGCACGAGGCCCGTGAACCCAGCTGCCGGCCGCTCGACGACGACGGAGGACCGCGCTCGAGCCGTACGGTGTTGAAGTTGACGGCGGTGATACACTCGTTCACCTTCCGGACGTGCCGTACGGATCGTGGCGGCACGTGCGCGTCGGTTCCGCGTTGAACTTCATCAGCTTCGCAGAAGGGGGTTTGAACATGGCAGCGGATTTCTTCGTTGGTGAGTCGCTGGTCGGCGACGGCAACGAGGTCGCGCATATCGACCTCATCATCGGTTCCAAGACGGGACCCGCCGGGGCGGCGTTCACCAACGCACTGACGAACAACAAGAACGGGTTCACCACGCTGCTCGCCGTGGTGGCGCCGAACCTGCCGGCGAAGCCGGATACGCTCCTCTTCAACAAAGTGACCATCAAGGGCGCGGCGCAGGCGGTGCAGATGTTCGGGCCGGCGCAGGCGGCGGTGGCGCGCGCGGTGGTCGACTCGGTCGCGAGCGGGGTCATCCCGCGCAACAAGGCCGACGATTACTGCGTGCTCGTGGGCGTGTTCATCCACTGGGACGCTAAGGATGACCAGAAGATCTACGACTTCAACTACCAGGCCACCAAGGAGTCGATCCAGCGGGCGCTCGCCAACAAGCCAAGCATGGACGAGGTGATTGCCGGCTCGAAAACGGCCAAGCATCCGTTCGCGGGCGACGCTGAACGGAAGCACGGCGTCGGCGTCTAGCAGTTCCATCGAGCGCACATGACATCGGTCGCTGCGGCACGGGCTGGCAGCCTCGCACAGGGCTGAGGGCTTGTGCCGCAGGGAAGCGGGACGTCAGAGTTCCCTCGCGTGCGTACGCTGCTCCTCCAGCTCGACACCTCGCGGCACGCCAGCGTGTTCGACCGCGTCGTCGCGTGTGACGGCGGCGCGGACGAGGTCATGAGCTACGGGGGCGTGACCACAGACGACGTCCGCGACCTCGTGCACGGGGCCATCTTCACCCGTGGCCCCCGCGATCTTCACCACACGGCCATCTTCATCGGCGGCAGCGACATGACGGCCGGCGAGCACGTGCTTGCCGCGGTCCAGAAGGCGTTCTTCGGACCGATGCGCGTATCGGTGATGCTCGACTCCAACGGGTCGAACACCACGGCGGCGGCCGCCGTCGCGAAGCTGCAGCAGGGTGCCGGTTCGCTCCGCGACCGCCGGGTCCTGATCGCCGCAGGGACCGGCCCGGTCGGAGTACGCGCCGCCGGTCTTCTCGCCCGGGCGGGTGCGCACGTGACGATCACGTCCCGGTCGGAGGCGGGCCAGGCAGCCGCCGGGCAGGTGGAGTCGCGCTTCGGGGCCACGGTACGCGCGCTCACCGTGTCCACCAGTGCACACATGACGGCAGCGCTGGATGGCGTTGAACTCCTGCTCAACACCGGTCCAGCCGGAGTCCAGCTCGTGCCGCGCAGTGCATGGGTGGGCCGGCCCGGCCTTCGCGCGATCGCTGACGTCAATGCGGTACCGCCGCTTGGAATCGAAGGCGTCGAGTCGCGCGACGACGGCGTCGAGCGCGACGGCGTGACGGCCTTTGGCGCGCTCGCGATTGGTGGCCTCAAGATGAAGATTCACAAGGCATGCATCGCCCGACTTTTCGAGCGCAACGATCTCGTGCTCGACGCCGAGACGATCGTTGAAGTCGCCGAGAGCCTTTGATCCTTTCCGATGCCTCGCGTGATCGGCATCGATCCGGGCACGATCAGCATCGACCTCTGTGGACTCGATGATGGCCGCGTATTTGTCGATCGGTCGCTCCTCACGGCGGAGACGCTCGCCGATCCGGCGGTTCTGCTGGCCGTACTCGAGGCCTCACAGCCGCTCGACCTGATCGCCGGGCCGTCCGGGTATGGCCTGCCGCTGACTGCGGCCCGCGATCTCACCGACACCGACATCCGCCTGGCGTACCTTGCCGCGGCCGGAGAGGGCGGAGGCATTGGAGGCCTCCGGTCGCTCATGCGCGCCCTGGCGCGAACGGATCTGCCGATCGTTGTCACACCGGGGGTCGTACACCTGCCATCAGTTCCGCCCCACCGGAAGGTCAACCGCGTCGATATGGGGACGGCCGACAAGGTGTGCGCGGCCGCGCTCGCGATTCGGGAGCAGGCGATGCGTCATGGGTGCGCCGAGCATGAGGTCTCGTTCGTACTGCTCGAGCTGGGTGGCGCGTTCACGGCGGGGTTGGCCGTGCAGGGCGGCCGGATCGTCGATGGGATGGGAGGGACATCCGGGCCGCTCGGCTTGCGGGCGGCCGGGGCACTTGACGGCGAGGTGGCGTTTCTGGCGGGCACCGTGTCCAAGCGCATGCTGTTCGAGGGGGGTGCCGCCAGCATTGCGAGAGCGCCGGACGCTCCGGAGACGATCGCGAATCCCGGAACAGGCGCCGAGAGAGTGGCCTGGGACGCGTATGTCGAAAGCGCGGTGAAGGCCGTGGCCGCCCTGTCGGTGTCGATCGGAGGCGGCCGCCCGGAGGTTCTGCTGTCGGGGCGGTTCGCGCGTACGGCCGCCGTGCGGGAGGAGCTGACACACCGGCTCGCCGGCATCGCCACGGCGGTGCGGGAAGTCACCGGGTTCGCCGCGCAGGCCAAGCAGGGCGCCCAAGGCGCCGCCCTCCTGGCCGACGGCCTTGCGGGCGGCGCGTCGGCTGCCCTGGTGGAGCGGCTGGGCATCCGGGAGGCACGCGGCACCGTGCTCGATCACCTGTACGTCATTTCCGCTGCCGCTGCGCGCGCGCGGCTTGGGTTAGCCTGATGGCTGCGGCACGGGTGCTGATCGCGGGTGTGTCGGCCCGAGCCGCCGCGGCATCGGCCGCGCGCGCAGGTTTTGCCGCCACGATGCTCGACGCGTTCGCGGATCGCGATCTGCCGCAGAGCGTGCGGGGTCTGTCGCTGCCGCGCGATTTCGGCGTGCCCTTCAGCGCGGGCGCGGCGGCGCGCGCGGCTCGCGACATCCCGTGCGACGCGGTGGTGTACCTGTCGAGTTTCGAAAACCACCCGGACGCCGTGAGCGCCCTGGCCGCGGGCCGCAGGCTCTGGGGCAACGCTCCCGCAGTACTCCGACGAGTGCGCAACCCGCGTCTCCTCATGCGCGCGTTGCGGCAGCGCGGTATCCCCGCCCCGGCCGTGATCGTGAATGCGAACGCCTCGAACGCCCCGCCTTCGCTTTGCGCGCACTCATCAGACGCGCAAGGTCGGGTCGCGGTGCGACCCGACGGGTCAGTGCTGGCTGGGCGGTCCGCATTGGCGGACCGCCCCGGCGAGGCCTCGCCGAAGCTCGCCGGTGGTAATCCACGGCGAGCGAAGGCGGGTCCGAACGCTCCGAACGAATGGCTGATCAAACCCCTCGCCTCCGGCGGCGGACATGGGGTGCGTCAATGGATGGAGGCGGATCCCGAATCCCGCATCCCGGATCCCGCCGGAGGCATTCGTCCCCCGCGCGGCTGTTACTTGCAGCAGCGCGTCGAGGGCGTGCCGGGGTCAGGGGTGTTCGTCGCCGCAGGCGGGCGAGCGGTGCCCCTCGGAGTGTCACGCCAGCTCGTGGGCGAGCCGGCATTCGGGGCGACTGGATTCCGGTACTGCGGCAACATCCTTGCTGGTGCCGGCGACACGCAGTTCGGCGACGACGAGCTGATCGTGCCCGCGGCGTGCGCCCTGGCCGCGGCGATGGCCGAGGCGTTCGACCTCGTCGGGGTCAACGGCATCGACTTCATGGCGCACGAGGGTGTGCCGTATCCGATCGAAGTGAATCCGCGGTGGTGTGGCTCGATGGAGCTGGTCGAGACGGCGTACGGCATCTCCGTTTTCGGGACGCACGCCGAGGCGTGCGCTGCCGGGACGCTGCCCCGGTTTGATCTGACGCAGGCGCGGCAGGGCACGGGCGCCGTCGGCAAAGCCATCGTGTTCGCGCGCGAGGACGTCGCGGTTGGTGATACGAACCCGTGGCTGGCCGACGCCACGGTGCATGACGTGCCGCATCCGGGCGAGCACATCGCGGCGGGGAGGCCGGTGTGCACGGTCTACGCCGAGGCCGCCGATGCGGCCGCGTGCCACGCCGCGCTCGTGGCACGCGCCGAGCGCGTCTACGCGGAGCTCGCCGAGTGGCGCCGTTGAGCCGCGATTCCCGCTGATCCTTAGCGCGCGGAGCGCGCCAAGTAGACACAGCCCTACCCAGCCGAGGGGCGCTGCGGGGATATCAAGGGGCAGAGCCCCTTGGCTGGTTAGTGC
>JBOGIR010000621.1:0-10966 GCA_050742335.1 Vicinamibacterales bacterium | reverse complement strand
TCTTCCCGTTGTAGACGCTGGTCGCCGCCGCTTTGGCCGGATCGACCTGCATACCGCAAACGACATCCCTTTCCATGGCTTCCCTCCCTCCCTCAATGCGTCGCTGGTAGTCGATAGGCGGTAGACGGTAGTTCTTGCTACCGACTACCAGCTACCGCCTACTCACCACGCAGTCCCTGCACGACCATCGCCGCACCCAGGATCCCGAGCACGATAGCCACCGTGCGCCGGAACGAGTGTTCCGGTATTCGTTTGAGCACGCGATTGCCGAGCACTGTCCCCGCAACTACGCCCACTGCCGCCAGCGCGATGAACGGGGCGAGCCGACTGATGTCCTCGCCCTGGTACCACAGATAGACGGGGACGCGCGCGGCATCCACCATCAGGGCGACCGCGGTGGCCGTCGCGACAAACGCCTGCTTTGGCAGATCGACACCGAGGAGCGCTGCGGATCGAATGCCGCCCTGGTTGCCGACGAGTCCGCCGAGAAGTCCAGATGCTGCTCCCGCCGCCCACGCGAGCATGCCTCCAAACCGCATGCGGCGCCCAAGTCCGGTGAGTTCGGCCGTGGCCGAGAACAACAACAGTCCACCGAACAGCAGCAGGAGCGCCGGCGTACTCGACCGCTCCTGAAGGACGGCGCCGGCCAGGCCGCCTGCCGCGCTCATCACGCCGAAACTCCACAGCACGCGACGGTCCACGCGGCCGCCCAGCAGCCAGAATCGAAAGGCGGTTCCGATGACATGGGGAATCGACACGGCGGCAACGGCCAGCCGCGCATCAACCTGCCAGGCGAGCACCGGCGTGACGAGACTGCCGATGCCAAAGCCGGTCACCGCCGCGACAACACCGCCGGCGAGGCTGGACAGAACGATCAGCGTCTCGAACAGCATCGAATGTGTCACGTCCACCCCCGATGGTATGCTGTGCGGACACCGCCATGCCAATACGAAGACTGCTCCCGGCGCTTGTCGGCGTCACCCTTGTCACCGCCAACGTGTCGTGCGGCAGGAGTACTCCGGCTGAATGGACCGTGGCCGTCCAGCGCCTTGCCTCGCCGGCCGGGCCGAACAGCAGCGAGCCGCAGATCGTCGACTCGGGGCGCGGGCGCATTCTCAGCTGGGTCGAGCGCGCCGGCAAGACCTCGCACCTGAAATTTGCGGAACGCAGCGGATCGGGATGGTCGACGCCCATGACCGCCGCGTCGGGTGACGACTGGTTCCTCAGCTACGCCGATGTGCCATCTGTCATGCGTCTGGGCGACGGAACCCTCGTTGCGCAATGGCTGCAGCAGACCGACCCCATCATGGAGTCGTACAACCTGCGCCTCTCGTACTCGAAGGACAACGGCAAGTCATGGGCGCCCTCGTTCATGCCGCACCACGACGGCACGAAGACACAGCACGGCTTCGCATCGCTCATCGAGGCGGCCGGCAACACGCTCGGCGTCGTGTGGCTCGACGGGCGCAACAGCACGTTCGACTTCGACAAGCCGGACACGGGCACGATGACGCTGCGCTATGCGGCGTTCGACTCGAGCTGGAAACAGAGCGCGGATGTGGAGATCGACCATAAGGTGTGCGAGTGTTGTCCCACGACGGCTGTCGCGACCTCCGACGGTGTGCTCGCCGCCTTCAGGGACCGCAGCGACGACGAGGTGCGTGACATCGCCGTGTCGCGGCTGGAGAACGGCAAGTGGACCACCGCGGCGCCGGTCGCCCAGGACAACTGGAAGATCGACTTCTGCCCCGTCAACGGCCCGATGCTCGCCGCCCGCGGACGCGACGTCGTGGCCACATGGTTCACGGTGAAAAACGATCAGGGCCAGGCCTATGCCGCGTTTTCGAGCGACGCCGGCCGTACGTGGGGGATGCCGATCCGCCTGGACGACGCGGGATCGCTCGGGCGCGTCGATGTGGAGCTCCTCGACGACGGCTCGGCGGTGGTGTCGTGGGTCGAGTACGCGGAGGGACGGTCGGATTTCAAGATCCGCCGCGTCGATCGCTCTGGCACGAAATCAGCGCCGATCGCCGTCGCCGCGGTCAGCGGCGGCCAGGCGAGCGGTTACCCGCGCATCGCGCGGGTCGAGAGCGAGCTGATCTTCGCATGGACCGACAGCGCCGCCGATGCGAGCGGCGCGCTGCAGCTGCAGACCGCCGTGGCGCAGCTACCCTAAGCTGTTAGTCAGACCGTGGTGAAAGTCAGCAAAGCGCCTGTGCCTCCGTGCCTCTGTGGCCCGGCCGGGACTTGTGCCACGGCCTGCCAGGGTGTCCCAAGGGTTTGACATCCGTGGTGACTCACGCCAACATTGGGGAAGTCAATGGTTCGAGGCTTACGTTCGGGCAGTCAGTCTCTCACGTGGGTGCTGGCGTTTGCCTTGGCGCTGGTGCCGTCAGCCATGTGCGTCCTCAGCGCCGACATGACCGAGGCGCAGCGGGCGTGCTGCGCGGCGATGAACCACGACTGCGGCGGGATGGCCGTCAAGCAGGACTGCTGCCCGTCCGAGGCCCAGAGCCTGGTGGGATTCACCTCTGGCCCACCGCCCTTCCAGATCGTAGCTCCCACGCCTGTCGTCGTGACTATCGCGGCCAGGGAGCCGTTGCGCGTCGTGCGTGTCAGTCCATCGGCTGCGCTCGATTCCGGGGCGCCGAGTCCTTCCAGTAGCCCAACCTACCTGCTCGTTTCCGTCTTCCGCCTTTAGTCGCTTCGCCTTCTGTTCGTACGCATGCTGCCCACGGTCGTGGTGCGCGTGTCGCCGTTCCCTTTTTCTTGGCGAGTACAACATGGCGCGAAGACTGTTCGTTGTTGTTGGAATTCTCTTCTTCTCAGTTCACGTGGACCCTGCCGCGAGGGCCCAGGCGACGGATCACCTGCGCGGTGCTGTTGCCCGGCGCGTGTACGAGGGCCCACCGCTCAGTCTGACGGCAGCGATTGACGAGGCGCTCGAACGCAACCCGTCGCTGATCGCCTTGCGGCGCCAGTTCGACGCCGCGCGACAGCGGCCGGCTCGAGAGCGGTTCCTGATGCCGCCCAGCTTCGAGGCGCAGATCTGGCAGTGGCCGGTCGCCACGCTGAATCCGCTGAACACGAACATGTACATGTTCACGGCGCAGCAGGAGCTGCCCGGTCGTGGCAAGCGTGCGCTACGTGCCGCGCTCGCTGAGAAGGATGTGGAACTCGCCTCAGCGGAGATCGCGGTTGGCGCCCGTGACGTCATCAACGACGTGACCCGTGCCTACGCAGACCTCGCGGTCGCGCGTCGAGCGATCGACATTCATCTCGCGAGCGTCGATCTGCTCCGGCAGTTCGCGGACGTTTCCACGATCAAATACGCGGCCGGGCGCAGTCCGCAGCAAGACGTGCTGAAAGCCGTGGTGGAGCTGTCGCGGCTTCATGAGGATCTCGTGACGCACGAGGAGAGCGCGGCCACCGCGGCGGCGCGCCTGAACACGCTCCTCGACCGGGAGCCTCACGCCCCAATCGGCCCTCTTGCCGAGCCGCGTGAAGACGTCGTGCTCCTGGCATCAGAGGAGCTGCAGCGTCTCGCTCTCGAACGCCAGCCTGCACTCCGTGTTGCGCAACTGGGCGTGGAGCGCGCCGAGGCGGCGCTCGCGGTCGTGCACCGGGAGTACAAGCCCGACTTCTTTGTCGGCGGCGGGTACATGGTGATGCCGCGTGAGGCCGGGGCCTGGACCGCGAAGGTGGGTATGACGTGGCCGAATGCGCCGTGGTCCAGAGGCCGGTTGGATGCACAGAAAGCCGAGGCGGCCGCGGAGGTCGACGCGACCGCCGCCCACGTGCGCGCCGTGGAGCGACAGCTCCGGCTGTACGTGCACGAGGCCTATATCCGCGTCACTGCGGCAACGCAGCGGGCCGCGCTGCTTCGAACGACACTGCTGCCGCAGTCCGAACAGACGCTCGAACTCTCACGCGTGGCCTACCAGACGGATCGCGTCGATTTCCTCGCCCTCATCGACAACCAGCGGGCGCTCCTCGACGCGCAATTGAGCTACTACCGCGCGCTCAGCGACCGGGAGTTGGCGCTCGCGGATCTCGCGCGTGCCGTCGGCACGGACATCCTCGCATCGCCACCGGTCCCTTCTACGAACGAGGTGAACTGACGTGGCATCTACCACTCGACGAGTCATCGGAATTGCAGTGGGCGTCACCGCCATCGTGGCGGTCGTTGTCAGTTTATACGCCTTGCGCGATCGGCTCGGCGCGCAGATCGCCGATCACACCGCGATGAGCCCGGCGCCGGCGCAGCCGGCTGCGGCCGTGACCAACGCGTCGCCCAGTTCGCCGGGAGCCGTTGCGCGGGGCGAGGTGAGCCTGGATCCTCAGCGCCAGCAGCTCATTGGCGTCAGGCTGGCTCCCGTCACGCGAGCACCGATCGCGGCCACGGTGCGGACCACCGGTGTCGTGCGCTACGACGAGACACGGCTCGCGGACGTGAACGTGAAGCTCGAAGGCTGGATTCGCGAGCTGCACGCCGACTACACGGGCCAGTTCATCCAGAGGGGGCAGCCGTTGTTCGCGCTCTACAGCCCGGACCTGTTCACGACGCAGCAGGAATATCTGCTGGCGCTCGAGACCCGCGATCGGGTCAAGGGGTCAGCAATCCCCGACGCCCGTGAGTACGCCGACCGCATCGTCGAGGCGACGCGTCAGCGTCTCAGGCTCTGGGACCTTCCGCCGGAGGAGATTGCGGCACTGGAGGAGACGGGGCGGGCGCTCGACGCAATCACCTTCCGATCCCCGGTCAGCGGTTTCGTCATCGAGAAGCAGGCACTCCGCGGCATGCACGTCACCTCCGGCCAGACGCTCTACAAAGTTGCGGACCTGTCGGTCGTCTGGGTCGAAGCGGACGTGTACGAGCAGGAGATGGCGCTGGCGCGCGTGGGACAGCGCGCGACCGTCACGCTCGATGCGTATCCGGGTGAGTCGTTCAACGGCCGGGCGATCTACATCTATCCGTTCGTCGACGAAAACACGCGCACGGTCAAGGTCCGCTTCCAGTTTGCAAACACGCGCGGCCGGTTGAAGCCGGGGATGTACGCCCACGTCGAGCTTCGGGTTGGCGGTGGCATGGCGTTGACCGTTCCGAGCAACGCCCTGCTCGATTCGGGCGCGCAGCAGGTTGTCTTCGTTGCGCAAGGCGACGGGTACTTCACGCCGCGTTCCGTGAAAGTGGGCCGGCGACTCGCAGATCGCGTCGAGATCCTCGACGGTCTCGAGGAAGGGGAGCAGGTCGCGACCGGCGCGACGTTCTTCCTGGATTCGGAAAGCCAGCTTCGTGCCGGTCTGCAGAACTACGAGTCACCGCAGACAGTCGAGGGTGCGCCGCCAGTACGCGGCCCGGCGCTCGACATCGTCTTCCGCTCGCAGCCGGATCCACCCAGGACCGGCGAGAGCCTCTTCGAGGTGACGGTCAAGGATCCCTCGGGTCAGCCGGTGACCGACGCCGACGTTGCAGTGCAACTGTTCATGCCGGCGATGCCGACGATGAACATGCCCGCGATGCGCAACGAGACGAAGCTCCCGCACGTCGGAGTGGGCCTCTACCGTGGTGCGGCGCAAGTGATGATGGCCGGTCGATGGGATGCAACGATCACCGTCAGCAAAGGTGGTCAGCAGATAGGCCGCAAGCAGTTCGCCGTGGTGGCGAGATGACGAGGAAATCGATCAACGACATGGAGGAACGACACATGACAACAAGACGTTGGGTGACCGCAGCCGTCGCGGCAGTGGCTTTCGTCGGGGCGACCCTGGCAGCCGTGGGATGCGGCCAGCAGCAATCGACAAGTCAAACGCCGCCGGCGAGTGAATCCGCCGCGGCAACAGCCCAGGCGAGCACGCAGCCGGTCGAGATCACCTTGAAGACAGACCCCGACCCCGCCAGGACCGGCGAGAACACCTTCGAGGCGATGGTCATGCAGGACGGCAAGCCGGTGACCGACGCAACGGTCTCGACCGAGTTGTTCATGGCGGCCATGCCGGCGATGAAAATGCCGGAAATGCGGAACACGGTCGATCTCACACATGAAGGGAACGGGATGTACCGGGGCAGGGGCCAGGTGATGATGGCCGGCAGTTGGGACGTCACCGTGATGGTGATGCGCGGCGGACAGGAGATCGGCAGCCAGAAGGTGACGCTCACGGCCAAGTAGAAGAAGTGGAAGAAGTGGAAACAGTGGCGTCCGAGAGAGAGCGACCATGATTGCGCGAATCATCGATTGGTGTGCAGGGAATCGGTTCCTCGTCTTCACCATGACCGTCGCACTGACGGTGTGGGGCATCTGGGCCATGACGGCGACGCCGCTCGACGCCGTCCCGGATATCTCGGACGTGCAGGTGATCGTCTCGACGGAGTGGATGGGACGGAGCCCCGACATCATCGAGGACCAGATCACGTATCCGATCGTCACCGCCCTGCTCTCCGCACCGCGCGTGCGCACGGTGCGTGGCTTCACCGACTTCGGCGTCTCGTACGTCTACGTCATCTTCGAGGACGGGACGGACATCTACTGGGCACGTAGCCGAGTGGTCGAGTATCTGCAAGGGATTCGGGGCCGATTGCCGGAGGGCAGCAATCCGACGATCGGCCCCGATGCCACCGGCGTCGGGTGGGTCTTCGAATACGCGCTCGTCGATGAGACGGGCCAACACAACCTCGCCGAGCTGCGCGGGGTCCAGGACTGGTTCCTGCGCTACGCCCTTGCGTCCGTGGAGGGGGTCGCCGAAGTGGCGAGCATTGGCGGCTTCGTCAAGCAGTACCAGGTCAATCTCGATCCGAACAAGCTGGCCGCCTATGACAAGTCGGTCAAAGACGTCGTGGAGGCGATTCGCGCCAGCAACAACGAGGTCGAAGGCCGACTGCTGGAGTTTTCGGGGCGCGAATACATGGTCCGGGGACGCGGCTATCTGACGTCGCTCGACGATATCGCCGCCGTATCGCTGGGCGCAGATGGGCGCGGCACGCCGGTGCGCGTCGGCGACGTAGCCGATCTCACGCTCGGACCTGACCTCAGACGTGGTGTAGCGGAACTGGACGGCAAAGGCGAAGTCGTCGGCGGCATCGTCGTGATGCGATTCGGCGAGAACGCCTTGCGTGTCATCGATCGCGTCAAGGCCAGGTTGCAAGAGGTGCAGCACGCCCTGCCCCCTGGTGTCCGCGTCGTGCCCACCTACGACCGGTCCGGCTTGATCAACGACTCGATCGGCACGCTCCGGCGCACGCTCATCGAGGAAGCGGTCGTCGTCTCGTTGGTCATCCTTGTGTTCCTCTTTCACTTGAGGTCGGCGCTGGTGCCGATCCTGGCGTTGCCGATCGCGGTCGTGGGGTCGTTCATCCCGATGTACTACCTCGACGTCAATTCGAACATCATGTCGCTCGGCGGGTTGGCGCTGGCGATCGGCGTGCTGGTCGACGCGTCGATCGTCATGGTCGAAAACGCGTACCGGCACGTCTCCGAGCCCGATCAACCGCTCGCCTACGACGATCAGCCGCGCGTCATCGTCGGCGCCGCCAAGCAGGTTGCCCGCGCGATCTTCTTCTCCCTCGCGATCATCATCGTGTCGTTTGTCCCGGTCTTTCTCCTGGAGGCGCAGGAAGGCCGCATGTTCCGGCCGCTGGCGTTCACGAAGACGTCGGCGATGGCGCTCGCATCCCTGCTCTCCATCACGCTCGTCCCGGTCCTGATGACGATGTTCATCCGCGGGCGCCGGTTGAAGCCCGAATCGGTCAACCCGGTATCCCGCGTCTTCACCTGGTTGTACGAGCCGATCCTGCGTGCGGCGCTGCGCTTCAAGTGGACGGCGCTGTTCGTCAACTTCGCGGTCGTGCCGCTCACGATCCCGCTGCTCTTCGTGATCGGCAGCGAATTCATGCCGCCGCTCTATGAAGGGTCGATGCTCTATATGCCGACATCTCCGCCGGGCATGTCGATCACCGAAGCGACGCGTCTGCTCCAGGTGCAGGACAAGCTGCTGCGCCAGGTGCCCGAGGTCGAACGGGTCTTTGGCACGGTTGGGCGCGGAACGACCCCAACCGACAACACACCGATGGGCATGGTCAATACGACCGTCGTGTTGAAGCCTCGGGACCAGTGGCGCCCGGGAATGACGTTCGAGAGGCTGCAGGCTGACATGGACGCCCAGCTTCAGTTCCCAGGCTTCCCGAACGTGTGGACGCAGCCGATCCGCAACCGGCTGGACATGCTGCTGACGGGGATCAAGACGCCGGTGGGCATCAAGATTTTCGGTGAGGATCTCGACGTGATTCAGGGCCTCGGCCAGCAGATCGAGCGGATCCTGCAGCAGGTGCCCGGCACGCGCAGCGTATACGCCGAACGTGTCGCGCAAGGGTACTTCACGGACATTCGCATCGACCGGCACGCGATCGCCAGACACGGGCTGACGATCGAAGACGTGCAGGACGTGATTCAGTCAGCCCTGGGCGGTGCGAACGTGACGCAGACGGTCGAGGGGCGCGAACGCTACCCGGTGAACGTCCGCTACGCACGGGAGTTCCGCGAGAGCTTGCCGGCCATCGAACGCGTGCTGGTCCAGACACCCCTGGGCGCCCGCGTGCCGTTGGGTCAGCTTGCCGAGATCGTGCTCACGCCCGGTCCGGCGATGATCCGCGACGAAGACGCGCAACTCGCGGGGTACGTATACGTGGATACCGCCACCAGTGACATTGGTGGGTACGTGGATTCCGCAAGAGCCGCGATCGCCCGCGACTTGCAGCTTCCCACGGGATACACGCTGCAGTGGACCGGCCAGTACGAGTTCCAGGTGAGGGCGCGGGAGCGGCTGCAGATCCTCATCCCCCTCGTCTTCTTCATCATCTTCATGCTGCTGTACATGACCTTCCACTCGGCCTCTGAGGCCACGATCGTGATGCTCTCGGTGGTCTACGCCATGACCGGCGGCATCATCCTGCAGTGGCTGCTTGGCTACAACTTCTCGGTGGCCGTGTGGGTCGGCTATATCGCCCTCTACGGCGTGGCCGTCCAGACAGGAGTCGTGATGGTCGTGTATCTGCACGAAGCGCTGGACAAGCGCTTGCACGCAAGCGGCGAGATCACCGCCCGTGACGTGCTGCAAGCGACGATCGACGGCTCCGTCCTGCGGCTGCGCCCGAAGCTCATGACCGTCACGGTGGTCATGGCGAGCCTCGTGCCGATCATGTGGAGCACGGGTGTGGGATCGGACGTGATGAAGCCGATCGCCGCCCCAATTATCGGCGGCATGATCACCTCGACCGTGCACGTGCTGATCATCACGCCGGTGATCTTCTACATCATGAAACTGCGCGCGCTTCGGCAGGGCACGCTTCGGCCGTCCATGATGACGACGTAAGGAGGTCCGGGTGATGTCTCGACTGGTTCTCGTCTCGATCATCTCCCTGGTGGCGGTTGCGTGTGCTCCGCGCATCGTGCAGGCACCGCAGCCGCCAGCGGCTTCGATCCACGGGAACACGTTGGTGTTGTCACGCGTCTGGGTCGCGGGCTTTCTGGCGAGTAAGAGTTCCGAACTCGATGTGAACGTCGAAACCGTGCGTCTGCTCCGAACACAGCTCCGAACGGTGCCATCCGTCCGGATTATCGACGTGGCCCCGCTGACGATCGACACGGCGGAGCGGTTCTTGGACGTCGCGTACTGGCGAGGCCTTGGCGAGGAACATGGGTCGCCGCTGATTGTGACCGGATCGGTAGTGTTACTGCTGGCGCCGCCCGCAATCGTGCAACGCGGCCCGCGAACCGTGTACCTCCCGAAGGCTGGACGCGTCCTGGAGGCGACCGTAGTGCTGATCGATGGCCGCACCGGCATGAGCGTATCCACGCAGAAGCTTCCTGCCCGCATGCGGTACGGCGCAGGCCGATTCACATCCGGGCTCTCTCTCTATCTGCAACTGATGGATCGTGCGATGCCGGATTGGTTCAGGGCCATCGCCGGAGCATCAGCAACGCCGGCGAGGAGCGATCAACCGTCGCCATCGATCAACTGACGGCACGATGGACCCGGCCAAGGCATCGAACCGATCCGGCGAAGATGCCTGCCACGTTCGATCAGGCGCACAAACCCTCGCAGAGATGAAAGAACACATGACCATCACCGGCCGCGTGTCTGAAGGGAAGGGAACCGAGGATGTTATCTCCAGGCCGGTCGTGGTAGCGTCGATGCATGCACCACCTGCCAATCGTTTGCACGCTGACACCTGAAACGCTTGCGACACGAAAGGCCGAATTGTTGCCAGGCCTTTTCCGCCGTGCCGAAACGACCGAGCCGACACCCGTCGGATACCGCCTGCGCTTTGCCGCATCAAACGACATGCTGCACGCCGTCGCTGCCGCAATTGACGCAGAACGTCGCTGCTGCCGGTTCCTGCGTTTCGAGCTGACCGTTGAGCCCGACGGCGGGCCGCTCCTCCTCACACTGAGCGGTCCTCCTGGTGCGCGGGAGTTCGTCGCGGCCCTGTGCGACGTCTGACCCTGTGACGCTGCGGCCCTGGCTGGCATATCTGGGCATCGTTGCCGTGCCACCCGCGGCCTTCGCCCAGGACGTACAGCCTCAGACTCCGCCGATCGAAAGTCACGTGCACGACACGAGCCCGGCGGCGCAGAACTTTCCGTCTCGCGAAGCGTCGGGCACGGCGTGGCTGCCCGACCTGACCCCGATGTACGGGTGGCACGTCCAGACGCACGGGTGGGAATTGATGTTCCACGGCAATGCGTTCGGGCAGTTTCTGTACGAATCAGGCGGGGAACACCGGCGTGGCACACAGGCGGGCAGCATCAACTGGATCATGGGCATGGCCCAACGTCAGGCAGGGGCCGGACGCCTTGGCGTGCGGGCGATGTTCAGCCTGGAGCCGTGGACGATTTCTGGCTGCGGGTACCCAAACCTCCTCGCAACTGGCGAGGTCTGTGACGGCGACACGATCCACGACAAGCAGCAC
>JBOGIR010000620.1:0-3318 GCA_050742335.1 Vicinamibacterales bacterium | reverse complement strand
AATTGAGCCACGGCGTCGCCGCCGTGGAATCCGCCACGTGTGCGTCAGGGCCAGCGCTTCATGCAGCTTGCTTCAATTGAGCCACGGCGTCGCCGCCGTGGAATCCCGCGCCCAGTCGCATAGGTTCCGGTTTCACAGGTCGCTTCAATTGAGCCACGGCGTCGCCGCCGTGGAATCCCCGCCACATCATATCGCATGGCTGAATCGGAACTTGTTCGCCACGATGCGAGCGCTTCGCGTGACTGCGGACAGGAGGCGCAGAAACGGGCGATAGGCGTGATGCTCGGCCATTCATGAACGTCGAAACGGCGGGCACTTTCGCCGCGCACGAGCACCCCGGTAAGGTCGCTTGTCACCCCGCCGCTCGCGATGCTCGGCGACGAAGACGCTCGGGGTCACAGGACAACGGGTCCTCGGTCGGGCACTGCGAGCGGTCGTCCGAGCGCCTGGATGTCGTGAATCGGCTGGGCTTGGGCCGGGCCGAGATCGATGACCAGGACCTGATCGTCGTGAGGATGAATCGCCTGTTCGAGGGCCGCGATCATCTGGAGCCGCCGCGTCGGTGTCAGGTCGCACGAGAAGACCGACAACTGCATGTGCACGCCGTAGCCTCGCATCGTCCGGTAGACCTGACGCCATCGCTTCGGGTCGGAAATATCGTAGCTGACGATGCACACGCGCCGCGTCGGCGTGGTCATCGAGTCGTGAAGGGTGGGTACTCGGGAATCTCCTCGCTGAGATATCGGCCCAGCAGACGAGCTTGAACTTCCAGCACGCGCCGATAGCTGATCCGGTAGCCGAAGACAGGGTGCGTGATCTCCTGGCTCATCCGTCGCTCATAGGCCTCGATGAACTTGCGCCGGCCCGCGGCGGTGAGCGAGACAGCCCCCAGGCCGCGTACGAAGTGCTCCGCTCTCACTTCTCCGTTGTTCACCACCGTCAGGACGAGCGAATCGGCGATCAGCGGCCGGTATTCCTCCATCAGATCCAGCGCGAGCGCCGGCCGGCCGTACCGCGGCTGGTGGTAGAACCCGAGATACGGATCGAAGCCAACCGAGAAGAGGACCACGGTCCACTCGCGGGCCAGCATCGCGTAGGCGAGCGAGAGCAAGGCATTGATCGGATCCCGCGGTGGGCGACGATTTCGTGACTGTAGATCGAACACCCCCGCATCGGCGTCGCCGGGATGAAGCATCTCGCCGAAGGCTGAGAAGTAGCGATGCGCCGCCGTCCCCTCCACGCCGAGGAGCGCATCCAGGCCATCGACGTGGCTGGCGCGCCGGATATCCCCTTTCAACCCGGAGAGCAGCTCGTCAGACGCTGATGGATGGTTCCTTCTGAGCAGCGTCCGACAGTTCGCGATCTTCACGCGAACGAAGCGCCGCGCCAGCGCCAGGCAACGCGCGGGATCGCCGGCCACGGCGTACTGGCGCCGGCGGAGCTCCACGTTCTTGTGCGACATCCCGTGAGTGATGCCGTAGAACCATCCGCCGCTGGACAGGTAGCAGAGAGGAATGTCCCGCTGACAAAGCTCCTGGATGACCGGGGTCGTGACGTGGACGGCGCCGAACAGGACGACCTGCGAAGTCTCGCCCAGCCGGGCCTCCCCGATCAGCTCGTCGTCAGTGGAGATCTTCAAGACCTCACCGTCCTTGCGGATGCGAGCGCCCGGATGCTGCACGTGAAGCGGCAGGGCATCGTCGCGCGCCGGAACCAGCGGCCGCGGCGGCGCCGAGGCTCCCTCACCGCCGCGCAGGTACGCCACTTCATCAGGAAGGCAGATGCTGACCAGCGAGCAGCGCGGACACTTCGGGCTGTCCACGAGTGGCGGCGGAATCGCCCCCGACCCGGCCGTCGCGCGCATCTGCGCCGCCAGCTCCACGGTCCGCGCCACCAGGACGTCGTCGAAGGCGACTTTCACGCGCTCCCGCGAGCCGACGAAGAAGAGCACGCCCTCCTCGCACTCGTACCCGTGATCTCTGAGCAGCAAGCCCTGAGCGCACAGCTGGACGAGCTCGGGCTCGTACGCGCCTCGCGGGACGTGGGGCCGTTTGCCTCGCTTGTAGTCCACCGGCGTCACCCGGCGCCCATCGCCTTCGAGCAAGTCGATCTTGGCGCTGAGGCCAAGCACCTCCGACCCGAGCCACACGGAGCGCTCGTGAATCTTGGCCGTGTCGTCGTCACCGCCGTCGCGGTGCGCACGCTGGCGGGTTCGATCCACGTTCCGATGGTGGTAGCGGCCCTCGACGGTGTCGACGCTGTCGGCGAACTCGCCCTGCACCCATTCCAGGTAGCCGAGGCGCGCGCAGTAGGTGAACTCGTTCAGCATGCGGACGGGGAGGAAGGCGGGCAGAGAGTCGAATTCGACAGGCCTCGCAGCCGCCTCCTGGACCGTAGCCTGCGCAGGGTCTGGCGTCACGGCAGCGCTTCGAACTGCCCGAGGCCGTAGTGGCAGCCGTATCCGAGCAGGATCGGCCCTCTGACGGGCTCCCGGAACACGAGCTCGAATCCAAACACCCCCGGCGGATGACCGCGGCTCTGGCGGCTACTGACGAACTCGACCCAGCGTGTCAGTCCTGCATCACCGGCCCGCGGATCAACCAAACGCGCACCTGTGATCGGGATGATTTCGTCAGGTTCGGGAAGCCCGCGAAGCCTGAGCTCCCGAACGACCTGGTCGTCGGGGTTGTCCTTCCCACGGCGGGGATGACGAGTGAGAACGAACGGCGTCCGGGACCGCCATCGGGTGGCGACGCCGAACAGGGGCGTGACGTCGCGAAAGTCGTCGACGCCGCCGAACCCAGAGAGGACGACGTCGAGTGTAGGGCGATTGTGCCGCTGTGCCAGAAACGACACGCGAGCCAGCGCGGCTTGCTCGGATTCTGAGAATCCGACGGGGGCGTAGACAAGCACATGGCTCACGCGCTTGCCGAAGCCGCGTCGGTCGGACAGATAGTGGGCATGACAATGCTGCTCGTGGAGCCGCTCGCCGTCGACGGCCCTTCCCGAGAGTGTGACCGAAGGCGTCTGGTGTCGGCTCAGCGCCGCGGCTCGGACTTGCTCAGCAACGTCCACCGCATCCGTAAAGAGTGGCAGGACCGCCCCGCCGAACGCGAGTTCAGCCACCATAGGACGAGAACGGGGCAACCTGACGAGCGCCGGTGCTGACGGTGCGGATAGCGTGTCGGCTGGGCGGCGATACAGCACCCATCTCGTCCCAGGTGCCTCGTTCCAGCCCTCCCGCTGCAGCGAGCTGGTCGTACGCTCCAGATCCACTTGCCTCATGCCATCGGTCGAACACAGCACCCGGATATCGTG
>JBOGIR010000619.1:0-3418 GCA_050742335.1 Vicinamibacterales bacterium | reverse complement strand
GCACCGGAGGACGTGCTCCGAGCCGCGCCCGACGCGCGCATCGGCGAAGCGCGCGCGACTCGCACCGCACTCGCACGCGTGCGGCGCCGCGGCCTGACGCGAGTCGTGGGCCGGCCCGAGTTGCTGTGGTACCCGGCCAAGCGGCTGCTCCACCCGGCGTGGCGCGTCCGCGTCCACCGCACGACACCCCGCGCCGAGTACATCGTCTACGTCAACGCCGAGACGGGTTCGGTCATTCAGGCCTACGACAACCTGGCGGCGCTCACCGGGCGCGGCCGCGTCTTCATACCGAACCCGATGGCGCGCGACCACCGATTCGACCCGCTCGACGAGAACGGAGACGTCCGGGGCCCTACGCCGGAGTCCTACCTCGACGTCCCGCTGGCTGGCCTGACGGGAAACCACCTTCTCGATGGTGCGCGCGCGACGACGGGGCTTACCAGGCGGCGGCTGAAGAAGTCCGACCATGACTTCCGCGTGAACTGGAATCGAGCGGGATTCGAGGAGGTGTCCGCCTACTATCACGTGGACCGCGCAATCTATTATCTTGAGGCCCTCGGCTACAAGGGCACGCGGCGTATCTTCGAGTCGCCCCTGGAGATCAACGCGCGGGGCACACGCGAGGACAACTCGTGGTACAGCCCTGGCGAACGCACGCTGACGTTCGGCTTGGGCGATGTGGACGACGCCGAGGACGGTGAGACCGTCTTGCACGAGTTCGGGCACGCGCTGCAGGACGCCATCTGTCCGGACTTCGGCCAGTCCCCCGAGGCTGCCGCGATGGGTGAGGGTTTCGGTGACTACTTCGCCGGGTCCTTCTTCGAGCGCGCGAAGCCCGAACCCTATCGGCTCGCGGTGATGTCGTGGGACGGGGCGCTCTTCGACGGCAACCCGCCGAGCGTTCGTCGCCTCGACTCTTCGCACACCTTCGAGACGTTCGACCATTCGCGCGGCGATCACGAGCACGAGAACGGCGAAATCTGGTCGGCAGCGTTGTGGCAGGTACGCGAGGCGGTCGGGTGGAAGAAGGCGGACAAGGTCATCATCGACAGCCACTTTCAACTAGACGGCTTCACCACGTTCGCGAGGGGCGCGCGTGCCATCCTTGATGCTGACCGGAATCTCCATCGGGGGGCGAACGAAGCCGCGTTGCTTCGCGTGTTTCGCGGTCGCGGCATCGGGCCACTCGAGTAGGAACCGGCCGAGCGTCACTCTCGTAGTGGCCCAACCCCCGGTCCTCTCAACCGCGCACTTCTCCTTGGTGCGCGCGACACACCTAACGTCGATCAAATGGCTGGGGCCCGATTTCATCGTCCGCAGACGAGCGCGCAAAGCCAGCCGCGCCCCCGTGCCCTTCTGCACACCCTGCAGTCCGCTATTTCTTCTGATAGCGCACAACCTGGCGAGGGCCGACTTCTGCGCCAAAGATGATGCCGTCGTCAGTGGCGGCGACCCCTTCCGCTGCGCTCGAGCCGCCTGCGGGTTTCGGGTCCGGAATGAAATACTTCACAGACCCGTCCCTCACGCTCCCCACCCGGATCCCGCGTTTGAAGGGGCTCGGCGGACCGCCATAGTCGGGATCGTCCATCCTCGATTCGGAGTCGGCCACGTAGATGTTGTCGTTGGCGTCGATGTGGATCCCGCTCGGGCGGCCGAACTGATACCAGCATTCCAGGAAGTTGCCATCCTGGTCGAAGATCTGAATGCGGTTGTTGTCGCGATCGCCGAGGAACAGCCTGCCTTGCGAGTCGATCTCCAGGGCGTGCGTGGTCGAGAACTGGTTGGTGCCGCAGGGGCCGAAGCCGGGTGAACCCCACTCCTTGATGTACCGTCCGTTCCGATCGAACTTCATGATGCGCTCGTTCGTGCCCTGTGCATGTCCGTCCGCCACGAAGATGTCGCCGTTTCTGCCGACGACGACGTCGGAAGGCGAACTGAAGGTGTTGGTGCCTTTTCCAGTCACGAGCGCCTGGCCCAGTTTCAGGAGCACTTCGCCTTTCCGATTGAACTTGGTGACCTGCTGACCAGCGTTCCCGCCCGCCCCTCTCCCGTCCACCGGCAGGGGGTCGGTGACCCAGACGTTCCCTTCGTTATCGACGTGTATGCCGTGGGGGAAGGCAAACATCCCCTTGCCGAAGCTGCCCAGGAACTTGCCGCTCTTGTCGTAATGGAGGATGGGATCGAGATTCGAGCCAACGCAGGAGTTGGAACCGCATCGATCGATCACCCAGACAGTACCGTCCGTCGGGTCGACGTCGACTCCGGCCGTCGAGCCCCATTTCCGCCCATCAGGGATTGGGAGCACTTGCCCGACCCAGGGATTCGGCAGGTCGTTGGTAGGTTCCCACCAATGCACCATGGGCGCGTTTCTGTTCTGCGCGGGCAGTCCCACGGGCCAGGCTGCGACTACGGCCGCCGCGACAAGAAGCCACTTCGCTCTTGCTTGTAACATCGAATCCTCCGCTCCTGATCTACGCCCACCTGCAGCAGCAGACCGCCGCGAAAGCCGCGCGTCAGATGGACGCGATTCTCGGTTAGGGTGTCAGATAGGGTGTCAAACGTGGGCAGCGTCCGGCGCATCGCTCGAAATGCTCGATTTTATTCGGAAATCTGGAGCCGGCGATCGGACTTGAACCGATGACCTGCCGATTACGAATCGGCTGCTCTACCAACTGAGCTACGCCGGCCGGCGGGAATCCTCATCCTAGCACGAGAGATGCGAGGGGCTTCGGTACGCCCGAGGAACGAGAACGGGCTCAGTGTCCTTCGTGCAGGTTGCGAACGTAATGCGACCGCGATTCAATCTCGGTGAGCTTGGCTGCCGCGTACACCGACGCCGCCGTCAGCAGCTTGCGCGCCTCCTCGTCATGGCGCGCGCGCAGCGCGTCGGGGTCGTGCCCGGCTTTGCGCAGGTAGTCATCAATCAGCCGTCGCTCGAGTTCGGCGAGCGGTTCTTCGAGCGGGCGTACATCGGGATCCATGCTGTCATCCTACCGCGAATGAACCAGCCAAGGGCCTGCTCCTGACGCGCACCTCGGCCTCGGTGGACACAGCCAGACGGCTTCGCTGTGCCTCTGTGCCCCGGTGGCCGGCCGAAACTCTTACGACGGAACTGCTAGCTAGCGGTGCCGGAAAAATCAGCGGCCCGTGCGGGAAATCCCGCGGTTCCGCACAGGTCTCGTCACCGCGGGTCGGACAACCCGGCCGCACACGTGGCTCTACCACTCGGCACACACCTTGCCGCTCGACGTAGTGGAGGCACACGATGCTCGAGCTGGGCGGGTGGGGACCGTTGATCATGCTGTGGGTGACAGGAGGGATTCACCTGGCGTGGATCGTCCGTCGCGAGGGGAAGGCGACGCAGCACAAGACGCCGCGACGAGCTGCCGCATAGAAGAGCGTTCGGAACGTTCGGAAG
>JBOGIR010000618.1:0-9267 GCA_050742335.1 Vicinamibacterales bacterium | reverse complement strand
GACACGCACGCCGACTTGATGGGCGTCGCACCGGCCGAGCGCGCGGCGGCGCACGCCAGCTAGTAGGCAGTAGGCAGTAGGCAGTAGGCGGTTCTGCCGATCCGCCCGCGCAGGCTGAAGCCTGCGCGCTACACCCAACGTAGAGCGCACGCTTCAGCGTGCGCGGGAACCTACACGCGCATCAACACCGCACGAGCCGGCCGGCCCAGCGCCGACCGCACCGCGGTGGCGTAGATCTGTACTTGCCGGCGGTACGTCTCGAGCGCCCCATCCAGCTCACGATCGGTCTTGAAATCGACGACGACCACCTCGTCGCCCGTCACGTACGCGAGGTCGACGTTGCCTTCCACAATTGCGCCCTCGGCCAGACGCCAGGTCACGGGCGTTTCGCGGTAGCACAATCCTTCCGTCGCCGCCTGTGCCGCTGCGCGCAGCACGGGATGCGCCAGGACGTCGCGCACGGCGGTGTGCGCCGCTGCCACTTCGTCCGGCGTGGCCCCGAGCACACGTCCCTGCGCGCCTGCCAACCGCCGGAGCACCGCCTCGTCTGGCGTCAGCGGCACACTGGCGAGGAGCGCGTGCACCAGCGTGCCAAATCGCGCGCCGCCCGGACGGCTGCCGGCGGCGGCTGACGTTTCAATCGTCACGTCGATGTCGCTCGGCGCCCGATCGTCCTCGCGTCGAGCCCACTCCGTCGCGGTCACCACCTCGAGACTCGCCCGCTGCCCTGCGTCGATCGCCGCCCTCCGTTTCGTCTTCCACGCGTCATAGGCGTCGAGCTGCTGCCGCAGCACCTGCGCCGACACGCTCTTGACGATGAGATCGTCGCGGCGCAGCCCGAAGGACGTGTGCGCGCCCAGCGACAGCGCGTCGGGCGCCCACCAGACAACCGAGACCTCCTCGGTGGCGTCCGCGTCCGCCGCCGCGATCCGATGTTCGCCTGGACACACCGTGCGGGAGGAGGCGGGGTCGCCGTCAGGACGGCTCGAGACCGTGTCGCGGCTCTTGAACAGCGGACACCCGCGTCCTGTCGTGTACTGCCGGCGCGCGTCCTCGCGTGGATAGATCGCGCGGTTGAGGGGCGACACCCACCCTTCGGTGTACGGTTCATCGCCGACGCCCGGTACGACCAGCAGATCGCGCGCGCGCGTGGCCGCCACGTAGGCGATCCGTTCCCCTTCGGCCCGCTCGCGACCCAGCTCTGTTTCTTTGCTGTCGTTGAGGTCCTTGGGCGACCATCCGCCAATTCTCAGCGCGCAGACGTTGCGTCGCGAATCGATATGGCGTGTCGCATCGTACGGTGTGAGCCGGGCCGTGATGTCGGCGAGGATGACGACCGGAAATTCGAGCCCCTTGGCCTTGTGCACCGTCATCAGGCGCACACCGTCGCTCCCCTCCTCGAGAATCGGCGCCTCGGCCGGCTGAGAGGCCGAGGCCTCCGCGTGCAGCATGTCGACGAAGCCGCGAAACGACATCCCTCCTTCGAGCTCGTACTGTCGCGCCAGCTCGGCGACATGAAGCACGTTGGCCAGCGCCTGTTCGCCGCCCGGACGCAGCACGAACCCGACGTGCGCGCGCGTCTGCTCCAGCAGCGCCGAGATGGTGTCGGCCACCGGCCGCCGGTTGCGCAGGCGGTGCAGCGACGCGATGAACGCCAGCGCCTCGGAGATGGGCTCGAGATGACGGGGAACGGTCTCGGGGACGCGGAAGGGGTGAAAACACCGGGCGGCCTGGTAATACTCGAGCAGCTCCTCGTCGCCGATGGCAAACAGCGCGCCGCGCAGCACGGCGAACACGGAGAGCTGGTCGTCGGGCCATTCGATGGCCATCAAGGCCGCGCGCAGCGTCTCGATTTCCTCCCGGTTGTGAAACGTGCGGCCGCCCACCAGCAGATGGCGAATGCCGCGTGCCTCGAGGGCCTCGACGTACGGACGCGTGACGTCTGCCCCATAGCTGAGAAAACGCCGGAAGAGAATGCAGATGTGACGGGCCTCGATAGGCACCCGGGCGTCGCGCCTGACGCGCTCGGTGACCGTCCAGCCGCTGTGATTGACCAGCCAGTCGACGTATGCCCCAACCGCATCCGGCAACGAGTGCTCGATCTGCCTGGCCGTGATGAACCGGTACGAGTAGGGCTCGGGAACAGGCAGCGCCACGACCGACGGCTGACCCCCGTAGTCGTCTCGGGACTGATCGAGCGGGACATAGTGGGCCTGCAGCTTCTCGAGACTACCGTCCATGACCGGACGAAACGCCAGGTTCACGGCGCGCTGGATGTTCGGCACGCTGCGGAAGCTTTTGCGCAACTCGACGGCCCGGGCTCCCGCCTGTTTCAGCCGCTCGCACACGCGCAGATACGTGTCCACATCGGCGCGGCGGAAACGATAGATCGACTGCTTGGGATCGCCCACGATGAACAGCTTGCCTGGAACGGGCGACACGCGCAGCCAGTCGGTCTCGCCGGGGTCGTCGGATGCCAGCAGCAGCAGCACCTCCGCCTGCAACGGGTCGGTGTCCTGGAACTCGTCGACGAACATGCGACTGAACCGGCGCTGGAAGTATTGCCGCACCGACCTGTCGTCACGAATCAGATTCCGTGCGCGGACGAGCAGGTCGAGAAAGTCGAGCGCGCCCTCGCGCATCTTCAAACGTTCGTACTCGTCGACACATGCAAGCAACTCCCGGTGGAGAAGGGCGGCCAAATCCGCGTCAGCCCGAACCTGGAAATCGGCAAGCGCCTCCATGAGGGCATCGCGCGTGGTGAGCACTTGCGCGCGCGTGATCCCTTTTCCGTACGTCGGGCCGCTCCCCTTCCGCGCCCGCTTGAACTCGCGGTTGCGACGCAGCTCGATGAACTGCGATTCGAGCGCGTCGAGATCGGGATCCGGGATCCGGGATCCGAGATCCGGCGGGACCCGGGAACCGGGATCCCCTTGTGTTCTCAGTTCTCTGCTCAAACGCCGCACCGGTTCGGTGTCGACGTACAGGTTGTCGCCCGCATACGACGGATGCGCGGAGGCGTCGGCGCAGGCGTGAACCAACTCGGTCAGCCGTACGATCGCCGCGGTGCGGTCGAACGGCTCCCGGGTCCAGGCGCCACGGAAATCGCGCCACTCGGCCAGCGCCCACCCGGCCCCGCGCAGCCGCGCGATCGGGCCGTCCTCGTCGGCATCGCCAGCCCGGAACGCGCGGCTGGCGCGACGCAGCGAGCGGCGGACCCCTTCCGGCGGGTTCGACAGCTGCCGCTGCAGCCAGGTATCGAATGCCTGGTTGAACAGCCGCTCCGCCTGCCCTTCCGTGAGGACACGGAACAGGGGGTCGATGCGCGCCTCCACAGGGCGCTCCCGCAGCAAGTCGGCGCAGAAGCCGTGGATCGTGCTGACGTGCGCCTCTTCCAGATGCTGCACTGCAGCCGCCAGCCGTGCTGCTACAGCCGGCTCACCCGCTTTCTGACGCTCCTCTTCCAGACGCTGGCGAAGCCGAAGCTTCAACTCACCGGCCGCCTTCTCGGTGAACGTGACGGCGACAATCTCCCGCACGTCCGCGCGTCCATCCGCGATGACCCGGAGAATGCGATTGATGAGCTCGGTGGTCTTGCCCGTACCGGCTGCGGCTTCCACGATCATCGTCTCGTCGAGATCGGTGGCGATGAGGCGGCGCGCCTCCTCGTCTTCGGAGTACGGGACGGTGAGGCCGGTCATGGCCGACTCCGCAGCGCGCGCAGATCCGCGAGCCGGTCCTGCGGCTTGTGACTGACGCGACGGAACACGTCGGGCCCGCAGACAGGACGAAAGTCGCATCGCGCACAGGCATCCTCGGTCGGCGCAGCCGCGAGGAATCCGCTTTCGACCGCGCGATCGATGACCTGCAGCACCTCGACGCCCGCCGCACGCGTGCGCTCGTTGAGCGGGATCTGATGCTCGGCGTAGCCGCCAGCCGCCGTGCAATAGAACAGTCGTCCCTGCGACACGGTTCGCCGCAGCGCGGCTTCGACGGCGATGCCGTACAGCACCGGCTGCAGCACCGCGCCGCCGCCGATAGTGACTTTCTCGATGCGATCGGGCGTGCGGCCCGTCTTGTGGTCGGTGACACGCAGCGCTGCGGACGTGCTGTGCTCCTCGATGAGATCGATGGCGCCGCGCAGCTGAAATCCCCCCTCGATCGTCACCTCGTCCGGTACGCTGGCCGCGTCGCGCTCGCCCGGCACCGACCCGAAGCCGAATTCGAAGTGCCTGGGACGCCACTCGGCACCGTCGCGCGCGACGTAATGCAGCCATCCGTGCAGGTCGCGCCGGATTGAGGCCACCTCGTCTATCCAGACGCGATCGACCGCCGGCGCGAGCTCGTCGTACGCCTGCCCGGCCACCGTATCCGTCACCATGTCGAGCACCTGGCGTGCGCCGTCCAGATTCGCGCTCGTCACCGGCAGCATCCCGCGGGCATCGAGCGCGCGAAAGAACTGCGCCTGGATCGCGTGAAAAAGGCTGCCGCGCGTCAGCGGATCCATTCGCTGCAGCGGCTCCGGCTGTTCGAGCGGCTGCAGCCGGTACACCGCGGCAAGGAGGAACTGGTACGGACACGCACTGAAGCGCTGAAGCGCCGAGAGTGAATAGGGGCGCGCGGTGAGTCGCTGTGCGGCGAGCATCGGCCGCGTGTCGTTCGACACGCGGATGAGGCCGTCGTTGACTGACCACCGAGACTCGCCGCGTGCCCAGCGGTCAATCACAGACCGGCGCAGGCACTCGTTGAGCTTGAGCAGGTAGTGCGCGTGCCCCTTCACGCGGTCGTGGTCGCGCTCGTCGAGCAGGCGCCGGAGCGACGCGAGGTCGTGCTCGAGATCGTCAATCGCCTCGTCCGGCTGTGGCGGCGCCGGCCACGCGAGAGTGGCATGTCCGGTCTCGCGCGCCCGCTCCTCCAGCCATTCGTAATCGGGGATGCGTCCAGTAGCGGCACGCATCACGTCGAGGGCGTAAAACGACGGTACGCGCGCGCGCGACTCGGTCAACTCGATGCGGGGGTACGAGACATACAGCCGCTCTGAGGCTGCGCCGGCGGCAAGCTGCAGGAGGAGCCGCTCGGATGCGAGGCGGTGCGGCTGCGTACGAAGCGACGGAACGGCTGCTTCGCGCAGCGTGTCGAGCAGGAGCGGATCCTCGCGCGGCTTCTGCGGAAACATCCGCTCCGCCAGGCCGGGCACGAACACCACGCGGAAGCTGCGGCCGCGTGCCTGCTGCGGCGTACCAACGAACACCCGGCCGAAGCGCCGCGCCGGCGGTTCTGTTTCGAGCGTCAAGAGGCGGCCGGTGAGCACGCGCCGCGCCTCGTCCAGATCGATCGGACCGACATCGGCCATCGGCCGGAGGTCGGCCAGCACGCGCAGCACGTGTGCCGGGATCCGCAAGACGCGTGGCGCCAGCCGAGTGAAGGCGTTGAGCCATTCGCCCCAGGTGGCTGTCTGGGGCCACTCCGACAGCTCCTCGACGATCGGCACGGCGAAGGCGCGCAGGTGCTCCAGTTGCTCCGACGTGCGGTGCAGCGCCTGGACGCGGGCGCCGTCTCTTCCATCCTCGTGCTCGGCCTCCATGATCTGCCGCTCCAGCTCGGCGGCCTTCCCCGCCAGGCGCCGCCTCCAGCGCTCGGCATCCCGGCCGATGACCGCGGCGTCGACCAGCAGCTTCTCCCATCGCCACGGAGCCCGGAGCGTACCGGCGATGACATCCGGGACCCGGGGGGATCCGGATCCCGAGATCCCCGATCCCTCCGGATCCCGGATCCCGGATCCCGGATCCCGATCGTCGTCATCCTCGTCCTCTGTCCACGTTGCAACCGGCAGCCCCAACGCCTCGTCTCGCGATGCCACCCATTCCCCTCGTACGTGGGGCGGGTTCCGCTGAGCCGAGCGGTCAGGCGAAGCGGACCCGCCGTCCTCGCTGTGGGGCGGGTTCCGCTGCTTGTCCGCCGTAGCATTTGCGAAGGCGGAAGCGGACCCGCCGGGTACCTGCCCGAGCGACAGATACTCGGCGAAGCGCGCCGCCGACAACTGCTCGGCCGCGCATGCCAGCAGCGCCAGGAACGCGCGTCCGGCGGGATGCGGCCTCCTGGTGCCGCGGTCGAACCACGCGGCCACGCCCGCACGCCGCAACGCGTGCTCCAGCAGACCGAAGTAGTTCTGTGGCGTGCGGACGAGAACGGCCATGTCGTCGAAGGGGACACCGGACTGCGCATGCTTCAGGATGCGTCGCGCAATCTCGACGCACTCGCGCCCTTCTCCGGGGGCCGAGAAGAACTCGAGGGAACCGTCGAGCGTACGCCGGGGTGGCTCGGCTGAGGTCTTGAACAGGAATTGCCGCAGGCACGCAAGGTCGTTCGTTCCGCTCCATGGTCGCTTCTCAATCGCCGCATGCATGCCAGTGAAGTGCTCGATCGTGTCGCGGTCGCCGTGCGGGACCGTCGCAATAACGGTGGACGCGCACTGCACGAGCGCCTCAATCAACTCGCGCTCGGCCGCAACGTCGATTGGCACGTCCAGAAGAACGATGCGATCGTACGTAGGGCGGGTTCCGCGAGGCGCGTACGTGGGGCGGGTTCCGCGAGGCCGCACAGAGGCTGGGCCGAGCGGACCCGCCGGTTCGGCAGTCTCCGATTGGCGAAGCCACCGGGCAGCCGTGCGAAACAGGTCGGATCGATCGGCAGCGGCCGCATCTGCAAACCCCGCTTCGAAGCGCTCGAGCAGCCAGGCAAGGTCGGGGCCGGCGGGCGCAAAAGACGACAGACTGCCGCCGCCTACGCCGGCGAGTCGCAGCTCGTGCAGCGTCCGCGCAAGCGCACGTGGAAAGCCCGGCGTCGCAGCCACCGGCGCAAAGTAGCGAAGTGCGCTCTCCCGTGTCGCATCGAACACTGCGCGCGCCGCCACCGCTTCGGCGCCGAGCCAGGTGCTCGGTGCCATCCCTGCGGCCGCAAGCGCCTCCAGTGCCGTGCGAGCCGCGAGCTGGGTGAGACTGAACCGCT
Source organism: Vicinamibacterales bacterium (assembly GCA_050742335.1). Taxonomy (GTDB): domain Bacteria; phylum Acidobacteriota; class Vicinamibacteria; order Vicinamibacterales; family UBA2999; genus DATCJA01. The sequence continues at coordinate 2,259 of JBOGIR010000618.1, read as the reverse complement.
GAACACCGAACGTGGCGGGTACGGATGCGGCGATGTCGCGGGCGAGGTCGTCTGCGGCGCCGCGCGACGCGCCGACGATCAGGATCGGACGGCCAGGTGCACAGCCGCGTAGGGCGTCACGCGCGTAGGCCAGCCGCTCGGCTCCGGACGGGGAGGCAAGAACACGGAGGGAACAGGAGGGAGGGGGGAGGGAACTGGGGCGACCGGAATCAGGGAGAAGGGGGGCGGGAGCAGGGGGAAGCGGGAGATCGAACGGAAGAGAATTCATCGCGCGCTCGCTGTCCCGGTCGTCGTGCCGGGTTTCCGGTACGGCAGCCCACGCCGCCGTTCAATGAGGGAACAATAGCAAGATCCACCCGCGAAGGCCACGAAGATCGCGAACGAGCGAACCAGCGCGCGGGCTGTTACGGGAGATGTTCGAGGTCGGCCAGATCCTGGTGGCGGCCCGCCGCGCGCTTGTTACGTTTCAGATCCTCGAGGCCGATCATCTGCACAGGCACATCGTCGAGGGTCGTCTGAACAGCTCGACCAAGACACTCGTCGAACTCGACGCCGGCGATGCTCGTGAGGAGCTCGATGCGAACCGGCGGCACACCGAGTCGAATCACCTGATCGGGACGCACGAAGAGGTCGGGGACCAGCTCGGGGACGTCGAATCCGAAATCGCGAATCGCTGCCACGACACGGCCGGCTGTCTCCGAGTCTCGTGGAATCCAGATGTCGATATCCGCCGTGGCGCGGGGATATCCGTGATACCCAACCGCGTAGCCACCAATGACGAGGAAGCTAACGCCGTGCGCGTTGAGCGATTTCAAGAACGCGCTGAAGTCGGGTGGCAGTACTGACGGAGCCATAGACTATCTGCCGCTGCGCTTCGATGGCCTGCAGTCGTGCGTCGACGGGCTGCGCCAGCCAATACTCCCGATCCGGCGCGATTTCAGATCGGCCTGAAACCGAAAACGCATGCCGATCGACCGCCAGATCGGCGACGTGGAACATTGTTCGGCCGGACATCAGCCCTATCGTACCCTGCTTCCCCTATAATCGGCTCGGCCTTCACGATGTCGATTGCCCCCGGCACCTGGATCGGTCCGTACGAGATCACGGCTCCTCTCGGTGCCGGCGGAATGGGACAGGTCTATCGCGCGCGGGACAGCAAACTTGGGCGCGAGGTCGCGATCAAGATCCTGCCGGAGGCATTGGCAGCCGATCCGCAGCGGCTGGCGCGCTTCCAGCGCGAAGCGCAGGTGCTGGCCTCACTCAACCATCCGCACATCGCGCAGATTTACGGCCTGGAGGAGTCGAGCGGCGCCCCTGCCTTGGTGATGGAGCTCGTCGAGGGCGAGACGCTGGTGGAGCAAATCCGGAGGCCTTCAGGCCTCCCGATCGACGAGGCGCTGGCGATTGCACGGCAGATCGCCGACGCGCTCGAGGCGGCGCACGACAAAGGGATCGTCCATCGCGATCTGAAGCCAGGGAATGTGATGGTGACGCCGGCCGGCGTCGTCAAGGTCCTCGACTTCGGGCTGGCGGCCGTGATGCAGGACGCCGCAGCGTCGGACGCTGACGCCACGCACTCGCCGACGCTGACGATGGCGGCGACTCGCGCCGGAGTGATTCTCGGCACGGCGGCGTACATGGCGCCGGAGCAGGCCGCCGGCAAACCCGTCGACCGGCGCGCCGACATCTGGTCGTTCGGCGTGGTGCTGTGGGAGATGCTCACCGGAGCGCGGCTCTTCGATGGCGAGACCGTGTCCCACACTCTGGCCGACGTCCTGCGTGCTCCCATCGAGTTCGAGAGGCTGCCGCGCGACACGCCGCCCGCGATTCGCGAAGTACTGCGCCGATGTCTCGACCGAGACGTCAGGAGCCGGTTACGCGATATCGGCGAGGCGCGAGTAGCGATCCAACAACACGTGACGAATCCCGCGAGCACCGCGAAGGCCGACGATATGGCCGCGACGCCGGGCAGCGGCCGAGCGCGTCTTACGGCCGTGGCGATCGGTGTGGCGGCCCTGGCGGTGGCGTCTACCGCAGCACTGGCGTTCGTGCACTTTCGCGAGCAGCCCCCGGTCATCGAACCTGTGCGCTTTCAGATCCAGCCTCCAGACGAGACGGCCTTCGCCAACGCGGTGGTGTTGTCGCCCGATGGCCGCCGGATGGCGTTCGAGGCGCCTGGGCCGGATGGTCGCACGCTCCTGTGGGTGCGTTCGCTCGACGCGCTCGATGCGCAGCCCCTGCCAGGCACTGAAGGCGCGG
>JBOGIR010000617.1:0-3973 GCA_050742335.1 Vicinamibacterales bacterium | reverse complement strand
CGACCTCGGTATACGATCCCTCGCCCGCCTCGTACGCGCGCACCGCTCGTTCGCGGAGCTCGACCGGATACGGATTCGGCATGCGACAAGAAGATCACAGAACTAGTCGCCACTCAAGTGGATTGTGGGGTTAGACTCCTGATTTACGACTGTTTGGTAACATCTGTGTCTCCGTGTCTCTGTGGCCCGTGGAGGTGAACACGAGGAGGAACAGCATGCGAACCATCGGACCTCTCGCCGTCCTGCTCGCCGGCGTGCTCGCGAGCGCCCTCGAGGCGCAGACCCCGAGCGCGGCCGTCACCCCCACAGGCGACCCATCGCGGGGGAAGACGCTGTTCGAAAAGACCTACCGCTGCTACGCGTGCCACGGCTTCGACGCGCAGAGCGGATCGCCGCGACTCGTGCCCATGACGCGCACGCAGGCGGCGTTCATGACGTATCTTCGCAAGCCCGCGTCGCCCGCGATGCCTGCGTTTGCCGATGTCGCGATGCAGGACCTGGCCGACGTCTACGCCTATCTCCGCTCGCTGCCGGCGACCTCGCCGTCGGTCGACAGTCTGCCGTTACTGCGCGACATCCTGCAGCGGCGTGCGAAGCAACCGTAGCGGTGCCGTAGAGCGGCGGGCTTAGAGCATTTCTCACATACATGGGCCACAGAGACACAGAGCCACAGAGGTTTTTCAATCAATTCTTCTCTGTGTCTCTGTGACTCTGTGGCTGCGTGGAAGGAACCGGCAGCGTGCGCGGACCTGAAGCCTGAGTTGCTACGCACTGCCCACAATCACCACCACGGCGACAAGGGCGCACACGATGCCGAGCCCCTGGCGCCGGCTCAGGCGTTCGCCAACGACGACACGCGCAAGGACGACGGTGCTCGCAGGATACAGCGACGCCAGGGTCACGACCACGCTGAGCGGTCCGCCTCGACTCGCAAGCAGATACAGCGCGTTGGCGAACATATCGACGACACCGCACGCGACAGCGGTCTTCAACACCGATCGCTGCAGTCGCAGCGGCTGCGAGCTCACCACCACAACGGCCCCGAACACCACCATGGACAATCCACGTGAGGCCAGCAGCGGCCACAGGCCCGCCGCGGCGCTCGTGCGCGCGAGCGCGAGGAAGAACAGTCCGATTGCCACGCCCGAGACGAATGCGAGCAGGATCCCCGGAGGCAGCCCGCGCCGCTGCAATGGCCGATCGTCCACTAGACCAGAGGGGTCGTGCTGGCTCACCAGCACGATGGCGACAATGGCCAACGCGATCCCGCCCTGCGTGACTGCTGGCAGGCGCTCGCCTCTCAGGGCTTCGACCAGCACCGGAAGCATCACGGCACACACGGCCGTCGTCGGAGCAACAATCGACATCGTGCCTACGGCAAGCGCCCGATAGAGCAGCGCAACACCGACGCTGCCCGCCAGGCCGGCGATCGTTCCCCAGATGAAGTCCTGCCTGGACGGCGCGGCCGGAAGCACCAGCAGCAGCAGCGCCAGCGGCACCAGTCCGGCTGCCTGCGACACGAGGACGATCGCAATCGTGCTGGCGCGGCGCGAGGCAAGGCCACCGAGGAAGTCGGCGGCGCCGTACAGCACGGCCGAGGCGAGCGCGAGCAGATAGGTCACGGAAATTCGTGTCCTTCGAGATCGTCGTGACCGTCGTGGTTGAACGGGGACTCAGGTCAGGAACGTCGCAAAGGATCGGACGACGAAGAAGCCGTAGAACAGCGCCATCACCACGAGCGCGACGCGTCTCCACATCGGGGGACGCACGTGCTCCGGCAGGAGATGTGTGTTGACGTACAACAGGTGCACGGAGCCGATCACGAGCACGAGGCCGGCCATGTTGGCGCCGATCTGCAGCAGCAGGAACGGCTGGGCCAGCCTCAGCGCCACGATGCCCCACAGCACCGCGACTGCCAGCACACAGTAGTACACGGCTCGCACGTCGCCCCCGCGCCACCCGCGAAGCCGGCTGCTGCCCGTCCACAGGATGTCCGTGATCGCGCGGGTCATGCCCTCGAGTTGATCGAGCTGTGTCTTGAACAGGATCCACGCCCCCAGAAACGCAATGACACCACCCACCAGCGCGCCCGCTGTGCCGCTGATGCCTTGCGCGAGCGCGGCGCTGATGCCGAGCCCCTGGATGTCGGACCCGCGCGGCAGGAACGTGACGTAGATGATCGCGGGGAGGATCATGCCGAGAATCGCGCCTGTGAAGAACACACCCCACTGATCGGCGCTGACCACGCGCCACCATCCGCGCCATCGCCGCATCCCTTCCGCATCGCCGTCGAACATGAAGCCGGTGTGCGCGAGCGCCACCTTGTGGCCGCCGACGGCGGCGGGGATGTAGCCTGCCCGCTCGCCCATGCCGTAGCCGCGGTCGCGTGCCCAGTTCGACAGCACGAGATTGATGACGCCGCCGGCGCCGGAATACGCGACGAGCGCGCCGAGCAGAAAGAGATCGGTGCCGATCGGAAAGAAATCGAACGTGCCGCGCGTCACGTCGAAGCCGCTCAGCCCCAGCGCCCCGCCTGCCCACGTGCCGCCGGGCACGTACAACACGGCAAGCACGAGAAAGCTGCCGAGAATAGCCACGACGAGGATCCAGTTCAGCAGCTCGAGTGTGCGCTCGATGCGGCGGCCTATCGACAGGATGGCCACGCACAGCAGAAACGTCGCGACGCCGATGAAGTAGATCGTGTTCGCGTCGGCCGCCGCGGCGAGCCGGCGGGTGAACAGGAAGAAGATCGCGCCGGCTGCCGTGCCGGCCCACGCCGGCCATCCGCTCTGCAGAAAGTACAAGACGACATACACCCACGCCCACCAGGTGGACGAGGGACGCGTGCGCATGAAACCCGTGAAGACGGGCTCTCCGGTGGCCAGCGTGTAGCGCATCACCTCCGTGTTGAAGATCGTCTGCAGCGTGACGGCGATTCCGACCACCCAGAGCAGCGACAGCCCGTGGCGCACGAACGCCGCCGGGCCGAGCAGGAACTCCCCGCTCCCGATCGCTGCGCCGAGCACGATGACGCCGGGCCCGGTGACTGTGAGCCACTCGAGACCACGCGGTGTCGGGGGAGCGGGCAGATCGGCGCGCGTCCACGGATCCAGACCGGAACGCGCTTCGACCGCGGCAGATTGTGGGGTGGACGGGGTGACCAAGGACCACTCATCGTAAACGAAAGACCCTGCCGCCGCCACTCGCGGTACACTGTTGCCATGTTGCGTATGGGGGTCGCGCTCGTCGTGACACTCGCGGCGGCGGCGGTCGCGGAGGCCCAGTTCGGCCGCGGGTTCTTCGGCTCACGGGTCGCCTCCGACAAGGACTTCGACGGCCGCTTCCATTACTGCCGCCTCCTGTACCGGCCGGGTATGAACGGCTACGGCGGCAGTTGGAGGACCGATTACCCGAACGCCGACATCAACCTGTCGGTGCGTCTGTCGGAGCTCACGAAAATTCCTGTAAGCAAGAACGGCTCGGGATCACCGAATCACTTGCTGGTGCGGCCGGGCGGCGACGAGCTGTTCCAGTGTCCGCTCGTGATCATGTCGGCGCCCGGCAGCGCCATCATCGACGACGCCGAAGCGCTGCGGCTCCGGGAGTACCTGCTGAAGGGCGGCATGCTGTGGACCGATGACTCCTGGGGCTCGTATCAGTGGCAGCATTGGGTCCTGGAGCTTCGAAAAATCCTGCCGGCCGCGGAGTACGCGATCTTCGACGTGCCGCTCGATCACACGCTGTTTCGCACGCAGTTCGAGGTGACGGAAATCCCGCAGATCCCAAACATCGGCTTCTTCCTTCGATCCGGCGGTCGAACGTCGGAACAGGGCGCCGACAGCGCGGTGCCCCAGGTCAAGGCGATCGCCGATCAGGACGGCCGGCTGATGGTGCTGATGACGCACAACACCGACATCGCCGACTCCTGGGAGCGCGAAGGCGAGGACGCGTCGTACTTCTATGCCTTCAGCCC
>JBOGIR010000616.1:0-2722 GCA_050742335.1 Vicinamibacterales bacterium | reverse complement strand
CGACTGGTAGCCGGAGACCTTCAGGTCTCCGGACCCGGCCTAAAGCCTAAAGCCCAAAGCCCAAAGCCCAAAGCCCAAAGCCTACGGCCTAAAGCCTGATTAGAACCGGTAGGTGTACAGGATCTTCGATGCGGCCCGCTTGTCGAGCGTCGCCAGGCGATTGAGCACCGGGTCGTCCAGCCAGTTGTGCGTGTACACGAGGTACAGGTCGTTGCCCGGCGTCAAGATCCAGCGAAAGCGCGACTGCCAGCCGAGCACCGCGCTCTGCGTGTCGTACTGGATGTTGTTGGTCAGCGCGATGAACGGCGAGAGCTGCGTCTCTCCAACGATCCGGTACAGGCGCGTCGTGAAGCTCCCCTCGGGGAGCTCGACGTTGTTCCACTGTCCCGTGAGGAACAGAAATACTCCGGGGCGCGCGCGCACCGACAGGTTGACCTGCTGCTCGGTACGGGTGCCCGAATAGAAACCGCCGGTCTCGTAGCGCATGTTGAAGGCCAGCATGCGCCGGTTCGCCGTCGAAAACCAGAAGCGGTAGCGGTTGAAGCTGTACGCGTCGCCGAGAGGGAGCGTAATGTCGTCGGTGATCTCGAAGGGCTCATCCAGACGCTCGTGTCGGCGGGCGACCGACACCGAGAAGTTGTCCTGCGAGTGCAGGTTCATCTGGAGCAACCGGAATTCGATGTTGCGCGTGAGAATGTCGTTTGCGAGATCGGTTTGAACGTCCGCGCTGCCGCCGAACGTCAGCTGCCGGATGTAGCGGTGATTGGCCGGACGCGGGCCGAACTCGAGCGCCTGGCTGTATTGCCGATACCCCCGGCGCGTGACGAAGCCGATCGCGGGATCGAAGTTCCCCTGCACCTCGGTCGCATCAATCCGGCCGTTCCACAAATCGTTCGGATAGCTCAGAGACGCGCCGAACGCAGAGTTGCCGCTCGAAACGCCCGGGCGGGCGGCGTTCAAAAACCATCCGCTTCCCTCGAAGTTCTGATCGCCCCGGAAGGTCGACGTGGCGAACCGCGCGTCGAGGCCGGCGGTATGCGAAGTGCCCACGCCGGACGTGCGCGCGTCGCGCCGGGTGTACATGGCGCCGATGTAGGACTCCTGCAGCACCCGACGCTTCAGGCGCGCCACCGTGAAGTCCTCGCTGTCGAATCCATTGTCCTGACCGGTTCTCACGTGCAGGACGCCCACATCCTGGCCGCCCACCTGTCCGGTCACCTTGGTGCCGAAGTCGATTTGCTGCGGCGTGGCATCGGCGCTCAGGCCGATGCGGCGGCTGAAGAACGGGATGATGCGCTCGTTCTCGTTATTGCCGAAGCCCCCGAAGTTCTGGTTGCTGTTGTTGTCGCTGCGGAAGTCGAAAAACGTGGCGCCGTCGAGAAAGAAGTCGCGCTGTTCCGGAAAGAAGAGCGAGAATCGCGTGAGGTTGACCTGCCGCTGATCGACTTCGGTTTGCGCGAAATCGGTGTTGACCGTGAACACCGTCCGGAGGACCGGCGTCGGATTGTAGAAAAGATCGAGGCCGGCGTCGGGTGAGCCCTTCATGGCGGTGCGGCCGCGGCCGGGCGACGACTCCGCGGTGAACACGCCGTACGGCTTGATGTCGAGGCCATGACCCTGCGTGACGTCGCGGATGCCGCTCACGAGACCCGTGTTACTCATCCGACGCAACCCCTGGTTGCGTCCCCATCCCATCCAGAGGCTCTCTTCATTCTTCCTCTTGACGGTCCGCTGAAAGTTGATGCCCCAGGTGTCGTTGTTCGGATCGAAGTTGAGCGTGCGGAAGGGAATGACGATCTCGAGCGTCCAGCCGATTTCACTGCGGCGATGCCGCGCGTTCCAGATGCCATCCCATTCGCGGTTCTGGCCGTTGATGCCGAGCAGGGCGTCGGCCATGAGGCCCGATGGGTTCATTTCGAAGAAGTAGCCCGTACGGCCGTCGAGAAATGTGTCGATCGTCCACATGAAGCGATCGTCCGAGTTCAGCCCTTCATCGCGCCGGCGCTGGTAACCAATCCACTTGTCCGGTTCGGAGTCGTAGCACGTGACGCCCATGTAGAGCGACTCGCCGTCGAACGCGATGCGGACCTCGGTGCGCTCCGTCGCCGGGCGGCCGTTCTGCGGGTCCTGCTGCACGAACTCGGAGGCAGGAATCGCCCTCGACCAGATCGGTTCGTCCAGTTGGCCGTCGAGCGTGATCGACTCGCCGTCGTTCAGCCGGAAGGCATTCATCCTGCGGCGGCCGGCATTGTCCGCCCCCTGATTTCCCTGGGCATTCTGCTGGTTGGCTGCAGGTTGAGGGGCGGCAGGAGGCTGCTGGGCTGCCGTCGCCGTCGACGCGCAGACCCACAACAGGGCGACTTTCAGGGGGAGCCGCAAGACCCCCGGACGGACGATGGTCATAGAGTAGTAGGCAGTAGGCAGTAGGCAGTAGGCGGTGGACAGTGCCAGCCGGCGAGCGGGTCGCTTGAACCGGCTACTGCCTACCGTCTGCTGCCTACTACTGGATCCAGTTGCTACCGGCAGGGAAGTTGGAGCAGACCCTAACCGCTACGCGTATTACGACGCCGCTGCCCCGCGTGTTGACACGGGCGCGCTCGTCCACGAGATACCCAGGCTCTGATGGTCATGCAAGAGCCGGCGGGTCCGCCTCGGCCTTCGCTCAGGCTACGCCGGACCGCCCAAGGCGCGTCGCGAAGGGAGTCGCGGGACCCGCCCCACG
>JBOGIR010000615.1:0-4717 GCA_050742335.1 Vicinamibacterales bacterium | reverse complement strand
CCCGGCGGACGTGCGGACCAGCCACCCCTGGTTGCCGTCGCCGCCCAGCGTCTGGAGCCGGACACCGGGCACCCGCCGCGCGTGATCGGAGCGAGAACACAGGGAAACTCCCGGTGACCGTAGAATGCTGATGTGAAGGATCAAGGCTTCTTGATCACGGCCTATCCAACCGACGCCATCAAGGAAGGTACGCAGGTATGGCCGAAGTAAGAGGCTGGAGTCGAAGATGGGAAAGGCGATGCCGATGTCGATGCCGACGGGCGCCAAGGCGTTCGCCAGCAGGGGAATCGGAAAGCCCCGCCTGCTCTTGCGCTCGACCTCTGACGGCCGTGTGAAGCCGAGCTCGACGCCCCAGTTCTGGCCGACCGAGGTGAGGCAGCCGGCGCTTGACTGTGAGCGGCTTCGTCAGGAAGAAAGCGCTGGTGCTCGACCCATAGAGCGCCCTTCTCGCTACACGACACCACCGCCTTGCGAGCTGCGGCGACTGTCAGTTCTGGATGAACTGCCCCTCCAGGCCGTCATCGCGAAGGGGCGATGCTGGCGGCCGCCAGGTGGGGTCGGCTCGCGAGAGTTTCGACTGGCGCTTTGACTTCGCGCGAACGTTCCTCTGAGGCGGGTCAAGCCGAGTCCTCATGTGTTCCCCTCGGCAAGCCGGTCTGTACCGAACAGCAGTGCCAGCCCCCTGAGGACATCGTGCATCCTGGAGGCTGCGAGGACGCCGGCTCGATCGACGAGTCGAGTCCGATCGATGGTCCGGATCTGCGAGACGTTCACGACACATGCGTGCGGGAGTCCCGCTTCACCCCGGCGAAGACGAACGTTCCCCGGCATGGCACCAAGCCGGAGGTTCGACGTGACAGCCGCGACGACGGTGGTTGAGATGGCGCTTCGATTGAAGCGATCGTGCTGGATGACGAGAGCCGGGCGGCGCCCGGCTGGTGCCGAGCCTTCTGCGGCTCCGAAATGGAGCCAGTAAATCTCGCCCTGGTGAATTACCAGCGTTCGTCCGCCCACGGCGTTCCAACGGCATCGAGCTCGGACGCCTCGCGACGCTGTTGCTCCGCGGCCTCAGGCGGGGCAAATAGCGCGTTCAGCCGCCGCGTGATGTCGGCGTCTCCCCGCGCGCGGACCGCATGCTGGAGCACCCGTGTCACGAATCGATTTCGGGACTCGTGATGCTGGCGGGCGGCGCGATCGACCGCGGCGAGCAGGTTATCTGAAACGGCGATTGCAGTCTTCCGAAGTGGCATCGGTTGCTCCAATTGGTAGCAACAAAGAGCATACCACGACGCGGGAGCCCGTCAGAGCGGCGTGTCGAGGCTGGAGGCTCTATTCCCCCTTCGACAGGAGACAGGAGACTTGCCTTACGCGTTTCTGGTTAGAACTGCCAGTTCAGCCCTGCGGACGTGCGGATCAGCCACCCCTGGTTGCCGTCGCCCCCCAGCGTCTGGAGGCGGACGCCGGGCACGAGCTGCAGGTGATCGGTCAGCCCGATGCGCGCGTCCATGCCCGCCACGGGGCCGACGTCGTAGGCGACCGTGCGCGTGGAGTTCGGCACGACAATGCTGGCGATGCGGCGCGTGAACTGGAAGCGGATGGTTTCGGTGATCCGGTTGAACGCGAGGCCGCCCAGGTAGACGAGATCGACGCGATCGCCGACGGGCTGCGCCACCCAGGCCATCGTCTCGATCGTCGTGTTGCGCCGCTCGATGCGGGTGGTGGCGTCGATGATGGGCAAGGCCACGCCGATGCCGACCGGTGCCAGCGCATTGGCCAGCAGGGGAATGGGGAAGCCGCGGCGGCTGTCGCGCTCCAGCTCGTTCGGGCGCGTGAAGCCGAGCTCGACGCCCCAGCGCTCGCCGACGGCGGTGCCCACCCGCAGCGAGAAGTTCAAGACTTCGCCCCCGGCGTCCAGGTCGTTGAAGCCGGCTGCCTCGACGTGGGTGAAGCGGGAGACGTCCATGCCGACGGCGGCGCCGACGTACGGCGACTGCGCGAGCGCGGGTGCGGCGATGAGGGTGAGAATCACGAACAACCCTGCCGGAAACATGCGGCCTCCTCGACCAAGGGTCATTATGACGAGCGCCGGCCCACGACGAAGTCGGCAGTCAGTCTTGCTGCGCTGCCTCACCGGCTGGCCTGTGGTTCGAAGGCGATCCGGAGCCGTGTCCCCGTCGCCTGAGCGAAGCGCTCTAACACATCTGTCGAGGGACGGACCTTGCCCCCTTCGATACGGGCGACGTAAGACTGGGATGTCTTCATCCGCCGCGCAAGCTGCGTCTGCGACAAGCCCGCCCGCGTCCTGGCCTCGATCAACGCGCGTGCGAGCTGGAATTCCTCATCGAGCGCGTCGTATGCTGCCTTGTAGCCGTCATCCTTGCTCCAGCGGCGATGCAGCTCTTTGATCTTCGTCATCACTTCAACTCCTTCGCCCTTTGAAGCGCCAGGACGATTTCGCCGACGGGTGTCTTCTCGGTCTTCTTCACGAATGCTCGCACGATGACGACGCGTTGCTCCGTGCTCGTGACGTAGAGCGCTCTGGCGATACCAGCCTTTCCCTTGAGACGAATCTCCCAAATCGGACCGCGAATATGCCTCACGTGCGGCTCCCGCACAGAGGGCAGGCCGACGGCCTCGATCAGCTCCGCGATTCGCGTCAGCCGCGCGCGCATGTCGGCCGGCAGATCGGCGAGCTCGGCGTCGACCGTCTCGTTCAGCGTCTCGACAGTCCACGCCATTCGTTCGATGCGACTATACCAGATATGGTATTGGGCTTGCCAGCTCCGGTCCGGTTCGCAATCTGATCGAGGTCGCGGGGCATTGCCGATTTCAGATTGGTCGAGTGGAAATGACAGGCCACAGAGTCGTCATGAGCTGCCCTCACCCCGTGGCATGAAAGGGCCCACAATATGTTGTGGGTCCGTGCTGAGCGCAGCGGACTTTCTGAGCAGACACGTGGTACCGGACTCGGGCGAGATGCACGCGGCGGACGCCGGGCAATGAGACGTTTCGCGCGCGAGCCCCGCTGTCCGGCTGCATGGAGATGAGCGAAGAGGCGCGTTCGAGTTCTTCGCGAATCGCGTTCGGCGCTCTGGGTCGATTCAGACGCCACCAGTCTTCAGCGGCGCGAACCTGCGCCTTCGCGAGGTCGCTGATGTCGATGTGAAGCGGCCGGCTCGCTCCCGGCGGCGGAGCTCGACGAGGAAATCCGTCATCGGTGTGATCTGCCCGCGACCGCATTGAGCAATCGCCTCGAGGAGTATCCCTTCCGTGTCCGCATCGGCCTCGAACGTCTCATCTCCTTCGAGGGCCAGCACGGTGACAGCGGAACCCTCCGGCAATTCGCCATCGAGCTCGACGCGACCGTCAACGACCTTCCCTGATGCGATCCGCATACGCCTATCTTAGCCCTTTGCCTCGCGCGTTTCCGTTCAGAACTGCCAGTTCAGCCCTGCGGACGTGCGGACCAGCCACCCCTGATTGCCGTCGCCCCCGAGCGTCTGGAGCCGGACGCCGGGCACGAGCTGCACGTGATCGGTGAGGCCGATGCGCGCGTCCAGGCCCGCCACGGGGCCGACATTGTAGGTGACCGTGCGCGTGGAGTTCGGGACGACAATGCCGGCGATACGGCGCGTGAACTGAAAGCGGATGTCCTCGGTAATCCGGTTGAAGGCGAGGCCGCCCAGGTAGACGAGGTCCACGCGGTCGCCGACGGGCTGCGCCACCCAGGCCAGCGTCTCGAGCGTGGAGTTGCGCCGCTCGACGCGGGTGGAGTCGAAGATGGGGAAGGCGACGCCGATGTCGATGCCGACGGGCGCCAAGGCATTCGCCAGCAGGGGAATGGGAAAGCCGCGGCGGCTTTGGCGCTCGAGCTCGTTCGGGCGCGTGAAGCCGAGCTCGACGCCCCAGCGCTCGCCGACGGCAGTGCCTACGCGCAGCGAGAAGTTGAGGACCTCGCCTCCAGTGTCCAGGTCGTTGAAGCCGGCTGCCTCAACGTGGGTGAAGCGGGAGACGTCCATGCCGACCGACGCGCCGACGTAGGGCCCCTGCGCAAACGCCGGGACGGCGACCAGACTGAAAATCACGAACAGAGCTGCGGGAAGCATGCCGTGTTGATTCAGAGCAACTTCTTGAACTCGTCGATTGTGAAACCGGCGTCTCGAACAATACCGCCCATCGTGTATTCGTCTTACGCTACTTCCACTTCCCGAATCTTGGAGCCTCTTGAAATCACGGCGACAGCTTCAAAGTACTCCCGAATCGCGTGCTGGATGTTTTCAAGTGCCTCTTGCTCGGTCTTGCCCTGCGACCAGCAACCCGGAAGGCCGGGACACGAAACGCTGTAGCCCTCCTTTGATTTCTTGAGTGCGACCTTGTATGTCATGACACCACCATTTTGACGCAGCCTTCGCTCTCACGCCAGTCCTGCTCTGTGAAGATAGGAAGCGAGATGTTCGACGCGGCGAGGACCTTTGCGCGCGCGGCCGATGCGCCACGTCGGGTGCCGAGCGTCACCAGTCGATCGCCAATCGGTTCGACACTCGTCCTTCAGAAATCGTCAGTGTCCGGCTTGAGCCGGACCCGGTGTAAGGCGCAAAGGCGGGCAGCCGGACCGTGGATTAGAACTGCCAGTTCAGCCCCGCGGAGGTGCGGACCAGCCACCCCTGGTTGCCGTCGCCCCCGAGCGTCTGGAGGCGGACGCCGGGCACGAGCTGCA
>JBOGIR010000614.1:0-3638 GCA_050742335.1 Vicinamibacterales bacterium | reverse complement strand
GTGGGGTGCTTCTCGCGGAGCTGGCGTGCTGCGGCCGCTCAAGCCCTCGCAGCGCGGTCCGGCCACCGGCCAGCCTCCGCCAAGGCTTCGGCGGCCCGCCGTAGCTTCAGCGAAGGCGGGAATCGGGGTTCATCAGCATCAACACAACTGAGCCCGCGTTCAGTACCGCTCGGGTATGCGCATTCTCAACGCCGCGCAGATGCGCGAAGCCGACCGCTTCACGATCGAGGACATCGGCATACCGTCGCTCGTGCTCATGGAGAACGCCGGCCGCCAGGTGGTGTCTGCCATCGAGGTGGCGTACGAGTCGCAGCTCGAAGGGCGCGTCGCCGTCCTCTGCGGGCGCGGCAACAACGGCGGCGACGGCTTCGTGGTCGCGCGGACGCTCGGGCAGCGGGGCGTCGATGTTGCCGTCTTCGTGATCGGATCGGTGGCCGACATCCGGGGCGACGCCCGGGTGAATCTGGACATTCTCGGACGTCTCGGCGTCACCGTTGTCGAGATCGGCGATGCGCAGACATGGGAGCTGCACTTTTCCGAAATCTCCGAATGCTCGTTGATCGTCGACGCCATCTTCGGGACCGGGCTGACAGCGGCGCTCGGTGGGACGATGGGAACGGTCGTCGCCGACCTGAACGCATCGGGCATTCCAGTCGTGTCGATCGATTTGCCAAGCGGATTGTCGGCCGATACGCCGCACCTGATAGGCGACTGCATCGAGGCCTCGATGACCGTGACGCTCGCCGCGCCGAAGCTACCGCTCGTGCTGCCGCCGGGCGAGGGACACGCCGGCGACGTGGTGATCGCGGATATCGGCATCCCGCCGGGCGTATTGGACAGCCTCGCGGGAGCACATCTGGAACTGCTCACGCCCGAGCAGTTGCGTCCGCTCGTGGGCCCGCGCGCCCCCGATTCGCACAAAGGCGATTTCGGACGGGTGACGATTGTTGCCGGCTCGCGAGGGAAGACGGGCGCCGCGCACCTGGCGGCGATGGGTGCACTCAAGTCCGGTGCGGGACTTGTCACCGTTGCGACGCCCGCCTCATGCCTTCCGATCGTCGCCGCGATGGCGCCGGAATACATGACGGAGGCGCTGGCGGACACGAAACATGGGAGCGTCGCGGCGGCGGCCGTCGAGGCGGTGCTCGAACTCCATCATGATGTCATCGCCTGCGGCCCCGGCCTCGGGCGCGACGCTGCCGTTGCCGAGTTCGTGCGCGCGCTCGTCCGCCGTTCCACGGTGCCGCTCGTCCTCGACGCCGATGCGCTCACGGCGCTCGCCGACGATCCGTCGGGACTGGTGGGCAGCGACGAGCGCAGCATCATCATCACGCCGCATCCGGGAGAGATGGCCAGGCTGGTCGGCTCGTCGGTGGAGGACGTGCAGGCCCATCGGATCGAAATGGCGGCAGGTTTCGCCGGCACGCGGCGCCTGTACGTCGTGCTGAAGGGGCACCGGACGATCATTGCGACGCCCGAGGGGCGCGTCTTCATCAATCCAACCGGAAATCCCGGCATGGCGACAGGCGGGACCGGCGACCTCCTGACCGGCATGATTGCGGCGTGGCTGGCTCAGCTCCTCGACGCGGAAGCGGCCTGTCGGCTCGCCGCTTTTCTGCATGGGGCCGCGGGCGACCTGGCCGAACAGCGCCTCGGTCAGGTGGCGATGACAGCCACCGATCTCATGGAGCACCTCGGCGAGGCGCTCACCCGTCTGACAGGCACAGAGACGGACGCCGATTGAGGTGAGCGCCACTCACTTGACCACCTCCGAAGATGAAACGTACGCCGTTGGGCGCGATCTCGCCACGCGGCTCACGGCAGGCGATGTGGTGCTTCTTTCGGGCGATCTGGGCTCCGGCAAGACGGTATTCGTCCGGGGCCTGGCTGCCGGACTGGGCATCGACCCGGAGGACGTGAGCAGCCCGACGTTCACGCTCGTGCATGAGTACCGTGGTGAACGAGTGACCCTCTATCACGCGGACCTGTATCGCCTCGACACAGCGGCAACCGATGACCTGGGACTGGAAGAGATGGGCGTGGCAGATGGTGTGCTGGCGATCGAATGGCCCGAACGCCTCGCCCATGCCATACCCGGCGCCATTGCGGTGACCATCGCCATCACGGGCGACACGGAGCGGAGGATATCGGTTAGCTGGTAGCCAGCTATTCCATGCGGTAATTCGGCGCTTCCTTGGTGATCGTCACATCGTGCACGTGGCTCTCGCGCGCGCCCGCCGCTGTGACACGGATCAGTTTGGCCTTCCGCTGCAGCTCCGGAATGGAGCCGCTGCCGCAGTAGCCCATACCCGCCCGAAGTCCCCCGGCAAGCTGGTAGATCATGGCGGCCACGCTTCCCTTGTGCGCGACGCGCCCCTCGATGCCTTCGGGCACGAGCTTGTCGGCGGCGCGGCCTCCTTCGAGCTCGAACTCGTCCTGGAAGTACCGGTCGCGGCTTCCGCGGCGCATGGCGGCCATCGACCCCATGCCACGGTACTCCTTGTAGCTGCGGCCCTGAAACAGGATCAGCTCGCCCGGGCTCTCGTCCGTGCCCGCAAACAGGTTTCCGATCATCGCGCAGCTCGCGCCGACGGCGAGCGCCTTGACGACATCGCCCGAGTAGCGGATGCCGCCGTCGGCAATAATCGGGACGTTCCGGATGGCCGCCGCACGGCCGCACTCGGCAATCGCGCTGATCATCGGCACGCCGATGCCCGCGACCACGCGCGTCGTGCAGATCGACCCCGCACCGATGCCGACCTTGACAGCATCGACGCCCGCGCTGATGAGCATCTCGGTCGCTTCAGGGGTGGCGACATTCCCCGCAATGAGATCGGTGTTGGGGAATTCGCGTCTGATGCGCGCCACCATGTCGACAACCCCCTGCGAGTGGCCGTGGGCGGTGTCGACGACGAGCGCGTCGACGCCTGCATCGACCAGCGCCCGCCCGCGCTCCATGGCGTCGCGCGACACCCCGATCGCCGCCCCGCACCGCAGCCGTCCGAGAGCATCCTTGGATGCGTTCGGATACTTGATCTGCTTCTGGATGTCCTTGACGGTGATCAGGCCCTTCAGCCGGAAGTTCTTGTCGACAACGAGGAGCTTCTCGACCTTGTGGCGGTGCAGAATCTCACGCGCGTCATCCAGGGTGGTGCCCACAGGGACGGTGTAGAGCGGCGCCTTCGTCATCACGTCGTCGATCGGCCGATCGACGTTCGTTTCAAACCGCAGGTCGCGGTTGGTCAGGATGCCGACGAGACGCCCCTCCTTGCTGCCGTCCTCGGTAATCGGCACGCCCGAGATCCGGTACCTCTGCATCAGCTCGAGCGCTTCGAAGATCCGGTTGGCAGGGGAGAGCGTGATCGGATTGACGATCATGCCGCTCTCCGAGCGCTTCACCCGATCGACCTCTGACGCCTGCTCGGCGATCGACAGGTTCTTGTGGATGACGCCGAGCCCACCCTGCTGCGCCATCGCAATGGCCATCGCCGACTCGGTGACCGTGTCCATGGCCGCGCTGACGAGCGGCACGTTCAACCGGATATTGCGTGTGAGCCGCGTCGAGACGTCGACCTGCGCCGGCAGGACCGTCGAGTGCTGTGGGACGAGCAGCACGTCGTCGAAGGTGAGGGCGGTAG
>JBOGIR010000613.1:0-13058 GCA_050742335.1 Vicinamibacterales bacterium | reverse complement strand
GGCACGAGGCGCTTCAGCTCCTCGTCGAAGTGCTGCACGACGACGAGCTGCGGTGGGGCTGAGGCGTCCTCGGCGCCGGTGCCTTCCTTGATCATGAGAAACCGCTTCCCGTCGGGTGACACGTCGTACTCGCGATTTGCGGCCCCTCCCGCGAGATACCGCGGGCCGACCAGCCGGACCGCGGTGCCAATCCGCACGCTCGACCCGGCCGTGATCTCGATCGGCACGCCTGTCACTGCGCCGTCCAAGGCCCGGAAAAAGATTTCCCGACCGTTCCGTGCCCAGACGGGCCACCGCCCACCGGTCGTGGACACCTGCCACCGGCCTGTATCGACCGCTGGAAACGGCCGTACGTAGATCTCCGGCTGACCCGATTCACTCGACTCGTAGAGCAGCCACCGTCCGTCCGGGGAGATCTCCGCGTTTCGTTCGTCAAACGGCGTCCGGATGAGAGGAGTCACTGTGCGTTCGCCGACCAGCGATACCATCCCAATGTCGACGCCGGTCTCGGCCCCGTCCAACCGGACGATCAGGCGCCGTCCGTCTGGAACCGCGCTGTACGGGGCGACTAGCTGTGGGCCAATCAACTCCTCTGCCGTCGCCGTTCCATCCGATGGCTGCGAGAAGAGTCTGAGACCGCCCCCGACGATGTCCGCCGTACGCCATATGACGCGCCGTCCGTCCGCCGACCAGATCGGATCAGTGCCCCCGGGCGCAAACCGTACTTCTGTCTTCTGTGTCACGTCCCAGATCGAGATTCCGGGACCGGTGTCGACGGCCACCTTGGTCCCGTCGGGTGAGAGTCGCGGCGTGGTGTAAGCATAGGTTGGCGCTCCTAACGAGTTAAGGATTCGTGTCGCGCGCGAGCCGCGACACAATCCTGGGTTGGACTAAATCCTGGGCACCGCGGTTGCTATTGGAGTTTCAACGAGCGTGGGCGTGGGGTGAGGAGGCGCGGCGCGAGCCGTGCGGTGGTCTGGACGTGCAGGCGAGGATGGGCAGCGTCTTTCGGGTAAACACCACGCTCGATCGATACGCGCCGGACACCCGCGCGACCGGTCGGCGAGGCAGACGGCGCCACAGCCGCGCGGCGCGGCGCGCGCGGACGGGCGAGCGACGTCGGGCGAAGACACTCGTCATGGCGCACGCATCCGTTGCGGAGTGAGGACGCCCACCCGGATCAAGATCCCTGTTCGACACTGTGGACAGCGCATCGGCGGAGGATCGGCGGCGGTCGGCGACGGCGTTGGCGTGCTGGGCGGCGGCTCGGTGGGCGCCGGCAGCGGGACGGTCAGGAGCGCGCGGGCCTGTTCGAGTTGACGACGGCAGGTCGGACTCCAGATCCCGTAGGAGCGCACCTTTGTACATCCGCGCGGCAGGACATGCTGGAGGAAGCGCTGGAGAAACTCTAAGCCTGAGAGGGTCACCCGGCGAACGTGCTGCGTCCGATTGTCCCGATAACGGAACGTGACCTGGCCGTCCTGTATGCGTTCCAGACGGCTATTGGCGATGGCGACGCGGAAGATGTAGCGGCCCAGGTAGTCGAGGACCTTCTGGCCGCGCCCGGCGTGCTGGCAGTGCACGACCCAGGGAGTCGACCAGATATCCCGGGGCACCTGATCGAGTAAGCCGGCGTGGTTGAGGGCGGCACAGATCTTTGCCCGGAAGATCTGCGCCAACGGGTCGACCGGGACGAGATAGTTCCCGTACTTCGGGGCGACCCACGCGGTGCCATCGGCGGAGAGCCCCCCGGCGGTCACGAGCAGATGGACGTGGGGATGATAGAGCAAGGCGCGCGTCCACGTATGGAGGACCGCGAGACAGCCGAGCCGTCCCCCGACATACCGAGGATCGCGTGCGAGCGTGAGAAGGGCTGCCGCGGCGCTCTTCATCAGCAGCCCGTACACGGTCTTCTGATGGGATCGCGCGAGGGGCCGCAGTTGATCCGGCAGGGTGAAGGTGAGGAAGTAGTAGGCACAGGGCAGCAGTCGGGCACGCTGCGCGGTGAGCCAGCGGTCGGTCTGGTCGCGGTGACACTTCGGACAATGGCGGTTTCGGCAGGAGTGAAACGCGTACACCTGCCGCCCGCAGTGATCGCACTGATGGACGTGGCCTCCCATGGCCGGCGTCCGACAGGCCTCGAGATCGCGCAGGGCCCGGCGATGGCTGGGCACAATGCGATCGGCGACGCGCGCGAGATACGCCGCCCCGTGGAGGCGGATGATCTCCGCCACCTCCAACATGACGCCCTCTGAAATCGCTCAGAGGTCGTGCATCAGCTGGTTCAACGGGTCAGTCAGCGTGGCTCGAATCTCGCACGTGAGGTGCGTGTAGATCTGAGTCGTCCGCGCGCTGCGATGGCCGAGGGCGTCTTGGATGATCCGCAGATTGACGCCCGCTTCCAGGAGGTGCGTCGCGTACGAATGCCTCAAGGTGTGCACATGCGCGCGCTTCGCGAGGCCAGTCTTGAGAACGGCGCGGTGAAACGCACTCTGCACACTGCTATCGGTGACCGGTCCGCCGTTGTGCGCCAGGCTGTGGCGCAATCCACGGCGCGTCGGCGCCGGAAACAGCCACTGCGGGGAGCGATGGGTCTGCCAGTACGCGCGCAGTCCCGGCAGGATCGGGGCGGGTAACGGCACGTAGCGATCCTGTTTGCCTTTGCCGTGCACGTGCACCACCATCCGCGCACTGTCGACATCGGCGACCTGCAGCCGCGCGCCTTCGAGCAACCGGAGCCCGCAGGCATAGATCGTCGTCAGACACACGCGATAGACGGGAATCCGCACCGCGGCGAGCACACGGCGCACCTCGTCCCGACTCAACACGACCGGCAACTTGTGCTCACGCGCCGGCCGCACGAACCGGAGGGTCGTCCACTCCCGGCGGAGTGTCTGTTCGAAGAAGAACCGGATCCCGCACAACGCGATCGTCGCCGTCGCGCGCGCGACCTTCTTCTCGTTGGCGAGGTACAGGAAGTACTGGCGCAGGTCCTCCTCGGTCAGGTGGTCGGGGCTCCGGTGATAGTGCTCCGCGAGTTGGCGAACGGCGGCGACGTAGCACTCTTGTGTTCTTGCAGAGAACCCCCGCAGTTGCATATCCTCGAGCATCCGTTGGCGGAGTGGGGTCATCACGATCTCCTTTTCCAGGGAGGGTCCAGCCTCCCTGGAGAGGGATCGTGCGCGATGGCCGGATGATTCGAGAAGAACGCGAGGGGCTTTATCTATCCGCCGCAGGCGGATTTAGTCCAACTACTCTTGATTGGATCGCCCCGTGCAGGCGGCTAACGTGACGAACCAATTACGGCAGCCGCCAACCGCAAGCGCTTGACCGGCGGATAGTAGCACGACGGATGGGTCGCTCATGTGCATTGCCTGGCCGCGTCATCGCGCCTCGGACCGCACCCGCGTTGGCCGCCACTCGTGGCGGCCAACATCGCTCGCCGTCGAGTGCAACGATCCGCGCACATTCAGATGGGACAGAGCGGGTCAGTGCAGAGGCTCGATTCGAACGGCCGTCACCTTGTATTCCGGCGTGCCTGTCGTCTCATCGCGGTGTGGTCCTGTGAGCGCATTGAGGAATACGTCGGGCGTGTGGAAGGTGGCAAAGAGCTGTCCGGGTTGTATCGCCGCATTCACGTGAGCCGCCAGCACCGCCGAGCCGTACCGGCTCACCACACGGACGACGTCGCGGTCGTCCACGTTCAGTTCTCTGGCGTCGTCTGGTGACAGGTCCAGGACGTCGGCGGGACGGAGCTCGTCGTTCTTCGTGCGGCGCGTCATCGTACCGGCGTTGAACTGGTAGAGCGACCGTCCGGTCATGAGTTGGAACGGGTAGTCGTCTGATGTTGCTTCACGCGTCGGGTGGTATTCGACGCTCCGAAGCACCGCGCGCGGGCCGAGCGCAAACGTGTCACGATGCAGGATCGGTGTGCCAGGGTGATCCTCGGTGGGGCACGGCCACTGCAGACCGCTCTTGTCGAGCCGCGCGTACGTCATGCCGCGCGCGCCTTCACTGAGCGCGCGCACTTCGTTCCAGATCTCCTCTGGACCTGTGAAGGTGAAGCCGGAGACGCCCATCGTGCGCGCGACCTCGCACAGAATCTGCCAGTCTGGCTTCGAGGCGCCGATCGGACGGAGCGCCGCCCTGACTCGCTGAATGCGGCGCTCGGCGTTCATGAACGTGCCGTCTTTCTCGAATGACGAACAGGCCGGCAGGAATACCGAGCCGAACTCCCGCGCGGTCTCGGTGAGGAACATGTCCTGAACGACGACGAGATCCAATGCGCGCAGGGCACGCGCGGTTTCGGACGCGTTGGGGTGTGTGAGCAGTACGTCGTATCCGATCGACCAGAAGGCCTTCAACTGGCCTTCGATGGCGGCATCGATCATCCGCATCGCGTGGAGCCCATGTGTAACGGGCAGCCGCACACCCCACTGGCGTTCGAAGTGGTCCCGCCCCTGCTCGAAAGAGGTGGAGCCGGTGAGCACCGTCGGGTCGCACCCCATGTGTGCCGCGCCCTGCACGTTGTTCTGACCCCGCAGCGGGTTGACGCCGGCTCCCGGTTTGCCCACGTTTCCGGTGAGGAGCGCCAGATTGATCAGCGTCGTGACGCCGTCGGTCCCCTGCACGTGCTCGGTCAGCCCGAGGCCATGGACGCTCATGGCCGGGGCGTTCGACGCGTAGAGCCGCGCGGCCAGGCGGATAGCGTCCGCCTCGACTCCGCACATCTGTGCCGCCCGCTCCGGCGGCCAGCTCTCGATGAAGTGTGCGAACTCGTCGAGCCCGGATACTCTGCCATCGATGAACGCGCGGTCGCAGAGGCCGTCGGCCAGGATGGTGTGCGCCATCGCGTTGAGTGCGGCGACGTTCGTGCCCGGGTGGACAGCGAGATGGCAGTCGGCGTACTCGGCCAGCTCGATGCGCCGCGGATCGATGACAACGAGACGTGCGCCACGCAGGGCGGCCTGCTTGATGCGCGCACCCACGATCGGATGGTTCTCGGTGGGATTGGCGCCGCATACCAGGATGGCCCGGGCGGTCTCGATGTCGTCGAACGAATTGGTCGAGAGGCCCGCGCCGAACGCCCGCTTCAGCGCCGCGGCGCTTGGCGTGTGGCAGACGCGCGCGCAGCAGTCGACGTTGTTAGTGCCGACAGCGACGCGGGCGAACTTCTGCGCTACGTAATTGTCCTCGTTGGTGGCGCGCGCCGAGCCGAGCACCGCGATGCTGTCGGCACCGTGTCGCTGCATCAACGCACGAAGCCGAGCCGCCACGAACGTGCGCGCCTCGTTCCATGAGACGCGCCTCCAGGTGTTCCCGTCGCGCATCATCGGTTCGGTGACGCGATCGGCCGCCGACACGAAGTCGAACGCGTACCGTCCCTTCACACAGAGGTGCCCTTTGCTGACCGGTGCGTCGAGTACCGGTTTGATAGAGACGATGCGGCCGCTGCGAGTGCCAACGTTCAGCTCGCATCCCACGCCGCAGTAGGGGCACGTTGTCCGGGTCCACTCAGACGGGTCCCCCAGCGCCGAGACCGATCGGTCCTCGAGCGCGCCCGTGGGACACGTGTCCACGCACGCGCCGCAGGCGACGCACGAACTGGCGCGCAGCGTCGGCCCGTCGGGCCGGATGCGTGTCTCCGCGCCGCGGTTCCGGACGTGCCACACGAACTGGCCCTGGAGCTCGGCGCAGATGCGGACGCAGCGGTCGCAGTCGATGCAGCGTGCCATGTCGACGGCGATGTACGGGTGTGAGTGGTCTACCAGCTCCGGCGTGGGGACTCGAACCGGCGCCTGGCCGGCCAGTCCCCACTTCTGGATTGCCTGATGAAACGGTTTGTCCGGAAAGCGCTCGAGCGCGCCAGCAGGGTACCGGCTGGCGAGCATTTCAAGCAGCGAACGCCGGGTCGCTTCGAGCTCCGGTGTGTCGGTCTCGATCTCCATCCCTTCGCCGAGCGCGGTCGTGCAGGCCGGGACCAGCCTGCTCCCATCCTTGACGGTCACCAGGCACAGGCGGCACGCCCCGGACGGGATGATGCGTTCATCGTGGCACATCGCCGGGAGGTGTATACCGGCGGCACGCAGCCCGTCGAGCACCGACCAGGCGGCGGGAAACTCGTAGGGCTGGCGATTGATGCGGACCCGCAGCATGGATGTCGCGTCTGGTGTCACACGTTACCGGGCGCCTGGCATGCAGCCCGCGCGCCAGTCACACGGCCGGCAGCGGCTTGTGACGGCACCTGGCAGCCAGGTTGCTTTCCCGACCTCCAGGAACAGATTGCCATGCGTTACAAGAATCGCGCGGAAGCAGCCAGATTGCTCGCCAAAGGCCTCAGTCCCTACCGCTTCGACCATCCGCTTGTGCTGGGGGTGCCGCGGGGCGGTGTCCCCATGGCTCGCATCATTGCAGACGCGCTCGACGGCGACGTCGATGTCGTGCTGGTGCGAAAGCTGCGAGCGCCCGGCCAGCCGGAAGTGGCGATCGGGGCGATTGATGAATCCGGAGCGGTGTTGAAAGGCGAGTACTTCGACATCGCCTCGGACGACTACGTTCGCGAAGAATCCGCACTCAGCAGGAAATCCTCCGCAACCGGCGGGAACTCTACACGCGGTCGGCCAGTTCTTCGAGGAGTTTTCGGAGGTGACCGACGACATGGTCGTGGCGGCGCTGTCGCCAGCGGACGTCAGACGGCCGAAGGCTCAGGGCACGAGCCACCACCACAGGCACCTCACCGCAGCGGGCCATTCCGTAGGGTGAGCGAGGCGGCGCCACATGCTCGCTGGTCTCAGGCGGAGCCTTCGCTAGACGTCTTGAAAAGCCAAACTCGTGACAAATGAGTCAAGTTTTCGGCTGGCGTT
Organism: Vicinamibacterales bacterium; assembly: GCA_050742335.1. Taxonomy (GTDB): domain Bacteria; phylum Acidobacteriota; class Vicinamibacteria; order Vicinamibacterales; family UBA2999; genus DATCJA01. The sequence continues at coordinate 6,195 of JBOGIR010000613.1, read as the reverse complement.
TCAAGACGTCTCGCCCCGCGGAGCGGGGCAAGAAGATACTGCCACTAGCGAGGCGGAGCCTGGACGGTCTGAGGCGGAGCCTCGCTAGTCGAGGCATCCCGCTTGCACACTGTGCAAAGTCGAGATGCATGTTCACGCGACGGATCAGGCTGCAGTTCAAATGAGGGTTGGTGCTGCGCGGATCGAGGGTGACCTCGTCATCCCCCGCCGCGCGTGCGGACTCGTGGTGTTCGCCCACGGCAGTGGAAGCAGCCGCTTCAGTGTCAGGAACCGCTTCGTTGCCCAGGTCCTGCAGGAGGGCGGGTTCGCGACGCTCCTGCTGGATCTGCTGACGCGTGAGGAAGAATCGATCGACCTTCAGACGGGCGCGTACCGGTTCGACATCGAGCGGCTGAGTGACCGTGTAGTCGCCGCCGTCGATTGGGCCGCTGGTGAAACCAGGCTGGCAGCCCAGTCGATTGGTTGCTTTGGCGCCAGTACCGGCGCGGCGGCGGCCTTGATAGCGGCGGCCGATCGGCCGCAGGCCGTGCGGGCGGTCATTTCGCGCGGTGGCCGGCCGGATTTGGCGGGCGACGCGCTCGCCCGCGTCCAGGCCCCAACCCTCCTCGTCGTCGGCGGCGCCGACGAGCCGGTGATCGAGCTCAATCGGGCGGCGATGCGGCGGATGCGTGCGCCCGTCCAACTCGAGATTGTGCCAGGCGCAACGCACTTGTTCGAGGAACCAGGCGCACTTGAAGAGGTCTCCCGGCTCGCTGTGCACTGGTGCAGACGGTACTTGCCGACGTCGCCGACCTGACAGTACAGCGAGGGATAGAACCATGGCTCATGCCATCAACCTGCACGTGGCCGGACGATTGGAGGAGGCCGCTCGGCTCCTTCGCGATCAGGGCGCCGACCCCTATCGGGTGCGAGCCTACCGGCGCGCCGCGATGGTCGTGCGCGGCTGCGCGACGGCCGTGGACGACGTCTTCCGCCATCACGGTCTCGACGGACTCAAGGCGCTGCCTGCGGTCGGCGACACGATCGCCCGCGCTATTCGGGAGCTGCTCGTCGGGGGCCGCCTGCCGATGCTGGAACGGCTGCGCGGAGAATCCGACCCCGTCAAACTGCTGACGTCGGTACCTGGGATCGGTGTCGCCCTGGCCGAACGCCTGCACTACGAGCTCGGACTCGATACACTGGCCGACCTCGAAGCGGCGGCACATGACGGGCGGCTCGAAACCGTCGCGGGCTTCGGCCAGAAGCGGCTTGCGGGAATCAGAGACTCGCTGGCGCATCGTCTCGGCCGCGTGCGGCCTCCCGGCGTTCGGGGACAGACCGGCCGCGGTACCGGTGTCGGAGCTGTTGGACGTCGATCGGGAATATCGGGAGCAGGCCGCCGCCGGCACTCTGAAGCTGATTGCGCCGCGTCGCTTCAACCCGGCCCTGAAGGCATGGCTGCCGATTCTGCATGCCAGGCGCGGCGATCGCCATTACACCGCGCTCTATTCGAACACCGCGCGCGCGCACCGGGCCGGCAAGACGCACGACTGGGTAGTCCTGTATGACGATGACGCCGGAGGAGGCGAGCGCCTGCACACGGTGATCACGGCGGCGTATGGCCCGCTTCGCGGCAGACGAGTGGTCGCGGGTCGAGAGGCGGAGTGCGAGAGGTTGTACGCCGCGCACGCAGCATGAGGACACCACCATGATCGAGCTCAAACGAATTCTGTGCCCGGTCGATTTTTCCGAGTGCTCGCGGCATGCGCTCCGGCACGCGGCGGCAATGGCCCAGTGGTACGAGTCGGCGATCACGGTGCTGTACGTGCATCCGGTTGTGCCTGTTGCCGCGGCGGCACCAGGAGCACCCGCCTTTCCCCCCTTCGTCGTCACTCCCGCGGACCGCGAGAAGCTGCTCGCCTCGATGAGGAGCTTTGCCGTGGACGAGGCAGGTTCGGCTGTCTCTATCGACTTCGAGGTCGTCGAAGGGCCCGTGACCCCCGAGATTCTGGACCGCGCGCGTACGCTCCAGAGCGATCTGATTGTGATGGGGACGCACGGACGCTCCGGATTCGAGCGTCTCATGCTCGGTTCGGTCACCGAAAAGGTCCTTCGCAAGGCCTCGTGCCCGGTGCTCTCTGTCCCGCCGCGGGCTCACGATGCCCCGTCTCCGCCGCGCGTCAAGAAGATCCTGTGCGCGGTCGACTTCTCCGAGTGTTCGATGAACGCACTGCGCTTTGCGATGTCGCTGGCGCAGGAAGCGGACGCCCACCTCGCCGTGCTCCACGTGCTCGAGCTTCCGGCCGACGCGCACGAGCGGTTGCCGCACCTGTCGCCGGGAGTCCGCGAGTACATTGCCGCAATGGAAGACGATCATCGCCAGCGTCTGCAGACCGTGGTGCCCGACACCGTTCGCGCCTACTGCAGCGTCGAAACGATGATGGTTCCTGGAAAACCGTACCGTGAAATCCTGCGGGTGGCCGCGGAGCAGCAGAGCGACCTCATCGTCATCGGGGTCCATGGCCGCGGCGTCGCCGATCTGCTGTTCTTCGGGTCGACCACACAGCACGTCGTCCGCCGGGCGACCTGCCCGGTTCTGACACTGCGACAGTGAACCAGCCAAGGGCCTGTCCTTGATAACCCGGTGAAGATGCCCTTGGCCGGTTAGCAGTATCTTCTTGGCGCACCCCGCGCGCCTATTACCCGAAGCTCACATCAATTGACGATCACCACACACCGAGGCCCCGAGACCACGTCCGTTCAAGCTGCCGCGATGTGAGGTGTCGGGTGATGGTGCTCGCAGATGGAGTGGAGCGTGTCGACGACCTCGTCGTTGCGAATGGGCTTGCGTGGACCGGCCGCGAGCACGATGTCGTTCATCGACACCACGCCCAGGACCGTTCCGCCGAAGCCTTCGACGGGCAGCCGCCGCACGCGATGCTGCTGCATCGTCTCGAGCGCCGCGTGCACATCGTCGTCGGGGCGACACGTCCACACTTGCGTGCGTGCTACTTCAGCGACCGTGAGCTGCGACGCCAGCATGTTCCGCGTCGCCAACGCGATGTACATGTCACGGTCGGTCACGACGCCGACGAGCTTCCCGCCGGCAACGACCGGCAGGAAGCCGCAGTCGGCGTCGAGCATCAATGCAGCCGCCGCGGCTACGCTCGTCTCCGGCGAGCACGTCCTTACGTCCGTGGTCATGATGTCTGTAACTTTCATCGGCACAACTCCTACGCCGCCTTGGCGGCCTTCGCCGTGTGTTCCTCGATGACGACGCTGCGAGGCTTCGCTTCAGCCTTGACCGGCAGCGGGACGCTCACTTCGAGCACACCGTCGGCGAAGGTCGCCTTCACGTCGTCGAACTTGACGTTCTCGGGCAGCGGAACCGTGCGATAGAAGCTGCCGAAATCGCGTTCGCACCGGTAGTAATTCTCCTTCTTCTCCTCCGCTTCGCTCTTCCGCTCGCCCGAAATGGTCAGGTAACCGTCGGTGACCTCGACTTTCACGTCTTCCTTTTTCATCCCTGGAAGGTCGATCTTCGTGATCAGACGATTGTCTTTCTCGAAGACATCGATTCCGGGCGACCAGGCGACCTCACGCGGCGCCGTGAAGCCCCGGAAGGGCCAGCGAAACGACGACCAGAACGGCTCGTCGAACGCACGATCGAACTCCGACGTCATCTGCCGCAACAGTCCGAAGGGGTCGCGGCTGAAGCGCGTCGGAATCACGCTGACTTCTTTTCGACCTGACATGGCTGCCTCCTGCCTGTGAACGAGACGTACTGACGAGGATCTACTCGCAAAAAACTCACTTACGCAATCAGCGTGCCTCGCTCCGGCGCGCCGCGCCGTCGTAGACGTGCGAGCCACGCCGCGACCAGTACGATCCGCAGTCGCGAGAAATCTCCACCTGGGATGGGAAGATTCCCGCGCATGTACCCGCGATGAAACGCGTGGACGAGCTTCGTGACTGCGCTCGGACCCGTGACGTTCGCTCGTGAACACTGGAACCGGACTTGCTCCGTTCAGTACGTTCGTTGATAAACCCGAACGGCGACGTGAGCAGGAGGGTGGCGACCATGGCGACGATGAGTCTCACCGATACGGACCTCCGCGTCAGAGAGGCCGTGGTGCGGCAGCTCGATTGGGATCCGGAGGTCGACAGCAGCGCGGTCGGCGTGGCGGCGAAAAGTGGAGTGGTCACCCTGACCGGGTTCATCGGCAGCTACTCGGCAAGCTGGCGGCAGAGCGGGCGGCCAAGCGCGTGCACGGGGTGCGTGCGGTGGCCAACGACGTCGAGGTGCGCCTGAAGCTGGAGCGAACCGACGCGGATACCGCCCGCGATGTCGCGCGGGCGCTGGAGCTCCGCATCGGTGTCCCCGATAACGTGCAGGCGGTTGTGCACAAGGGGCGCGTGACGTTGACGGGCAAGGTCAGCTGGATCGCTCAGAAGAAGAACGCGGAGAAGGCGGTGGCCCACCTTCGAGGTGTTCGTGGCGTCTTCAACCATGTTGACGTGATGCCCGACCAGACCCATCGCGACGTCCGGCGTCGAATCGCCGAGGCGCTGCACCGGAATGCGGATCTTGACACCCGCCACATCTCAGTGGCGATCTCAGGGGACGTGGCGGTGCTGACCGGCACGGTCGGCTCCTGGCACCAGCGCGAGGCTGCCGAGCGCGCCGCCGGCGACGCGCCAGGCATCCGATGGGTGGACAACCGGATCGTCGTCGAGCCGCCGGTTCGCCCGGACGAGTCGGAGATCTGCTGAGGGACGCGCATATCTCCATCGGCTTCGGGGTGGCACGGCCGTTGCTGCCCTGCGGGAGAACCGGAGAGTCTACGATGACCGAGACGTATGCCGATCGCGCCATCGGCGCGCGCATCCGCGCCGAATACCATGAGATGCCCGGGCTGCGCCTGACCGTGTCGCAGGCAGCGCGCCTCTTCAACCTGGAGATGACGTACTGCGCACGCGTGCTCGATGAACTCGTGAAAAGCGGTGAGCTCTGGACCAACGGCCGCGAGTTCCTCGACCCGAGTGTCGGGCGCCGGTGTGCCTGACTCAGCCAGCAGTCATTCCGCCGGTTCTCGACCCGGCCATCTCATCGGCCCCACCAGTATGTACGCGACCTTGTTCTCGTGTGAAAAGCCGTAACGCAGCGTACCGTGATACGCCTTCTCGAGCGCCCGCCCGAGCCGCTGGGCGAAGTGCTCGGTCGAGGTGGTAATCAGCACGCCGCCGTCATCCAGTGCCTGCCAGCTGAGGATCTGCTGAAGGGGATTGTTCTCGCGGGCGCGGGCGGCTTCATTCCGCAGCAGATGCTCGAGGTCGGCGCGGTGGTTGGGGAAAAAGTCGCCGCCGATGTGAACATATCCGTGGGCCTCGCCGGTCCGGCGGCGGCGACAGGCCGGGCACATCCGCACCGTAAGAGGCGAGCCCGCCCGGGCGGCCAGCACCCGCGCTGGAACGGCCTGGCTCCAGCGCCGCTTGACGTACACTGCGCCACAACCCGCACAAAGCGCCGGCTCCCCGGCCGCTCGTGGCGGTCGGTGACGACCTCCGTCGTGATCGACGCGCTTGGTGAACGTCGCATTGGTGTACGGCTTGGCGCTCCGCATTGGACCCCCCCGGTGCCACAGAGCAAGCGCGATACCACGGCCGGAGGCGGGCATCCGGATTGCGATACGGGATCCCAGTGCCACGTGAGTCGCTCCATATCGAGCCTGAGGGCGTTGTCGGCATAGCCCGCCATTACATTCGTGACCTGGTCTACGGTGCCAACGACGGCATCATCACGACGTTTGCCGTGGTGGCCGGTGTCACGGGCGGTTCGCTGTCGACGATTGCCGTGCTGATCGTGGGCGCGGCGAACCTGGCGGCCGATGGCGTGGCCATGGGTGTCGGCAACCTGCTGGCGATCCGCTCCCACGAGAGCGCCCTCGCGGCAGCCGGCCGACCCGAGGAAGAGGCCTATCCCTGGAAGCACGGTCTTGCCACCCTGGTGGCGTTCGTGCTGGCTGGCACCGTCCCGCTGGTGCCATACATGCTGCCGATGTCCGACGATGTCCGGCTCTCCGCCTCCACGCTGCTCACAATGGCCTCGCTCTTCGGTGTGGGGGCGGCGCGCGCCACGGTGACGCTCGACCGGTGGTGGAGGGCTGGGATCGAGATGCTGCTGCTGGGCGGGGTGATCGCCCTCGCCGCGTACGG
>JBOGIR010000612.1:0-11021 GCA_050742335.1 Vicinamibacterales bacterium | reverse complement strand
ATTCCACCCCGAAGCCAGAATATTCAGCCCACGGTTCGCAAATTGCGGCGTTGCCACGGTTACCGTCGCATTGGCGATGTGACGCCGGGAGAACTGGCAGTTGCCGAGATCCCAGTCCGGGTTGTCGGGATCCTGGAGACTCTGCCCGCCCGTGAAGAAGGTCGTCTGCGCGACGTTGCCGACGCAGTACGAGCGCGTGTAATTCGCGCTCAGGCTGACGCCGCTGGCCGCGCGCCGCTGGGTGGACAACCGCAGGGCGTGGTACTCCTGCGAGCCGACCGCCTCGTGGCGCTCGATCGATCCAATCAGCCGTGACGCCTGCGGGTTCTCCAGCGACAGCACGCGCCGCTGATTCAGGTTCGCCGCCGTCGCGCCCGCCATGAAGACGCCGGGGTTGCGCTGCGCCTGCGCCCAGATGCGATCCGTGTAGCTGCCGAGATAGCTGGCCGACACCTGCCACGCCGCACCGACCTGCCGTTCGACGATGGCGTTCCATGACTGGACGCGGGTGGAGTTGTTGTCGGGATCGACCGACGCGAGCGCCCCGTACGCCGGGAACTGGGAATCCGGACCAGGAGTTTCCGGGTACGGGTGCGGGGCCCCGCCGGGGAAATCGCGATACGGATCGTCGAAGCCGCCCGGCAACTGGGTCACACGCAGCCGGCCCCCGAACGGCGGCGCCGTCGCGCTGATGAAGAGGTACGACGCGCCCTGGAAGTCGTAGCCGAGGCTGTACGAGGATCGCACCGCCATCCGGCCGTCACCTGTGACGTCCCAGGCCATCCCGACGCGCGGCGAAAAGTTCGTCCACTTGTTGTTCAGACCCGACTTGCCAGACGGAAAATCGGCATCGCCGGGATAGAGGAATCCGGGCGGCGCATTGCGAAAGACCGTGCTCGAGGCGCCCTGCCGGAACCTGTCGAGACTGAAGTTGGCAATCGCGTTGTTCTGGACGTGCGCGCCGAAGAACGGCTCCCACCGCACACCGCCGTTGAGCGTCACGCGCGGGCTGACGCGCCAGGTGTCCTGCGCGTAGAGACCGAGGTACTTCTGCGTCATGTCGAGCACGCCGGGCCGCGCGTGCTCGAGTCGGGTGAGTCTCCCGGTGAGAAAGTCGGCCATCCCCAGGCCCGTCGTCGATCCGTCGAACGTCCAGAGGCCGACGCCACGTTGACCATCAACCGTATAGTGCGTCCAGTACGCCACCTGCCCACCTACAGCGAGCTGGTGGCTGCCCCGTACCAGCGTGATGTCGTCGGAGATCTGATACGCGTCGGTATCGCCCTGAAAGTACACCGAGCCGCCGGAGGCCGTTGTGAAGCCCCCGCTGATCTCGATCCCGATGATGCCGGGCACGTAATTGTGGAAGTTATTGATGCCGAGCGTCTCGGCGCCGAAGAACGGCTCGAGGTGATAGTGCGCGCGGGTGCGGTTCCACGCCACGCGAAACGCGTTCACCGTGTCGGTGCCGAACACGCGCGTATCGCCGAGCGTGAGCGAATGCGCACGACGCTTCACCGCGTTGTCCTCCGCCCTCGTCGTCAACACATTGCCGGACGAGGGCCACGACGGGATCTGCTCGTCGAACGTCAGCATGTACCGGCCGAAGACCGAATGGCCGCCGCTGCCCTGATAGTCGACCTTGGCCACGATCTGGCTCTCGTCCCTCTTCAGCGGTGCGGAAAACCGGACATCGCCGCACGGGTCAGCCGTCGCCGGCAGTTGCCGCGCAACCGCCATCGCCGCCGGGCTGAACAGGCGCGGATCGATCCGGTTGTTCACGAACGGGGCGCGCAGCGCGATCTGCTGGCCCCGGTTGCAGGCCGGCGAGGCGAACGCCGTGAAGTCGCCGGCCAGCATCGCCGGCGTCGGGATTCGCGTGAGCGCGTCAGGAGGCGCGACGTCGAGGAATGTCCCCTGATAGGCGCCGAAGAAGAACAGCCGATCCGCCAGGATCGGACCGCCCAGCACGCCGCCGAGCTGATTCCGTTTGAGGCCGTCGTCCAGCCGCTCGCCGGTCGCAGGATTGACGGGCGCGAAGGCCGCTTTGGCGTTGAACCGCTTGTCGCGCAGGAACTCGAACAGCGTTCCATGGAGGATATTCGTGCCCGACTTGGTCACCGCGTTCACCGAGCCACCCGAATGGACGCCGTTGTCGGCCGAGAGCCCGCTCGTGGCAACGCGGAACTCCTGCAGCGCGTCGGGAAACGGCAGTGGCATGCCCAGGTTGTCGTACGGGTTGTTGTGCGGGGCGCCGTCGAGCAGGTACGCCACGCGGAACGGAAGGCTTCCGGCCACGCCCGTGAAAACCGAACCCGGCATGCTCTTGTTGTTCGGCGCGTCCTGCACCGCCGCGCCCGCGAGTCTGATCAGGTCAGTGACCTGGCGTCCCTGGAGCGGCAGCTCGAGGATCCGCTCTTGTTCGACCACCTCACTGATGCCAGTACTGCGCACGTCGACGAGCGGTGTCGCCGCTTCCACCGACACCGTTTCTTCGAGACTCCCCACGGTCAGCACCGCATTGATCGTCGGCGTGGCCGCTACTTGCAGCACGATGCCGGTCTGCACGTAGGTCCGGAATCCCTGCAGCGACACTTCCAACCGGTACGGCCCCGTCGGGAGAGTCGGGATCACGTAGTTGCCGTTTCCGTCCGTAACGACGGACCGGGAGAACCCGGTGTCGGTCTGCGTGACCGTCACCGTGACACCGGGCAGCACGCCACCGCTCTCGTCGGTGACCCGGCCGTTCATTTCGGCCGTCGCCTGCGCCCACGCCGGGGCACTGGTCAGAAGCAGTATCCACGCGCCCGCGATAAAGGCCCTCAGGAACCGGCTCATGACATCCTCCTGGTGATCATCTCGCTCCCTTTCGCCACCGAAATCCGTGGTGTGCTCGCTCGCTCCGGGCGACCGCCGCGACATGAAGCCACATCGCCGCTCCGAAGCAGCTGCCTACAACGGAAGCCCGCATCATGTCTGCATCGCGCCGCGCTGGCGCTGACGCCGCGGACGGTAGCACAGGGCACAACACCGGTCAATGAAGCGCCTCTCGAAGCGCTGGTTGATTGTCGAGCGCTGGTTGATGATATTTCGCGCTGGCCCCGGGAAAGGTTGAACGTAGACGTTGGGGTGGCCGGCTTCGTCGCTCGTGGTCGAATCCGATAATGCTCGCCCGCTTGTGTCGGCCAGCCTCTTTGCGTGCGCTGGTGTTATGTATGCGACAGCGGTCGTTAAAGGCAAGGTCGTCAGGTTCAGGCTCTTCCCGGCCCTGGCGCGAGCACACCGTCAAAACCGCGGCAAGACGATGACCGAAGGTGAGGCGGTTGCGTTCGTCGAAACCAAGCGACGCGCGCGAGCGCTGCGACGCGCCAGGCCCTACCTTACGAGTCGTCCTTGACACGTGCATTCTGAAACTCGCCACCTTTCCTGGCGAGAACAGGACGCTGGACGACGCCGCGCATCAGGGTCAAGCGGGCTCCAGGCGACAAGATCGCAGAAGCGATGTGCCTGAATACCACGACCTACAGGTTGACGCAGAAGGGGTGGCAAGTGAGACCGCCGTCGTGAGCGCCGCTGGACGGCGGTTCTAATCGGCGCCCGCTATAGCGTGCGCCCTACATGCAGTGTGTGTAGCGCGCAGGCTGTTGGCCTGCGCAGCAGCAGCGATGTCGTGTGGAGGGGCGCAGGCGTCAGCCTGCGCCTGCGGTCTACCGTGTCGCGGTGAACGTGCCGCCGCTCGCGCCCTTGATACTGCCCTTCATGCTGTTCCCATCGACACGCCCCGTGTAGACGGCGTTGCCGGCCGTGAAGGTAATCTCGTCTCCCCGCATCCGCCCGGCAGAGATGGGAGTCGAGCCGAAAGTGCCGGACAGCATCTGGAACTGCTGCTTGAGCACCAGCGAATTCTGCCCGATGCGCCACGTGCCTCCGACCTTCGCGGGAACGATCCACAGCAGCGCCGTGCACCAACTCGTGCAATCTTGCTCGATCCGCTGCGTCTCGTCCGCCTCCCAGTCCTCCATCGTGAACGTGTTCGACACGATCCGGGTGCCCGGCCTGAGCTCCAGCAGCTTGGGCCGAAGCTTCATGTTGATCGACGGCAGCAGGAACATCGTGATGACCTGCGCCTTCGAGAAGTCGGTCTCGAACAGATCGGCGTTCTGGAACGTCGCGCGGGCGGTGACACCCGCCGCGGTGGCATTCTTCTGTGAGAGCTCCACCATGTTCGGGTTGTATTCGATGCCGAGCGCGCGTGCACCGCGCTTGGCGGCCGTAATCACCGTCCGCCCGTCACCTGAGCCGAGATCCATCACGAAGTCCTGCGGCGTGACCTTCGCCATGTCGAGCATCTTGTCGACGAGCGTCTGCGGCGTCGGCACCCAGACGACGTCTTTGCCGGCCTGGCCAACCTGCGGCTCGAACGGTGTCTGCGTCGCCGCCTGCTGCGCGCGTGCGGGCAGCGTCGTGAAAAGAACTACGATCGCCAACATCAAGAGACGAGAAGCGTGACGTCCTGCCATTGGTACCCCTCACTGAAAACCCGCCGACATGTCTGCCGGCGGGTTCAATTTCCGCAACGAAGCGCGACTGCGCCCCAGACGTCCTATTTCGGCGGCGCACCACCGAAGGTCGGACCCTTGTAGCCTGGAATGGTCTGTATGCCGTACTGATTGTTTTCCTGGCAGATGTATTCGAGCAGCTCGTCACCCGGCGTCGTCGTGGCCATGAACGTGAGGGTGAACGGCTTGCTGTAGGCCCCCGGGTCGTCTATGGTGACCTTGTTCTCCATCTCGCCGAGATTCAACCGGGTCCACCGTTCGATGGTGTGCAGCTGCTCGGTGTGCGGGTGACCGCGGCGATCGAACCAGAACTTGTCGTTGTAGCCGACCGTGTCGATGACGAGCGTGTCCTTTTCCCACCGCCCGATGGAGTGGCCGTACCACGTCGGGTCGAGCTCGGCCGGGTGCCGCCGGCCGTCCATGAAGATCTGCCGGTAGCTGTGAATGTTCCCCTCGTGGAGGATGAACATGTGGGTGGGAGGCTTGTGCGTGTAGTTCTGCACGAAGCGGTATGGGAACGGCGTCACCCGCGGCACGCCCATGGGCAGACACGCGTTGTGCGGCTCCTGGGTCTCATCCCGCGTGGCCATGAGCGCTTTCGCCCACGGCAGGATGATGGAGTCCAGTTCGCCCTTCTTGAGTCCACCTTGCCCTTCGAGATCGTTGACCGGGCCGCCACCCACCCAGGTGGCGTCCATCAGATCGACCATCCCGCTGGGCAGCCGTGGCACCGGGCCTTTCGGCGGACCCGCACGTCTGACTGCGGCAATCGGCTTCTGCGTCGGGTCGTACTGCATGGACGCCGGCTGCGCCAGCAGCGGCAGCCACAACGCCGTCATCGCGGAGACAATACAGATCTTCCTCACGCGAGTCTCTCCTTGATCAACCACCAACCACCGATGCCCGGCTACTGATTCTCGCCCGAGAACACTTTCTGGCCGCCGGGCAGCAGGACCGCTCGCGCATTGACCATGTTGGCACCTGACCTGGCCTGGCTTCCCTCGATCGTCACGGTGTCGCCGATATTGAGCGATCGGGCGGTCCACCCTTGCCGCACCAGCGCGCTTCGTGCCGCCAGCTCGACATTCCAATTCACCTTGGTTCCGTCCGGCTGGGCGACGTCGAAATAGATCCGCGCGTGCGGGTTCGTCCATTCGATCTTCGTGACCGTACCTGTCAACTTGACCGGCTTGCTCACGTCGTATTCCGCCCCGACGGCGTGATGCGCAACAACCGGTACGGCAACCCAGAGAAGGCCGAAGCCAGCCACCACCGCCGCAAGCTTCATTCGCATCGAACATCCCTCCAGGTGTAATGGGTCCGTCGAACCCCGTAACTCGCGCTTGCTCGACCCTTTGAGGCTTAGATCATGGCCACGCGTCGCTTCCCTGTCAAGGCACCAGGCACACCGTTTCTGCCTACCGCCTGCTGCCTACTGCCTACTATCTTGCGCCCCCGGGCTACCGCCCCTTGAACGGCGCCGGTCGTGCAAACCGTGCGCCGTCGATGGCGACGTTGGGCCGCACCTCGGTCAGATCGATCGTGTTCTGCCCATTGGTCCACGTGACGAACATGTGGAACGGCATCCTGACACCGGCGACCTCACGATAGTCGGCGTAATCGGTCTGCGTCGGAATCGTCCCGACCGACGTCTTGCTCCACCGCACGGTTCGTACCAGCAGCCCAGACTCCTCGTCGAAATACAGGTTCACGGGAAGCTCGCCGGGATTGCTTCCCTGCAGGAGCTGGATGTTCCGGCCATCGATGGTGGCCAGCGTGGCCTGCCATTGGCCGTACGCCTTCTGGATCCCAGCCGGGAACGACATGAGGGCCTCGAACCTGGCGCCGGTGAGGTTTCCGCCCGTGAACGTCATCAGGGGGATCTGTCTCCACCCCTCCGCGGCCCACGCGTTCCGGCCGTCGTACGTTCTGATCGCATCTCCCTCGAACGTGCGCACGACCTGCGAACGCTGATCCGGAGCTCTGGCGTAAATCTCGATGGCGACCTTCTGGTCGCCGGTGTTGAACCCCGCGTACGAACCCGTCGCCACAAAGCTCGTGAGCGTGCTCACGCGATCGCGTCCGCCCAGCGCCTGGATGTACCGGCCGAAGATCTTGTCGGCAGAGAGCCGCGCATCGGGGAAGATCCGCATCGCGTTCGGGTTTTCATCCGCCACGTCGCCGTACTGCAAGGCGAGGTCGGGGACGACTTCCGGGGTGTCGGCGCCGCGATGGCACGTGAAGCAGGTCACGCGCGGCTGCCCGGCAAAGAAGTTGCGGTTGATGGTGTTCATCATCACCACCATCTGCCGCGCGCGCTGGATGCGCGGGGTCGACACGGCGAATGCCTCGCGCCTGGTGAGGATTTCCTCGACGTGGCATCCGGTGCAGTCGAACAGAAGGGAGGACGCAAACATCCCCATCGTGTCCATGAACTCGTCCGCCGGAATGCCTTTCAGGACCTGGATGTTCTTGAACACGGTTTCCGCCATCGGCGGGCTCGGTTCCTGCGCACCCTGACGCGCCTCCGCTAGAGCTTCGGCGCGCAAGCCCGCTTCCGCGAAAGCTTCGGCGCGTACACCCGGCGGCGGCGCTCCGGCGGGCGACCCGGCGATTGACCGGGTACCCAGCGAGCACACGAAGGCCGTGACGGCCATCCCGAGAATCGCGCGCTTCCACCCAAACGTCATGCCCGCCTCCAGTGCCATTCCTCCCGCGTTCCGGTTGCGACAGGTGGTCCGCCCGCCCACTGCCTACCGCCTACTGCCTACTGCCTACTGTTGGGGACGCGCGATGTCCGGTGCGCCCGACGCTCCGGTGAACGCGCGACCGTCCGACAGCGTGATGGCATCGGCCACGGCCCGAGTCAGGATTTTTCTGCCGCCGAATCCCTTGAAGGTGACTTTCTCTCCCACCTGGAGGTCCGCCCGCTTCCAGCCGCGCCGCAGCACGCTGTTCGGACTGCCGAGCTCCAGGTTCCAGGTGGTCACGACGCCCTTCTCATCGGTGACGTCGATATAGATACGCATGTGCGGGTTCGTCCACTCGACTTTCGCAATCACGCCCACCGCCTCGACGGGCTTCCTCGGGTCGTACTCGACTTCGAAGGAATGATGCGCCGCCGCCGGCGTCGTCCAACACAGGACGACAGCCGCGATTGCCATCCGCCACTTCGTGCTCATGTGCAACGCCTCCTACTGCCTACTGCCTACTGCCTACTGCCTACTGCCTACTGCCTACTGCCTACTGCCTACTGCCTACCGTGCCTCCGGCTTCTCGAGCCCGTACCCTTTTTCCTGATAGATGTTCTCGATGCCAGCGGCAATCCCGTACTGATTGTTCTCGGCGCAGACGAACTCCATCAGTTCATGGCCCGGCGGCACCGCCCTGGCCACGAATTGCAGCTGCACCGGACGGGAGAACGCGCCCGGGTCGTCCAGCGTGAAATCATGGGTCATCGACCCCCAATTGATCCGCGTCCACCGTTCGATGGTGTGCAACTGCTCGGTGTGCGGGGTGCCGCGGCTGTCGAACCAGAACTTGTCGTTGTAGCCGATGGTGTCGATGACGAGCGTGTCGTCCTCCCATCGGCCGATGGAGTGTCCCCACCAGGAGGGGAGCGGATCGTCCGGGTGTCCGCGGCCGTCCATGAAGATCTGCCGGTTCGAGCCGGCATCGCCGTTCTCGTGTATCACGAAGATGTGCCCCGGCCCCTGCGCCGTGTAGGACTGCACGAACCGCCAGGGATACGGGTTCGAACGCGGCACGCTCATCGGCGTGCAGTACAGGTACGGTTCGTCTTCTTCTTTGCGCGAGTCTCGAAGAGCCTTGGCCCACGGCAGCAGCGGCATGTCGCCCGGCTTCAGTCCTCCTTCGCGTTCGATGTCGTCGTTCGAGCCGCCGCCGACCCATGGCCCCGAGATGTCGGGCGTGCCGTCGAACAACCTCGGCGCCGGTTGCAACGCAATGTCGGCCGGCAGCGGTGGAACGAACTCACCCGCGAGCGGGGTGAACAGTCCGGGCGGAGTTTGCTGCTGCGCAGGTGCCGGCTCCTGTGCCGGAAGTGATGCGGTAAAGCCAACGAGCACGACTAGAAGGGCACTCTTCCGCACTTTGATCCTCCTCAACATCACCCGCATTCCCACCGCCGTTCCCGTGCGAACGGCGCGGAGTATATCGTAGCTCGCCTGCGGGATCTTTTCGCTTGACAGCGCCGATCGCATGGTTAATTTTCAGGAACTCGCACTATGGCCGGTCCACGCTGGAGGAAGGGAGACGACATGAGGTTTGGATGGCGGCGCACGATCCGTGGCGCCATGGCGACGGCAGCCGCGTGCTTCGTAACCCTGATGTCCGTGTCCGGCATGCCCGCTGGAGCGTCCGCGCGGGCGGGCTTGCGCGCCGAAGCGTTCGCGGAGGCGGGCCAGGCGGGATCGGAGCAGCCCCCGCTGATGTCGGACACCGTCTTCAAGAACGTCCAGGTGCTGAAGGGCATTCCGGTGGACGAGTTCATGGACACGATGGGCATGTTCGCCTCATCGCTCGGCTTCGACTGCGTCAGTTGTCACTCGGGCGACATCTACACCAATCGGGGCGCGTTTGCCGAAGCGACCCCGTTGATCCAGCGCGCGCGCCAGATGATCGTGATGATGAACACGATCAACAAGAACTACTTCGGGGGGCAGCCCCGCGTGAGCTGTTTCACCTGCCATAACGCCAAGAACCGGCCCGAATTCATCCCCAACCTCGCGCTCCAGTACGGCGAGCTGGTGGACGATCCCAACTCGATGCGCATCTTCCCCGATACGCGGACGACCGTGGATCAGATCTTCAACAAGTACCTTCAGGCGCTCGGCGGGCCGCAGCGGCTGGCCGGACTCACCGGCTTTGTCGCGCGCGGCACGTACGAGGGGTTCAACACCGGCGGGAACCAGTTTCCGATCGAGATTGCGGCGCGTGCCCCCAACCAGCGGATGCAGGTCGTGCGCACTCCCGATGGAGACGCGGTGAAGACGTTCGACGGCCGCGCCGCGTGGGCGGCGGAGGGATGGCGGCCGCTCCCGCTGCTGGCGCTCACTGGAGGAAACCTCGACGCCGCGAGACTCGAGGCGATGCAGTGGTTCCCCGCAACCATCCGTCCAGCCTTCACGCAGTGGCTGGTGAGCAGCACCACGATCGACGGGCGCGTCGTGCAGCTCCTGCAGGGGCAGAACGCGGGACAGCTTCCCGTGAACTTCTATTTCGACGATGCCGGGCTGCTGGTGCGGATCGTGCGCTGGAACCGAACCGCCGTTGGCACGGTGCCGGTGCAGTTCGAGTACGCCGACTACCGCGACGTGGCCGGCGTGAAGCTGCCGTTCCGGATGGTTCTCACGTGGACCGACGGCCAGAACACGATCGTGCTGAAAGAGATACAGCCCAACGCCACGATCGACGCCGCACGGTTCGCGCGCCCCGCACCATATAAAGCGAGATAACCACGAAAACACGAAGGGCTCGACGAACACGAAGCCAGATCAAGAATGCATTCTTATGGTATTCGTGCCCTTCGTAGCCTTCGTGCCCTTCGTAGTTCCTGAATGACCTCTGTGTCTCCGTGCCTCTGCCCTTCGACTGGCGCTCAGCGCACCCCGAGCAGCGTCGAGGGGTGTGGCCCGTGATCAGCCTCCCGACGGCGGGTCCGCTGCGCATTTCCCGCGCGGAACCCGCCCTACTCCTATTTTTTCGCGTTCGGAAGAGAGAGGCCCTGCGCGAGACCGTACTGATTGTTCTCGATGCAGATGTATTCCAGGATCTCGCTGTCCGGGGTCCCCAGCCTCGCGGTGAACGTGACCGTGAACGGCCTGGTGAACGCCCCCGGGTCCTGGATGGTGACCTCGCGGCGGAGCGTATTGAAGTCGGTGCGCGTGTAGCGCTCCACCATATGGAGCCGCTCGGTGTGCGGCGTGCCGCCGCTGTCGAGCCAGAACCTGTCGTTGAGCCCAATGGTATCGACGACGAGGGTGTCCCCTTCCCAGCGTCCGATCGAATGGCCGTACCACGTCGGGCTCGGGTCCTCGGGATGCCTGCGACCGTCCATGAAGATCTGCCGGTAGGTGTGCGCGTTCCCTTCCTGCAGCATGAAGATGTGCGTGGAATTGGTGGTCGGATGCTGCACCAGGCGCCAGCCGAACCCTCCAGTGATCCGAAGGGGGCCGCCGGGCATGCACGTGAAGTACGGATCCAGCCCGTCGGTGGCGTTGCGCTCCGCGTAGAGCTTCCTGGCCCACGGCAGCATGATGCTGTCCAGCTCGCCAGGCTTGAGGAGGCGCTCGATCGAGCCGTCGCCACCTCCTGACCACACGCCGGACAGGTCGACCTTGCCATCGGGCAGTTTGGGCACCGGCCGATCGACGGCCGCGGCGCGGCGCGGACCATTCTCACCGCCCAGACGACGGCCAAGCTCCTGCGCGTGTGCGAGCA
>JBOGIR010000611.1:0-5998 GCA_050742335.1 Vicinamibacterales bacterium | reverse complement strand
GACCCACCCTCCGCGCATGAACCTTAAGAATCTACCAGAAGTTGCATGGACAGTTGCTCCCGGCGGTGGCAGAATGCGCCATAGGTAACTCTCATCTTCCGAAGCAGCCGAGGACATCATGCGCAACCGAGTATTGGCCTTTGCAACGGGAACGCTCGCAATCCTGCTGGTGGGCACCATCAGCACAGCGGGCCCTCAGGCACCGCCGCCGGCAAACGCGCCGCCGCCCGAAGGCCCGCGGACCGTTGTGACGTACGTCGATGTCGTGCCCGCGTCCGAAGCGCAGGCGGTTGCGCTCCTCAAGGCGTACCGCGACACGAGTCGTCGCGACGAGGGCAACCGCGGGGCCGAGGTCTGGCAGCAGGACGGGCCGCGAGGTCGCTTCGTGATTGTCGAACAGTGGCAGGACGAGGCGTCCAGGAAGAAGCACCGCGAGTCCCAGCATGTCGCGCAGTTTCACGACAAGCTGACGCCCCTCCGCGTGAGTGCGTACGACGAGCGTACGCACACCGTCTTCGCCGTGGGAACGGCAGCCCCTTCCTCGCCCAGCGCGGTTCTGGTGGTCACCCACGTCGACGTCGTCCCGACGGGTCTGCCCAAGGCGCGAGAGCTGCTGCAGGCGCAGCCGGCCGCGAGCCGAGCGGAGGCGGGCAACCTTCGATTCGACGTGCTCCAGGGCGCGCGACAGAACCACTTCACCGTACTCGAGGCGTGGAGGGATGAACGCGCGCGCGAAACGCACGTGGCGACGTCGCACAGCAGGACGTATCGCGAAGGGCTGCGTGAGACGGCGATCGATGGCGCCCCCTACGACGAGCGCGTCTATCGCCTGCTGCCGTAGGAGGCCGCTGGAGGAGTGTGACTGCCGTTCGTGGGCTTCGCGATCCTTCGTGACACTAACGCGCCAGACGTGCTTCTAGCGCGCTGCGAGGGCCTTGGCAATCGCGGCGCGCAGTCGTGGATCGTCGGGCGTGACGTCGCTCGGAAAGAACGCCACCACGTGGCCGTCCTTGTCGATCACGTACTTGCTGAAATTCCACGCGGGCAGATGGCCCGACCGCCCGAGCAAGCCATAGACAGGCGATTGACCGGGGCCGCTCTTCGTCACGACTTTCTCGAACATGGGAAACGTCACGTCGTAGGTGAGCCGGCAGAACTCGGCAATCTCCTGCGCCGTGCCGGGTTCCTGTTCGCCGAAGTCGTTGCTCGGAAATCCGAGGACGTTGAACCCTTGTCCCTTCATCTCGCGTTGCAGCTTTTCAAGGCCGGCGTACTGCGGGGTGTAGCCACAGTAACTGGCGACATTCACCACGAGGTTCACCGTCCCGCGGTACTGCGCGAGGTCGGCGGGCCGGCCGGCCAGCGTCCTCGTCTTCAAGTCATAGAACGACATCGTTGCGGCTCCCGATGCGCTGCGGGGCTGCTGGGCCGACAGCGGCGATACCAGCAGCGCGACGGCCGTCAACGCCCAGGCCGGATTGCGAAGGATCCGCGTCAGTGCCATCCCCAGAGTCTACGCCGCCTCTGATAGGATTCATCAACCATTTATGTGGCCTCAAATCTACGACCCGCTGGGCAACGCGGCGCTCTCCACGTTGTGCGCCACACTCCCGGTTGTCGTCCTCCTGGGCTCGCTGGGCATCTTTCGTGTCAAGGCGCACAACGCCGCCCTCCTTGGACTGGCAACCTCGCTCGCCGTCGCCATGTTCGTCTTTGGCATGCCAGCCAGTATGGCTGCCGGCGCCGCGGTGTACGGCGCGGCGTACGGGCTGTTTCCGATCGGCTGGATCGTGCTCAACGTCATTTTTCTGTATCAGCTGACGCACGAACGAGGCCTGTTCGCGATCCTGCGCACGAGCATCACGGCGATTACCGCAGACCGGCGCCTGCAGCTCCTGCTGGTGGCGTTCTCGTTCGGTGCGTTCTTCGAAGGAGCCGCCGGTTTCGGAACGCCGGTCGCGGTGACCGCCGCTATTCTGATTGGGCTCGGCTTCAGCCCCCTGGCGGCCTCGGGCTTGTCGCTCATCGCCAATACGGCGCCGGTGGCGTATGGCGCGCTGGGGACGCCGATCATCGCGCTCGCGAGCGTGACGGGGCTGGATCTCCAGGATCTCAGCGCGATGGTCGGACGGCAGCTGCCCTTCTTCTCGGTGATCGTCCCGTTCTGGCTCATCTGGGCGTTTGCCGGAGTCCGCGGCACGCTCGCCGTCTGGCCTGCGGTGCTCGTTGCGGGAGTGGCGTTTGCCGTGCCACAGTTTCTCGTCTCCAACTATCACGGACCGTGGCTCGTCGATGTGGTGTCGGCGATCGTGTCGATGGGCGCGCTCACCCTGCTGCTCCGCGTCTGGCAGCCACACGATGCCGCGTACGCAGCCGCTGAGGTCGGCAACGGCCCTGTCCCGGTGACGCGAGCGCCAGACGCCTCCTCGGGGCAGGTCTTTCAGGCGTGGATGCCGTGGATCATCCTCAGTGTCGTGGTGTTCCTCTGGGGGTTGCCGCAGATGAAGGCCGCGCTCGACGGGATGTCGATCGTCCGCGTTCCAGTGGCGGGACTGCACAACCTCGTCCAGCGCGTCCCGCCCGTCGTCGACACGCCGACGCCGGAGGCCGCCGTGTTCGCGCTGAACTGGCTATCGGCCACCGGATCGGGCATCTTCATCGCGGCAGTGATCGCCGGCTTCACCATGGGGTACTCGATGCGGGAGCTGGTGCTCATGTACTGGCGCACGCTGCAGCTCGTTCGCTTCTCCCTGCTGACGATTGCCGCGATGCTCGCGATCGGATACACGACGCGCTACTCGGGCGTGGACGCAACGATGGGCCTGGCGTTTGCCCAGACAGGTCTGTTGTATCCCCTGTTCGGGACGTTGCTCGGGTGGCTTGGCGTGGCGCTGACAGGATCGGACACCTCGTCGAACGTGCTGTTTGGGAGCCTCCAGCGCATCACGGCCGAGCAGCTCGACTTGAGCCCGACGTTGATGGCCGCGGCGAACAGTTCGGGCGGTGTGATGGGCAAGATGATCGACGCGCAGTCGATCGTCGTTGCGAGCACGGCGACGCGCTGGTACGGACACGAGGGCGAGATCCTGCGGTACGTGTTCTTCCACAGCATCGCGCTGGCGCTGCTGGTGGGCCTGCTCGTCTTCCTCCAGGCCTACGTACCGCCCTTCACGTCGATGGTTGTGAGGTAGGTGCCGCGCGCAGCAACCCTGACGCGCAGAAGTCGTCGACGATTTTCAGCACGAGCGGCCACGCGGCCGGCGCGGCCGACTGAATAGGCGCCATCCGGCTCAACACCTGTTCGCGGTCCACGTCGTGATCGCGCCAGCTTCCGCCCTGCGCGCAGGCGTTCTGGAGGAGCGGTTGCAGGCGATCCATGGCGTTGGCGAAACGTGCGTCCGGCGTCGCATGGGCTTCGAACTCCTCCCACAACAACCGCAGCCGCGACGCCTGATCCGGCGGAAGCAGGGCGAACACGCGATCGGCGGCCGCCAGTTCCCGTTCGGCCTTCGTCACCAGATCCTGCACGTCATAGGCGAACGTGTCGCCGGCATCGATCTCAACCAGGTCATGCACGGCGAGCATCTCGAGCACGCGGAGGAGATCGACCTCGTCGGCCGAGTACTCGTACAGCACCATGGCGGCCACCACGAGGTGCCACGAATGCTCCGCCGAATTCTCGCGGCGAGACGAGTCCATCAGCGGCGTGCGACGGATGATGTTCTTCAGCTTGTCGGCTTCGATGAGGAACGCGATCTGCTGCGCGAGGCGGTCGTCGGACATGCGCGGGCCGAATTATATCCGACCAGCCTGGAGCCCCGGATTGGACTGGGCACCGACGTGAGCCGCTCGCCCTCTGGCGTTGCTCTCCGAAACACAGGCTGGAGCGCCTCACACGACCGGCCGATAGGGATGACAAGGGAACCAGGGTCATAGGACGCGCCGTAGCGTCGGCCCACCCTCGGCGGAGCAAGCTCATGGGCCTGCAAGTGCCTCTGACACGGAGACTTCCCGTCCTCGTCCCATCGGGCGCGGAACCTGGCCCTGCAGTTGCTCCCGACGTTTGGTCCGGGGAGTATGATTGTCGGTCCCCCCAAGGTGGTCGAACATGTCGCACGCAGTCACGCCCGTGATGGAAGAGCAGCTCAAAGCGTCGGTGAGTGATGGGTCGACGATTTCCATCAACGGCAGACCGGTTCGTCTACTGAACGTGTCCGATACCCGCGCACGGCTGGAACTCGGGTGGCGCGTGTCGCCCAGCACCTTGATCCAGCTCAAAGTGGAACCGCCGTCGGGCGAGCCGATCGTGATGAAGAGCCGTGTCGTGTCCGCACGGGTGGCGACAGTCAAGGACGGCACCATCACCTACAGTGCGGAAGTGGTGTTCGAAAGTCTCACCTCGCAAGGTGTGCAAACCGCTGCACGAAGTGCAGCACAGGCCGCCACGCCTCCCGCGGTGGACACGCCGGCCACCGGGACGGCTGCGGCTGTCCTCGCCGCTCCCGCCGATCCATCGTCGGCCGGAACGACAAAAGATCAGCAACAGCCATCGCCGCGAGGGTCGGCCGCACGCGACGGTCTGGACGTCGTGCCGCAGATGCAGGCGTTGCAGGACGAGCTCGATGCGTCTCGGGCCGAGCTGACGCACGAGCGCGAGCGGCGGCAGCGAAGTGAGGAGATGCTCCAGGAGTCCGAACGCCGGTGCGTCCACCACGCGGAGGCCCGCGAGAGCGACCGGCGTCAGTGGGAGGATGATCGTACTGCGCTGCTGACCCAGCTGCAGGCGGCTGAGGCGCGAGCCGCCGACGTGGACGCCGCGTTGGAGCAGGAACGTCAGGAACGCATGGCGGCCCACGAGGGCAACTCGCGGCAGTGGGAAAGCGAGCGCATCGCGTTGCTGACCCAGCTGCAGGCGGCCGAGGCGCGAGCCGCCGGCGCGGACGCCGCGTTGGAGCAGGAACGCCAGGAACGCATGGCGGCCTACGAGGGCAACTGGCGGCAGTGGGAGGGCGAGCGCACCGCGCTGTTGACGGACCTGCAGGCGGCCGAGGCCCGAGCCGTCGACGCGCACATCGCGTTGGAGCAGGAACGCCAGCAACTGCAGGCAGCCGAGGCCCGAGCCACCGACGCGCACACCGCGTTGGAGCAGGAACACCAGGAGCGCATGGAGGCTCACGAGGGCGACCGGCGCCAGTGGGAGAGCGAACGGACCACCTTGTTGACGGACCTGCAGGCGGCCGAGGCCCGGGCGGCTGACGCGCACACCGCCTTGAAGAACGAACGGCAGGAGCGCACGGAGGCTCACAAGGGCGACCGGCGCCAGTGGGAAAGCGAGCGGACCACCTTGTTGACGGACCTGCAGGCGGCCCAGGCCAGGGCTGCCGACGCGCAGACCACGTTGGAGAGAGAGCGCCAGGAACGCACCCAGGCGTCGAGCGCGGAACGTACTCGATTCGAGGCGGTGATCGCGGAACTGGTTGAGACGACCAACGCTCAACAGGGCGAATACGACGCGCTGCTCGGGCGTCTTTCCGCGCTGGAAGGGGAAGCGCAGAGCCTCAAGGATCACTACGACGCGGAGCGGGTCGCGCGACAGGACGCCTGGCAGCAGGCCAGAACCGACTGGGCGGCGGTGAAGCGAACCGTGGAAACCCACCTCGAAGCGGCCGACGCCCTCTGTGCGGCCTCCCACGACGCGTCTCGCGCCCTCAAGGCGCAGGGCGACGTCCTCACGACTCTTTTCGACATGGACGCGTCGACTGGTCCCTCCTCGGGAGCGGAGACCGCTCGCGCCTCCGATACGGACACGACCGCCTGACGTTCTCACCAGAATCACTTGGGTTGGGCCTGAGACATCGTCGTTCACACTTCTCGGTTCTCCGTGCTCAGTTCGTGTTCACGTTCGGTTCGGGGTTCCGGGTTCGGCGTTCAGCGTTCGGTGCTTCGTCTGCCTGAAGACGGACGCTGCGTACACCTTCCTGCCACCGCGCCTATCACA